>NZ_JBEXYU010000058.1:0-42685 GCF_040631115.1 Nonomuraea sp. NPDC005692 | reverse complement strand
ACCGGCGATGAGCAGCAGCGCGATCGTGCCCGCCACGTGCCCGGCCTCCAGCTTGTGGCCGTACAGCTCGGCCTCGACCAGGTACGTCGTGAGGTCGTCGCGCGGATGGGCCACGTGGTCGCGGATCTGGTCCAGCAGGTAGTCGAAGAGCCGTCCCATGTTGGCGGTCCGCTGCTCGGGCGGCAGGTTGACGCCTTCGAGGGCGTTCTCGATGAACTCGCGGAAGCGCGGGCCGTCCTCGGGCGGGAAGCCCAGCATGTCGGCGATCACCCGCATCGGGATGTGCTGGGCGTAGTCGCGGGCGGCGTCCACGACGTCCTGGCCCTCCAGGCCGTCGATCAGCTCGTGGCAGAGCGCCCGCGTCGACGCCTCCCGCCTGGCGACCGCCGTCTTGGTGAACGCGGGCAGCAGCAGCTTGCGCGCGTCGTGATGGAAGGGCGGGTCGGACGAGATCGGCGGCGTGCCGCCCACCGGCGCGCTCTCCAGCGGCGGCCGGAAGTTGCTCATGATGATCGAGCGTGAGGAGAACCGCTCGGTGTCGTAGGCGACGGCCGCGACGTCCTCGTAGCGGGTGGGCAGCCAGCCGCCGCCGAACCGGTCGGTGTGCGCGATCGGGCAGCGCCGCCGCAGGTCGTCCTGGATGGGGTACGGGTCGGCGGCCCACTCCGGCTCCAGGTGGGAGAAGTCGGTGGCCCAGTCCGAGACCGGGCCGGTGACGATCTCGCTGCGGGTGCCGATCTCCTCGTCGTCGCCGGGCTCGCCGAAGCCCTTGACGAAGCGCTCGTCCACGCTCATGTCACGCCTCCCCGAGCAGGTCGATCGCCCGCTCCGGGCAGTTGGAGACGGCCAGCCGCGCCGTGCGCTCCTGGCCGGGCGGCACCTGGCCGTCGCGCAGGACCGTTCCGTAACCTTCGTCGTCCTCGCCGAACAGGTCGGGGGCGAGGTCGTAGCAGCGGCCATGTCCCTGGCAGCGCTCGGGGTCGATCTGTACTCTCACGGCGTTCCTTCGTGCGGTGGGGCGGGGGAGAGGGCGGCGACGACGCGGATGAGCAGCCTGGCCCACTCCTCCTCGTCCACCTGGTGGGGGTCCGGGGCGATGAGCGCGCTGCCCATCGCGAGCAGGAGGCAGAAATGAGCGATCGCCTCCGGTGACAGCGCCTGGTCCAGCTCGCCGCCGTCCTGGCCGGCGCGGACCAGGCCGGCCAGCCAGCGGGCGCGCTCGCCGACGTAGTCGCGCATGGGGAGGGCCACGTCCTCGTCGCGGCGGGCGGCGACCAGCGCCTCGACGATGAGGTCGCCGCCGGCGTCCAGGGGGCGGGGGAGCCGGCGGCCGGCGGCGACGAGCAGGTCGGCGACCGGCCGATCGGGGTCGTCGGCGAACAGGCCGGCCAGCAACTGCCGCCCGTGCGCGCCCAGCGCGGCCACGAGCAGGCCGGCCTTGGAGCCGAAGTGGGCGTACAGGGCGCCGTTGCTCACCCCCGCCGCGGCGGCGATGTCGGCGACACGGGTGCCGTCGTAGCCGCGCCTGGCGAAGACGTCCGCGGCGGCGCGCAGCAGGCGTTCCCGCGTCTCGGCGGCGGTGACGCCGGCGATACGTCCCATGGACGAATTAAAAGATCGTTCATTTCATACGTCAAGAGCAGCCCCCTATCCCGTGATCGGCGCCTTCACCACCAGCACCTCCTCTCCCGCCGCGCCGCTCAGCCGGACCGACAGCTCCCACACCCCGGCCATCGGGAACAACTCGCCCTCGGCCACGTAACGGCCCGCCTGGCGCGGATCGGCGGTGATCTCCGGGGTGGCGTGGCCCATGCCGGGCATCACCGTCGACAGCGCCACCGTGTGCGGGTCGCCGGCGGTCACCCGCACCTCGGCCGTGACGCGGCCCGTCGTCGGCCTCGGGATCAGGACCGTGACGGCGTACCGTTCGCCGGTGCTGGTGAGGGTGAGCGGGCCGGGCGCCGAGCCGCGCACGTACAGGAACACCGCCAGGGCCGCCGCGAGCAGGGCGGCGACGGCCAGGATCCGCCTCATCCGAGAGCCTCCGCGACCTCGACGGTGAAGGGGACGGTGACGATCCGGTCGCCGGCCGCGTACTGCGCCCAGGCCAGGTAGCGGCCCGGCGCCGGGAAGCTGAACGTGAAGCGCAGCCGCGGCGCGGGCGCGCCCATCTCGTGCACGTGGCCGAGGAACGCGCCGTCCTGGCTGCGCACGATCAGATGCCCCGACATGCCCAGCCACTGCCGCGGCGTGACGTCGAGACCCACCTCGATCGCCGCCGGACGCCCCGCGACCGGCACGGACGGCCGCACCACCGGCGTGCCCCCCGCCGCCGCGGGCGGTACGGGCGGCGGGGCGGCCACCGCGTGCCCGGCGACCCGGAACTCGCCGTCGAGCAACTGGCCGCCGGAGTCCTCGCGCTCCAGCTCCGCGTAGGCCAGGAACCGGCCCGGCCGGTCGGCGCGCAGCCGGACCTCCAGCCGTCCCGGCGCGGTGCGCAGCGGGTGCAGGTGCCGGAAGTAGGCGCCGTCCTCGCTGGTGACCACCAGGTGGGCGAGCGCCTCGTGGTGCAGGACGAGGTCGTCCACCGGATGCCCGGTCGAGCCGTCGGTCAGGTCGAGGCGCAGCGTGAACTCCTCGCCGGCCGCCGGACGGGCCGGGACGGTCGTCACCCGTCCCCGCGCGAAGGGCCGTCCGAGGGCCGGCGCGCTCACCGCCGGCGCGGCGCCGTCCGGCGGCGGAGGCGGGAGGGAAGGCTCGAACACCACGACCATCGCGGCCACCGTCACCGCGGCCGCCGCGCCCCCGGCCAGCAGCATCGCCGGGGTCCTGCGCGACAGGGCCCCGGTGAGCAGGCCGCCCACCAGCAGCAGCCCGGCGACCAGCAGGCCGCCGTAGATCAGGAACTCGCCGGCGGAGCCGCGGTCCACCAGGACGCGGAACGGCAGCACGGCGACCTCGCCCCCCGCCGTCAGCCTGAGCTCGTGCGGCCCGGTGCGCTCGACCGTGAGCTTGACGTACCGGGGGGTGGCGGACGGCTGCGCGGTGGCCGTCGCCTTGTGGCCGTCCTCGACCGAGCGCACCTCCAGGCCGATCGGCGGCCCGGTCGCCGGCTCGTAGGCGATCACACCGATCAGCAGCGGCCCCGGCACCCGCGAGGTGCCCTTGATCACGACCGTGAGCTCGGCGCCGGCGATGGTCTGGGCGAAGCGCAGGTCCGCACCGGCCGTGACGTTGTGGGCCGCGGCCGGGGCGGCGCCCGCGAGCAGGAGTACGGCGACGAGACAGAGAACCCGGAGCGGCCGGATCATGCCCGTCCGGCGTCGGCCGCGTCCGCGGGGAGCGCGTTCGGCAGGAACAGCGCCCCGAGCGCCAGGCCGATCAGCCCGGCCACCACCGGCGCGCCGGTCCACAGCTCAGGCACCGTGGGCAGGCCGCCCCCGGCCGCCGAGGCGACCCCGATGTAGAGCGACCAGGTGACGAAGGCCGACAGCCCGGCGAACGCCCAGTAGGCGCCCCGCCGCGCGCCGGACGGACGCAGCAGGCGGATCAGCACGTCGCTCGCCAGGCCCGCGGCGACGAACGTGAGCAGGGTCGGCGCGTTCTCGAACGCCGTCTGCGCACCCGGCATCAGGACGGCGATCGTGTACATGACGGTCACCGCGCCGAACGGCAGGTTCCACCGCCGGGCCACCAGCAGCACCGGGGCGAGCAGCACGACGTTGCTGATGACCATGGAGGTGGCCAGATGCCCGGCGCCGGGCCCGTCCGCGTTGGAGAACGCCTCGACGACGTGCGCGGACCGGTACTGCAGGGCGTCGCCGTACGACAGGAACAGCGACACCAGCGTGGCCGCGAACGCGAGCCCGGCCAGCGCCGGGAACAGCCGCCAGAGGGAGGGCCGGACGCCCACGTCGGGGGCGTTCCAGGCCGAGCGCAGCGGCGTGGTGATGATGAGCAGCATGGTCACGATCAGCCCCAGGTGCGACGGGCTGAACAGGATGTCGACGCTCGTCTCGATGCCGAGCACGGTGTGCCAGGTCATGTCGGCCAGCCCGAAGAGCGCGAACGCCGGGATGGCGACCAGCCCGGCCAGATAACCCTGGGGAACGGCCGCGACTCCCTGCCGGCCGAGCCGCACGTTGCGGAACACCTGCCAGATGATCCAGCCGGACACCGCCGCGAACCCGGAGTAGAACGCCGCGTGCCACGGCGTGAAGAACGTCTCCAGGTCGCTGCGATTGGTGTGCGCCCAGGCGTCGATCATCAGTCCGACGCCGAACCAGACCCCCAGCAGCGCCGTGACGAGATCCGCCCGGAGCGGGACCCATCCGCGCGGCTCCCCAGAGTCCGCAAGTAATCGCCGTACGCCCGCGTTGGCCTCTGCCACTTCGCGTCTCCCTTCTTCCATGATCGGATACTTCCAGAAGCCGCGAAGTGGCGGAAAGCCCAAGATCACCATCGCCGAGCGGCCACGGGCCACCGCCCGTGGCCGCCAGTCTCGCCGACGGCCGCCGGATGTGCGCGACGGCCGGGGCCTCACGCGGAAGCCGGGCGCTGCCCGGCCACCACCAGGTGCAGCCCGTGGGGGAGCGGCTCGGTGCGGGCGACGTGCAGCCCCGCGGCCCCCAGCAGGCTCTCGACCTCGGTCAGCGTGCGTTCCTGGCCGCCGCTGAACAGCGTGAGCATCTTCATGTCCAGCGCGACCGCCGACGTGGGCGAGCGGTGCGGGTCGTCGTCGAGGACGGCGTCCACGATCCACAGCTCGGCGCGGCCGTCCATCAGGGCCGCGAGCCGCGCCAGCAGCTTGGCGGCCTGCTCGTCGGGATAGTTGTGCAGGATGTTGCCCAGCAGGTACAGGCCAGCCCGGGGCAGCGGGTCGGTGAACATGTCGCCCTCGGCCACCGTGATGCCCGCCCGCCCGTCCAGGTGGCGGCGGGCCTGGGCGGCCACCTCGGGCAGCTCGAACAGCACGCCGCGCAGCCGCGGGTGGGCCGCCAGGATCGTGGCCAGGACGATGCCGGTGCCGCCGCCGATGTCGGCGACCGTGTCCACGCCGGTCACGTCCTGCTCGGCGAGCGCGCGGGCCACGGTGACGCTGCGGGTGGCCATGAACTCGTTGAACAGGGCGCCGGCCGCGGGCCGGGCGCTCAGCCAGGCGTAGGGGGAGTCCACCTGGTGCAGCTCCAGTGCGGCGGGCTCGCCCCTGGTGATCGTCCGGTGCAGCAGGTCGGCCGAGTCGCGCCACAGCTCCTCGCCCCACATCAGCGCGGCGGGGGCCAGCGAGTCGTCCCGGCCGCTGGTGAGCAGGTCGCCCTCGCCGGTGAGCAGGTAGCGGCCGCGGGCGTCCCGCTCGACCAGCCGCAGGTGCTCCAGCGCCCGCAGCAGGCGGCCCAGCAGCAGCTCGTCCGGACGGCCGGTGCCGCCCGCGGAGATCTCGTCGGCCAGCTCGTGCACGGCGCACGGCCCGGCGGCCAGCAGGTCGAAGACCGACAGCCGCAGGGCGGCGCGGACGGCGGCGTACAGGATGAAGTCGTCGATCAGGCGCAGCACCCGCGCCCGCTCCGGCGTCTCGCTCATGGGTTCCCCTTCCCCGACTCCCAGGCCGGCCGGACGATCATGCTCTCGGCCCGCAGCGGCGCGGGCAGGTAACCGAACCTCACCATGGTGTCCACCACCGACTGCAGCCCCTCGGGCTCCAGCGCGGCGGGGAACGTGCCGAGCGTGATCGTCGGCAGCACCTCACGCGGGATCTTCGTGTACGTGCCCAGCACCCCGGTGACCAGCCTCCGGTCCCGCGCGTCGAGCTGGGCGTGCGCCATGGCCCGCTGGAACCCGGCGACGGCCCGGGGATGCGCGGCGGCGTACGAGGCGGTCGTGGCCCACCCCGCGATCGGCCACCCGGCGGGCACGTTCGCCATGGCGTCGCCCAGCGACCGGCCGCCCTGCCGGCGGTAGGCGGTGATGAACGGCTCGGTCATCCAGGCCACGTCCACCGCGTGCGCGGCCAGCGCGGCCGGCATGTCGGGCAGGGGGATCTCCTTGAACGCGACGTCGTCCGCGGACACACCGGCCGCGGCGAGCACGGTCTCGGCGCTCAGCGTGCCGACCGAGCGCAGCGTGGCCACCGCGACGCTCTTCTTCGCGCCGCCGGAGCGCCGCAGGTCGCGCGGGCTGCTGATCGGGCTGCCGGGCGCCACGAAGAGCTGGAACGCGCCCGGCGCGGCGTGGTAGGCGTCGGCGACCAGCTTCAGCCGCCCCGGCTCGCGCCGCTGGTACAGGAACGCCGTCACGTAGTTGACCAGCCCGAACTCCAGGGCGCCGCCCTTCATCCGGTCGATCGCCGGGCCGCCGCCCTGCACGGTCACCGGCTCGGCCGACAACCCCTCGGCCGCGAAGTAGCCGCGGTCGCGGGCGAGGTAGACCAGCGCGCTGTCGGGGATCGGGATGACACCGATCCTGATCTTCTCCGGCGGCGCGCCCGATCCGGTCGCCCGCGGGCCGCCGGGCGCGGCCCCGCCGCAGGCCGCGACCAGGGCGGCGAGCAGGGCGGCGAGCAGGAACAGCAGTAGGGGACGTAATCGTCTCACGGTTCTCCCTTCGAGGTCCGCCGCCGGCCCTCGCTCCCGCTGGCGGCCTGAACACAGGTCGGAACCAACGTCCTTGAGTGCACCATCGGGAGGCCCGCCTTGCAACGCCCGGTCAGAACGGGATGGCCGCCGTGTCAGAAGCGCGCCCGGCTGTTGACCCCGGGTCCCGGCCCGGAAGACCGTCCGGGAGAAATATTCGCTTCCCTCGATGCCGCAGCTCACCGAGCCGGGCAACATGCCGCCGCCGTACGGGCAGGACGGGCTGGTGCCGGCCGACACCACCCTGCGGCAGACCGTCCGCGTCTTCCGCGGTCCGGACGGATGAGAAGATCGAGAGTGCTCCGAATCGCAGAAGCAGTACTCGCGAGATTACCGGCGCCGCTGCAGGCGCTCGTGCTGAGGCACCGTGAACTGCTGAAGTTCGCGGTGGTCGGCGGAGCGACGTTCGTGGTGGACAACGCGGTGTTCTACGGGCTGAAGCTGACCGTCCTGGAACCGAAGCCGGTGACCGCGAAGATCATCGCGGTGCTCGTGGCGACGATCGTGTCCTACGTGCTCAACCGCGAGTGGTCGTTCCGGCTCAGGGGCGGTCGCGAGCGCCGTCATGAGGCGGGGCTGTTCTTCCTGGTCAGCGGCATCGGTCTGGTGCTCAGCTCGGCGCCGCTGTGGATCTCCCGGTACGTGTTCCGCCTGGAGGTCCCCGACGTGAGCGTGGCGGCCCAGGAGATCGCCGACTTCGTGAGCGCGCAGCTGGTCGGCACGCTGATCGCCATGGTGTTCCGCTTCTGGGCGCTGCGGAAGTGGGTCTTCCCCAACGAGAAGACCCACCCCGTCGGCGTGCGGCCGGCTGCCGTCCCCCGGTACCACGGACGCCGCACCCTGCCGGTGGCCAAGCGCAAGCCCCGCAGGTCCGGCGTCCGGCAGGGTCAGCGGTAGGGGAAGGCGCAGCGGTAGGAAGGGTCAGCGGTAGGCGGCGGCCTGGAGGGTGTAGAGGTCGGCGTAGAGGCCGTTGAGCGCCATGAGCGCCTGATGGTCGCCCTGCTCGGTGACCTTGCCGTGGTCGAGGACGTAGATCCGGTCGGCGTAACGCACGCTGGCCAGGCGGTGGGTGATGAGCAGGACGGTGCGGCCCTCGGAGTGGTCGCGGATGCGCTCGAACAGGGCGTGCTCGGCGCGGGCGTCGAGTGCCGCCGTGGGCTCGTCGCAGATGAGCAAATCGGCGTCGCGGTGGAAGCCCCGGGCCACCGCGATGCGCTGCCACTGGCCGCCGGACAGCTCGCAGCCGTCCTTGAAGCGGCGGTCGAGCAGCGTGCGGTAGCCGTGGGGCAGGCCCGCGACCACCTCGTCGGCGCCGGCGACCGAGGCGGCCGCGACCAGGGCGGGCTCGCCCTTGTCGGTGCCCATGGTGATGTTGTAGCGGGCGGTGAGCGGCCAGCGGGTGTGGTCCTGGGCGATGACGGCCGTGCGCAGGCGCAGGTCGTCGGGGGGCACGTCGGCCAGGTCGACGTCGTCCCAGGAGACGGTGCCGGTGTCGGGCTCGTACAGGCCGGACAGGATCTTGGCCAGGGTGGTCTTGCCGGAGCCGTTCTCGCCCACGAACGCGATGACCTCGCCGCGCTTGATCTCGACCGTCACCCCGCGCAGCGCCGGCTGGTCGGCGCCCGGGTAGGTGAACGTCACGTCGTCGGCCACGATGCGCTCGAACCCCTCGGGCACGGCCGCGGAGCGGGAAGAGGGCACGCGGCGCTCGGCGTCGGCGCAGAACTGGAGGAAGTCGGTGAAGTAGAGGCCGTCCTCGTAGAGGCGGTTGGTGGCGTACAGGAGGTTGGCCAGCGAGGACTGGCCGGTCCTGATGGCCAGCACCGCGGTGCCCGCGACGGCGAGCGGGATCGCCGCCACGGCCAGCAGCACGCCCAGCGCGACGTAGACCAGCGCGGTGCCGAGGCCGCCCAGGGCCTCGCCGACCAGGCCGGCCAGGGTCTGGCGCCTGGCCAGGGTGAGCAGCACCTCCTGCTCGGCCCTGGCGACGGCGTCGTACATGCGCAGCAGGAAGCCGCGCATGGTGAACGAGCGCACCTCGGCCGCGGGCTCGCGGTCGGCCAGCAGCTCGGCGATGATCCACTTGCGCCGGCGGGCGGGGATGAGCGAGTACATCGTCGAGTAGCGCATACGGGCGCCGCGCACGGTGGCCCACGCGTCGGGCAGCACGGCCAGCAGCAGCAGCGGCAGCAGCACCGGGTGGAGCACGCCCAGCACGCCGGCCGCCGCCGCGATGCCGACGGTCGCGGTGACGACGTTGATGGCCGAGCTGACCACCGCGCTCGCCACGCTGACGCCGCGGATGTTGGCGCGTTCGAGGCTGTCGTGGAACTCCGGGTCGTCGTAGGCGACCAGCTCCACCTGGCTGGTCAGGCCGTAGAGGCGTTCCTCGGTGTGGCGGGAGATCTGCGGGGTCAGGCGTGACTGCGCCCAGCCCGCGCCGGCCTGCACCACCGTGCGCAGCACGGCGGCCGCGCCGACCAGGGCGAGGCTGGGCAGCGCGGCGAGCACGCGGTCGGGGGTCGGGCCCTCGCTGAACAGGGCGCTCAGCACGCCGGTGGTGGCCAGCAGGCCGAAGGCGGTGAAGACGCCGCCGAGGAGGTTGAGCGCGATGGTGGCCACGGTGTCGCGGGGGCCGGCCCGCCAGGACATGCGCATCGCCTGGGTCACGAGCGAGGGCAGGCGCCTGGCGATGGTCAGGAAGCCGACCTCGGCCATCTTGTCGTTGTGGGCGTACCAGTCGGAGACGGTGATCTCACCGAGTTCCAGAGGCTCATCGGGCATGCGCTGAGTGTGCGGACGGGCACCGACGGTTCCCGCCGCTTCGCGCGGCCGGGTGACAGGACGGTGGCCCGTGCGCCACCCGCCTGTCCACGGCCCGCCAGGCAAAGACGCACGGGCGGCGGCGTGTCCCGGTCGCCCCGGCGGGCGCGGGCACAATTTCATGTCCCCCGGTCACTCCACGTAACCGGAACGACACAGGGGACGGAATGCGAAGAATCACGGGGTTCGCGGTCGCGTGCGCGGTCGCCATGAGCGTCACCCAGCCCGCCTGGGCGGCCCCGCGGGAGGAGGTCCACATCACCCGGTACCTGGGGGAGCAGCGGCTGCCGTACCTGACGCAGTTCGACGGCACCACCGTCGGCGGGGTGTCGGGCATCGACCGCGACCCGCGCACCGGCGCCTGGTACCTGATCTCCGACGACCGCTGGCGCTACGGTCCCGCCCGCTTCTACACCGCCCGCCTGGACATCGACCGGGACTCGGGCGCGTTCACCGGCATCAGCCTGACCGGGGTGACCACGCTGACCAGGCGGGACGGCACCCCCTACCCCGGCTACGGCAAGCCCGGCTCGGCCGACCCCGAGTCCATCAGGTACGACCGCTGGTCCGGCCGCCTGCTGTGGGGCGACGAGGGCGACCGCCCGGACGCCGGCCACCCCGGCCTGCCGCTGGCCGCCTCCGGCGTGCGCGCCGCCGACCTCCAGGGCCGGCACCTGGGCGACCTGCGCCTGCCGGGCAACCTGCGCCTGACCACCACCGAGCACGGCCCGCGGCGCAACGCCGGTTTCGAGGGCCTGGCCGTCACCGCCCGCCGGATCACGGCGATGACCGAGGGGCCGCGGTACGAGGACGGCGAGCCGTCCACGGTCCGGCGCGGCGCGCCCGCCCGGCTCACCGTGTGGGACCGGCGGGGTGTCCCGCGCGGCCAGTACGTCTACCCCGTCGACGCGCTGCCGGCCGCGCCGGTGCCGCCCACCGGGGAGTCCGACAGCGGGGTCTCGGAGATCCTGCCCATCGACGACCACCGCTACCTGGCCCTGGAGCGCTCCTGGATCGAGGGCGTCGACTACAAGGTCAAGCTGTACGAGATCGACGTGACGGGCGCGACCGACGTGCTCGACCAGGACGACCTGAGCGCGGGATACCGGCCGGTGAGCAAGCGGCTGGTCTACGACCTGGGCGACTTCCGGCCGCCGGTGCAGAACCTGGAGGCCATGTCGTGGGGGCCGCGCCTGGCCAGCGGGGAGTGCACACTGGTGATCGGCTCGGACGACAACTTCAGCAGGAACGAGGTCAGCCAGTTCACGGCCTTCGCCGCCACGGGCTGCCCCTGACACCCCGCCGCCGGTCCGGCCCCGCGTAGCCGGGGCTCGTACCGGCGCCGGTCCGGCCCCGCGCCCGCGAGGCCCGGACCGAGGGTGGCGGATATATACGAATTGGAATATTTTCCCGGGAAAGCATTATGGCTACGCTCGACAGCCATGACTCTCCTGAAGCCCGCACGCCGGGCGGCCGCCGCTCTGGCGCTCGCGCTCGCCGCCGGGTTAACCGCGGCCGTCCCCGCGCACGCGCGCGAGGCGGCCCCGCCGTCCGCCGGCACCGTCCTGCGCGGGCTGGACCTCGACCGCGCCACCGTGCTCGACCTGCAACGCGCCATGGACCGCGGCCGCTTCGACGCGGTGACGCTGACCCGCTTCTACCTGGACCGCATCCGCGCGGTGGACCCGCTGCTGCACGCGGTCGTCCAGACCAACCCCGGCGCGCTGGGCGAGGCCGAGCGCAGCGACCGGCGCCGCCGCCGGGGCGCGCACGGGCCGCTGGAAGGCGTCCCGGTCCTGCTCAAGGACAACATCGACACCGCCGCGCCGCTCCGCACCACCGCCGGCTCGCAGGCGCTGCTCGGCGCCCGGCCGGCCGCGGAGGCGTTCCTCGTCCAGCGGTTGCGGGCGGCCGGCGCGGTGATCCTGGGCAAGGCCAACCTGTCGGAATGGGCGAACTTCCGCTCCAGCCCGTCCTCCAGCGGATGGAGCGCGGTCGGCGGACAGACCAACAACCCCTACGTCCTTGACCGCAACCCCTGCGGGTCGAGCAGCGGCTCGGCGGTCGCCGCCGCCGCCACCCTGGCCGCCGTCACCATCGGCACCGAGACCGACGGCTCGATCGTCTGCCCGGCCGGGATCAACGGCGTGGTCGGCATCAAGCCCACGCTCGGGCTGGTCAGCCGGGCCGGCGTGGTGCCGCTCTCGGCCCGGCAGGACACCGCCGGGCCCATCACCAGGAACCTCACCGACGCCGCCGCCGTGCTCTCGGTCATCCAGGGCCAGGACCCGCGCGACCCGGCGACCGTCCCGGGCGGCGACCGCGACTACCTCAGGGCCCTGCGTCCCGGCGCGCTGAACGGCGCCCGCGTCGGCGTGTGGCGCTCGGTCGCGGGTGACAACCAGGAGGTGCGCGCCGCCCTTGACGCCACGGTCGCCACCCTCAAGGCCCGCGGCGCGACCGTGGTGGACGTCGAGCTGGAGGGCATGGACCAGGCCGGCGAGGCCGAGTTCCCGGCGCTGCTGACCGAGTTCAAGCACGACCTGAACGCCTACCTGGCCGCCACCCCCGGACGGCACCCCGCCGACCTGGCCGGGCTGATCGACTTCAACCGGCGGCACGCCGGGACCGAGCTGCGGTACTTCGGCCAGGAGATCTTCGAGCAGGCGCAGGCCACCACCGGCGACCTGGACGACCCCGCCTACCGCGCCCTCCGCGACAAGGCCACCACGCTGGCCCGCCGCGCGATCGACTCGGCGATGGCCGACGGCCGCCTGGACGCGCTGCTCGCCCCCACCAACCACGCGGCCTGGCTGACCGACCTGACCAAGGGCGACGACTTCACCGGCTTCGTCTCCTCCTCCGCGCCCTCGGCGATCTCCGGCTACCCGGCGGTCACCGTCCCGGCCGGGTACGCCAGGGACGTCCTGCCGCTCGGCGTCACCTTCTTCGGCGGGCGTTTCTCCGAGCCGTCCCTGATCGCCCTCGGATACGCCTTCGAGCAGGCCACTCAGGTCCGCAAACCGCCGGGTTACCTGCGCACGCTGCCCTGAGCGGCCCGGCGGCGGGCTACGGTAGGGACGACGGTCACGACGGGAGGGAGGCGAGGTGCGCACCAGGCTGCCCGCCGCGCTGCTTCTCGTCCTGTCGTGGCTGCTCCCGGCGACGGGCCATGCCCAGGTCGCCGCCCAGGTCGCCGCCCAGGCCGTCACACAGGCCGTCACACAGGTCACGGCGATCCAGGCGGCGGCCGACCGGCCCGCCGTCGCCAAGCTCGGCTCCACACCGCCGCCGCCTCCGCTCGCGCAGGTCAGGCAGGCGGGGCACGACCAGGCCGGGCCCGGCGGGCAGGCGTTGCCCGCCGCGGCCCCGGCCCGGCTGCTCCACGTCTGGTCGGCCGTCGTACGGCGGCCCGCCCTCCGCGCCGCCGCCGACCGCCCCAGGGGCGCGGCGGCGGCCCGCGCGCCTCCCTCCACGGTGCTCTGAAGATCCCTCTTCCGCACACCTGAGCCTGTGGAGGCCTCATGTCACGTGCGCCCATGTGGCGCGCGCTGGCGGCGTTCGCCGTCATCGCGACCTCGATCATCCTGTCCCTCACCGCCACGCCACGCCTCGGCCTCGACCTGCGCGGCGGTACCCAGCTCGTCTTCGAGGCCAGAGACTCCCCGACGGTCAAGGCCGACTCCTCGGCCACCGACCGCGCCCTCGACGTGCTCCGCCGCCGGGCGGACGCGCTGGGGGTCGTCGATCCCACCCTGGCCCGCTCCGGCGAGAAGCGGATCATCGTCGAGCTGCCCGGCGTGCTCGACCCGAGCAAGGCGGCCGAGGTCATCGGCCGCACCGCCCAGCTCGCCTTCCATCCGGTCACCGGCCCGGGCAAGGCCGGGGACGCCACCGCGCTGCCCGACGAGAGCGGGACCCCGCTCGCGCTCGGCCCGGTGGCGATCAGCGGCGACGGCGTCAGCGACGCCACCGAGCGCAGCGATCCGCAGCGCGGGCCCGGCTGGTCGGTCACGGTCGACTTCCGCGACGCCGACGCCTGGCAGCGGATGACCGGCGAGGCCGCCTGCCAGCCGGCCGGCGACCCGAAGCGGCGCGTCGCCATCGTGCTCGACAAGAAGATCATCTCTTCGCCGCAGCTCGACCCGTCCGTGCCGTGCGGCGCCGGCATCCCCGGCGGCAACACCGAGATCACCGGGTCCTTCACCCACGAGGAGGCCCGCGACCTGGCCGTGCTGATCAAGGGCGGCGCGCTGCCCGTGCCGCTCGACCTGGTCGAGCAGCGGACGGTCGGCCCCACGCTGGGCGCCGACGCCATCGAGGCCAGCGTCAAGGCCGCGATCGCCGGGCTGGTGCTGACCGCCCTGTTCATCATCGTGATCTACCGACTGTCCGGCCTGCTCGCCGCCATCGCGCTCACCTGCTACGGCCTGATCTCCTACGCCGCGCTGGTCGCGATGGGCGCGACGTTCACGCTGCCCGGACTGGCCGGGTTCGTGCTGGCCATCGGCATGGCGGTCGACGCCAACGTGCTCGTCTTCGAACGCGCCAGGGAGGAGTACGGCCTGGCTCCGGCCCGCGGCCTCGCCCCGGCCCTGAACCGGGGGTTCAAGAACGCCTGGAGCGCCATCGCCGACTCCAACGTCACCACGCTCATCGCCGCCGCGCTGCTGTTCGGGCTGGCCTCCGGGCCGGTCAAGGGGTTCGGCGTGACGCTGGCGATCGGCGTGCTGGCCTCGCTGGTGTCGGCCATGCTGATCACCCGCGTGCTCACCCAGGCCGTCATCGGCCGGATCGGGCCGCGCCTTTCGGGCCTGGCCTCGCCGGGCGCCGTCCGGACGTGGCTGGCCCGCCGCGACCCCCAGCTCATGAAGGCCAGGAAGGTGTGGCTGGCGGTCGCGGGCGGCCTGGTCGTCGCGGCGCTGGCCGGGCTGTTCACCCGCGGCCTGGACTTCGGGGTCGAGTTCACCGGCGGCCGGCTCGTGGAGTTCGGCACCTCCAGGCCGGTCGAGGCCGACACGGCCCGGCGGCTCGTGAGCGAGGCCGGCTATCCGGGCGCGGTCGTGCAGACCGCCGCCGACGGCGTGACCGTGCGGGCCGGGCAGCTCGACCCGGCCAAGGTCCAGGCCGCGCTGGAGGGGCAGGGCGCCGAGGTGAGCAAGCGGCGCGACGAGTTCATCGGCCCCACGCTGGGCGAGGAGCTGCGCCGCAACGCCGTCATCGCGCTCGGCGTGGCCGTGGCGGCGCAGCTCCTCTACCTGGCGGTGCGCTTCCGGTGGACGTTCGGCACGGCGACCGTGCTGGCGCTGCTGGTGGACCTGGCCGTGGTGATCGGGCTGTTCGCCTGGCTCGGCAAGCCGGTGGACGGCGTGTTCCTCGCCGCGATGCTGACCGTGGTCGGCTACTCGGTCAACGACAAGGTGGTGGTGTTCGACCGGGTGCGCGAGTTGTGGGCCGCCCGCCGCACCGCGCCGCTGGCCGAGGCGGTGAACACGGCGATCCTGCAGACCGTGCCGCGGACCGTCAACACCGGGCTCGGCGCGCTGTTCGTGCTGGTCGCGCTCGCCGTCTTCGGCGGCGACTCGCTGCGTGACTTCGCGATCGCGCTGGTCACCGGCATCGTCGTGGGCACGCTGACGTCGTCGTTCGTGGCCGGCCCCGCGGCCATCGGCCTGGCCCGGTACGACCGCCGCCCGGCCCCCCAGCCGCCCGCGCCCAAGGCCGCCCGGCGCCCCCGCGAGGGCTCGGGAGCCGTGTTGTGACCGGCGCCGCGGGCCCGCCTCGCACGGGCGGGCCCGCGGCGTCGCAGGTCAGAGCCGGGCGAGCCAGTCCAGGAGGATGGCGTTGACCTCCTCCGGGCGTTCCTGCTGGATCCAGTGGCCGCAGTCGTCCAGGAGACGGGAGGAGACCAGGCCGGGCAGGGTGGTGGGGAAGGCGTCGATCGCGCCGGAGAGCCACCGGGTCGTGGCGTCCTGCGCGCCGCCGACGAACAGCGAGGGCTGGACGATCGGCGCGCCGTCGTGGGGTTCGAGGTCGGCCCAGTCGCGGTCCATGTTGCGGTAGCGGTTCAGCCCGCCGGTCAGGCCGGTGCGCTCGAACTCGGCGGCGTAGAAGTCGAGGTCGGCCTCGCTCAGCCAGCCGGGCAGCGTGCCGTCGGCCGGGAACCGGTCGCGCAGCCTGCCGCCCGGGGCCACGAACAGCGGGTGGGGCGCGCCCTCGCCCGGCATGGTGTCGGCGGACAGGGCCGCGTACGTGCCCGCCAGCCAGCCCCGGACGTCCGGCTCGATCTCGGCCTCGGCCCGGCCGGGCGTCTGGAAGTAGCTGACGTAGAACTCGTCCGTCCCGCCCATGGTGGCGAACACCTCGGTGGGCCGCGGCCCGCCGCGCGGCGTGTACGGCACGCTGAGCATGGCGACCGCGCGGAAGACGTCCGGCCGCAGCAGGGCGCTGTGGGCCGCGATCGAGGAGCCCCAGTCGTGGCCGACGATCACCGCCGTCCGCTCGCCCAGCGCCCGCACCACCGCCACGCCGTCCTCGACCAGCTCGGTCATCCGGTACGCGGCCACGTCCGCCGGCTTGGACGAGCGGCCGTAGCCGCGCACGTCGACCGCCACCGCCCGGTACCCGGCGGCGGCCAGCGCCGGGAGCTGGTGCCGCCAGGAGTACCAGGACTCGGGGAAGCCGTGCACCAGCAGCACCAGCGGCCCCTGCCCCGCCTCCACGAGATGGACGCGGCCGGCGGGGGAGGGCACCAGACGGTGGACGCCCTCGGTGACCGGGGTGGGCTGCGACATCGATCCTCCACGCACATGAGTCCAAACCTGTCACCAGGATCATGCGCGGCCCGTGCCGCCGCCCGCCAACTCCGTTGCCGTTTCGGCAAACCCTGCGTTAAAGGTCGGTGGCGATGATCTTCTCGATGTTCCGCTCGGCCAGCGCCGTGATGGTGACGAACGGGTTCACCGTGGTGTTGCCCGGGATCAGCGAGCCGTCGATGACGTACAGGCCGGGGTGGCCGGTCAGGCGGCCGTAGTTGTCGGTGGCCCTGTTCAGCACCGCGCCGCCGAGCGGGTGGTAGGTGAGGTGGTCGCCCCAGATCTTGTACACGCCGAACAGGTCGGTGCGGTAGATCGTCCCCTCCTTGGCGTTGATCTTGTCGAAGATCGTCTTGGCCATGTCGATGGACGTCTGCTTCCAGGCGGTCTGCCAGCTCAGGTCCACCTTGCCGGTCGCGGCGTTCCAGGAGAACTGCGCGCGGCGCGGGGTGTTGGTGATCGACAGGTAGAACGAGGCGTACGTCTCGATCCCGGTCGGCAGCGGCGCCACCTCGGCGAACGCGCCCCCGGCCGTCCAGTTGTCGATGCCCGCGCACGGGATGGCCGACTGCAGCTTGCCGGTCGGGTCCCACAGGTGGTTGGCCCGGCCGCACATGACGTTGCCGTTGTCGCCCCAGCCCTTGCCGACCTCGTCGCCCAGCCCCGGCAGCGCGCCGGTGGCCTTCAGCCTGACCAGCAGCTTGCTCGTGCCGACGCTGCCCGCGGCGAAGAACACCCGGGCGGCCGTGACGGTCTTGGCGGCGGTGACCGAGCCGTCGGTGGCGAGCTGGTCGATCCGGACGGTGTAGCCGCCGCCCGCCGCCGGGGCGACCGAGGTGACCTGGTGCAGCGGCGAGATCGTCACCCTGCCGGTCGCGCGGGCCCGCGCCAGGTAGGTCTTCTGCAGGGACTTCTTGCCGTGGTTGTTGCCGTAGAGGATCTCGCCGGCCAGCGCCGACTGGGTGGCCGTGCCGGCCGCCTCCTGCTTCATGTAGTCCCAGTCGTACACGTCCGGGACGAAGGTGAACGGGAAGCCGGAGCGCTGGGCGTGCTTGCGGCCGACGCGGGCGTACTGGTAGCACGCGGTGGTGTCGAACCAGGCCGGGTCCACCAGGCCGACGCCGAGGCCGGAGTTGGCGCGCGGGTAGTAGACGCCGTACATCTCGTCGGCGTCCACCGACGGGAGCACGGCGGCGAAGTTCTCCCGCTTGGGCGTGACGGCCATGCCGCCGTTGACCAGCGAGCCGCCGCCGACGCCGCGGCCCTGGTAGACCGTGATGCCGGCGAACTCCTCGGCGTCCAGGATGCCGGTGTAGCGGGGGATGTCCCGGTCGATGGGGAAGCCGAGGAAGTAGTTGAGCGGCGCCTTGGTCCTGGTGCGCAGCCAGTACGAGCGATAGTCGGGCTCGCGCGTGTTGCAGAAGATCTTGCCGTCCGAGCCGGGGGTGTCCCAGGCCATGCCCATCTCGATCATGTGCACCTCGACGCCCGCCTGGGCCAGGCGCAGGGCGGCCACCGAGCCGCCGTACCCGGTGCCGATCACCAGGACGGGGACGCGGGCGCCGTCGGAGATCGGCCCGCCGGCGACGGCGGCAGTGGCGGCGGCGGCGCGGCCGGGCAGTGCGGCGGCGCCCAGGAGGGAGGCGGTTCCGGCGATGAAGGTGCGGCGGCTGGTGTTCATGTCACGTGCCCTCGCTCGGTCGGTCTGACGCGGACTCGGTCGGTCTGACGGAGGGTGCCGGGCCGCCGGTCAGCATGCAGGCCGTGTCGAGGCCCAGCACGTGGTTGAGCCGGCCGAAGGCCCACCAGGAACCGATGCTCATGCTCAGTTCCACGATCTCGTTCTGGCTGTAGTGGTCGGTCATCCGGGACCAGAACTCCTCGTCGAGCCCGTGGTGGTCCAGGGCGTAGCGCTCGGCGTACTCGGCGGCGAGCCGGGTGCGCGCGTCGAAGGCGTCCGTGGCGCGCCAGTCCGCGACCGCGTCGGCGAAGCCGTCCTCGACCTTGACGCCGTCGCGCTCGGTGCGCCAGTCGAGGCAGAAGACGCATCCGTTGATCTGCGCGATCCGCAGCCGGGCCGCCTCGAACTCGCGCAGGCCCAGTGTGGTGTGGGCGTAGACGGCCATGGAGAACTTCGAGGCGGCGGTGCCGATGCCGGGGACCAGCTCGCCCCAGACGTACGCGATCGGGTCCTTGCCGCCGGGAACGTCGACGATCATGGGTGCTTCCTTCCGAGCCGGCCGGACGCGGGGCGCAGCGGGACGTCGAGCGCGTCGTACAGGCCGGGCGGGGCGGCGGCGAGCCAGTCGATGGCGTTCACCAGCCGGCCCGCCGCGGTGGCGTTCCCGCCCGCCGAACGGTTGCCGCCCTCGTCGGTGGCCTCGATCGTGACCTCGATCCGCGGGCGGCCCTCGACGATCACCCGGTGGGCGCCGTCGCCGCCGTCCGGGGGGAGCGGCCAGTCGGGGGCGCAGGCGGCGTGCACGCGGGTGACGTGCTCGATCACGATGCGCGGCTCGCCCTCGACGACGCCCTGCACCTCGAACCGCACCGCGCCCTGGGTGCCGGCCTCGAAGACGCCCATGCGGGCGGTGGTGACCGTACGGTCGAGCGCACGCCGCTCGACGACCTCGCGGATCTCCTCCAGGGTGACGCCGAGGGCCCGCGCCATCAGCCGTACCTGACCGCCCCACACCATGGACGGGACCGTGGGCGCGATCATCGGCGGCTCGTAGTCCATGGGCTGGCCCATGCCGACCATGTACCGGACCGCGTCCGGGCGGTCGTAGCCGGAGTAGTCGAAGATCTCCTGGCAGCGGATGGCGTCCACGACCGAGCCGAGGCCGCTGAGCAGCAGGGGCAGCAGGTCGTTGCCCCAGCCGGGGTCGATGCCGGAGGCGAACAGGGAGCCGCCGCCCTCGGCGACGGCGGCCAGCACCTGCTCCCGCAGCTCGGGCGGGGCGCCGCGGTGGTCGTAGAGGGCGTACAGGGAGGGCGTGACGACGACGGCGCCGGCCCGGACGGCCCTCAGGACGTCGGCCAGGGCGTCGTCGGGACGCAGGTCGCCGGAGGCGGCGTACACGACGGCACGGGGACGCGCGGCCAGGACGGCGGCGGCGTCGTCGGTCGCGGTGACGCCGAGGTCGCGGCCGAGTCCGGCGAGCTCCCCGGCGTCGCGGCCGGCCTTGCCGGGGGAGTGCACGACGACGGCGGCGAGACTGAGGTCGGGATGGGCCTCCACGGCCCTGATGGCGGCGCGGCCGACGTTGCCGGTACCCCACACCACGGTGGACGTCATGGGCGGAGCGTAGCAAGCGCTTGGTTTGGTGTACAGGGCCCCGCGACCGGCCGGCCGCGCGGGCGTTCTCAGCCCTCGACGGCCTTGATGAACAGGTCTCCGGTGGCGGTCTTGACGAGGTCGGCCTTCCCGGTGGCGGGGTCGACGAGGGCCACGTCGGCGGCCCCCTGCATCGTGACCATGATCCGGCCCGCGCCGAACGCGATCCCCCGGTGCGCCGTGTCGGCGAGATAGTCGCCCGTGAGCCGGCGGTCCCGCGCCTCGTCCCTCGGGGACAGCAGCAGCAACGCCGGGTCGCCGTGGTCGCCGCCCAGGGCCGCCACCTGGCCGTCGGCGGCGGCCAGCTCCGCGTCCCAGGGCTCCCGCAGGTCCGTCACCGTGCGGATGGCCTTGAGGCGGAGGTCGTAGAACCGCAGCCGGCCGCATGGCGGCGAGAACACGGCCGGCCCGGTGCCCGGGACGTACACCAGGCTGTCGCCGAAGCCGGCGCAGGGTTCGCCGTCGTCGTCGCGCGGTGGCCGCAGCCGTACCGCGCTCAGTCTGCGGGCCGTGACGTCGCGGACGACGGTGACCGCGCCCAGGGGCGAGTCGTCCCGGGCGCCGACGTCCTGGCGGCCGGCGCCGTCCGCGTACTCCTCCGGGGCGCCGATCGCGAGGCCCACGCCGCCGCCGGCCAGCGGGCCGAGGGCGAGCCGGTCGCCGAACCGGTCGGCGACCTCGGAGCTGCCGGGCACGCCGGGCGTCTCCTGGGTGATCCGCCGGACGAACACGCCCTTCCTGAACAGGTAGACCGCGCCGCCCGGCAGCTCCCGCGGGGCGCCGATCGCGACGAGGTCGCCGTAGGCGGCGACGGACTCGCCGAAGGCCGCGTCCTCCTGCGGCAGGGGCGAGACGAGCCGGCGCGGCGGCGCGGCGGCCCCGCCGTGCAGGACGTAGACCCCGCCCGCCCCCTTCCGGCCGGCCACGGTGAGGGTACGGGTGCCGACGACGAGGTCCACGCAGCGGTCGTCGTTGACGTGGGCCATGGTCACCGACCAGCCGAAGCCCTTCATCCGGTTCCCCGGCGGGGTGGGGACGTGGATGACCCGGCCCGCCGACAGGACGTGCACCCGGCCGGTGGTGCCGAGATAGCCGAGGGCGACGTCGTCGCGGCCGTCGCCGTCGAAGTCGCGGGCGCTCGCACCCTCGCACCCGCTGCGCACCGGCCGCACGACCGGGGGCCGGGTCGCGGCCCGCACGGACGGGACGTGGGCCGGTGTGGCGGTCGTGCCCGGCGTGGCGGCGGGCCCCGGTGCGGAACACGCGGTCAGCGCCCCCACCAGCAGTACCACGAGCGGACGGCCCGGGACCGGCATACGACGACCTCCCCTTGTCGATCGCGACATCCTCGCCCGCCCTCCGGCTCCCGGCAACCTCACCCGGGGCCGCCGGTCAGGCCGCGTCCAGGGCGATGCCGTAGAGGTGGTCCACCCGGATCCTGATGACCAGGCGGCGGCCCCGGGCCATCTCCTCCAGGAAGGCGGCCTCGTCCGCCGGGTCGGGGAAGCCGCCGGCCATCTCCAGCAGCTCTCGTCCGGTGGCGTCGCCCGGGGTGAGCGACGGCTCGGAGACCTCCGCCCGTCCTTCGGCGACGGCGTACGACGGGATGTTCTCGCCCTGCAGGTGCACCGTCGCCCGCGGGTCGGCGAGCAGGTGGCGCACCTTGATGCGGCCCTCGGCGGAGGAGATGCGCAGGACGCGTCCGGCGGCGTCCCAGCGCAGGGCCATCGAGGCCAGGTGGGGGCGGCCGTCGCGCTTGAGCGTCGCCAGCACGCCGAAGGGCTGGCGGGCGAGGATCCGCAGGAGCTCGTCCTCGCTGAGGGGGCGGGCGCCGGGGCCCTGTCCGGGGCCGTACGTGTGCTCGGTCATGATGATCGGTTCCGTTTCGTGGTGAGAAGGGGTTCAGAGGGCGGCGGGCTGGTCGATCCGCGGCGCCTCGGCGGACGCGGCGGCGCGGGGACGGCGCAGGACGGCCAGGGCGACCACGACGGCCGTCGCGAGCAGACCGGCCGAGGTGGCGAAGGCCAGGTGGTAGCCGCCGGTGAGCGCCGCCGCCTCGGCCGCCCCGCCGGCGCGCAGCTCCTGCGTACGGGAGGCCGCCAGCGTGGTCAGGACGGCCACGCCCAGCGCCATGCCGATCTGCTGGGTGGTGTTGAACACCCCCGAGGCGAGCCCCGCGTCGTCCGGGCGGGCGGCCGACATGCCGAGCGTGGTCAGCGCCGGCAGCGCCAGCCCGCCGCCCGCGATCAGCACCATGACCGGCAGCAGGTCGGTGACGTAGTCGGCGTCCACCGGCACCCGCGTGAGCCAGGCCATCGCGGCCAGCAGCAGCACCAGCCCGGCCAGCAGGACGGCGGGCGCGCCGAAGCGGGCGCTCAGCCGCGCCGACACGAACAGCGACACGCCGCCGATCGCCACGGCCGCCGGGAGCATCGCCAGCCCGGTGGCGAGGGCGCCGTACCCGAGCACCTTCTGCATGTAGAGCGCGACGATGATCTGGAAGGCGAACATCGCCGACAGCGCCAGCATCTGCACGACGTTGGCCACGGCCACGTTGCGGGAGCGCAGCACGCGCAGCGGCATCAGCGGCGTGCGCGCGGTGGCCTGGCGCAGGAAGAACCCGGCGAGCAGGGCCAGCGACACCGCGCCGAACGCCAGGGTGTGCGCGGCGAGCCAGCCGTGCTCCTCGACCTTGACCACGGTGTAGATGCCCAGCATCAGGCCCGAGGTGACCAGCAGCGCGCCGGTCACGTCGGCACCCCGCGCGAGGCCGAGGCCCCGGTCGGCGGGCAGCGCGGGCAGCGCCAGCACGATCGTCGCCAGCCCGATCGGCAGGTTGATGAAGAAGATCCAGTGCCAGCTCAGCGCGTCGGTGAGCACGCCGCCGAGCACCTGCCCGATCGACGCGCCGGCCGCGCCGGTGAAGCTGAAGACCGCGATCGCCCTGCCCCGCTCGCGCGGCTCGGTGAACAGGGTCACCAGGATGCCGAGCACGACGGCCGAGGCCATCGCGCTGCCGACGCCCTGCAGGAAGCGGGCGGCGATCAGCAGGCCCTCGCTGTTCGCCACCCCGGCCAGCAGGGACGCGCCGGTGAACACCGCGTTCCCGGCCAGGAACATCGTCCTGCGGCCCACCAGGTCGCCGAGCCGCCCGGCGAGCAGCAGCAGCCCGCCGAACGCGAGCAGGTACGCGTTGACCACCCAGCTCAGCCCGGCGGGGGAGAACCCCAGGTCGCGCTGGATGGCGGGCATGGCCACGGTGACGATGCTGCCGTCGAGGATGGTCATCAAGGCGGACGTCGACAACACGGCCAGGGCGGTGTGCCGGGAGGTGAGGGACATGGTCGTCTCCTGTTCAAGGGGTGCAACAGGAGAGACCGTAGCAGATAGTTTCGTTGCAGACGATATGTGACGGAACTATTTAGCCGCGCTCCCTGGCCCGCCGGACCGGCTGCGGGGCCTCGGCCGGGGTCTCCAGGTGGCCGGTGACCAGCCTGTTCAGGGCGCGTACCAGCACCTCCCGCTCGTCGTCCGGGATCGAGCCGAGGGCCGTGGTGTGCACGCCGTCCACGATCTCCTGGCTGCGCCGCGCCACCTGCGCGCCCTTCTCGGTCACGGCGATGATCCGGGCCCGCCGGTCGGTGCTCGACGGCCGCCGCTCGGCCAGCCCGGCCTTCTCCAGGGCGTCGACGGTCACCACCATCGTGGTCTTGTCCATGTCGCCGATCTCGGCGAGCTGGATCTGCGTGCGCTCCTCCTCCAGGGCGTGCACGAGCACGCAGTGCATGCGCGCGGTCAGCCCCAGCTCGGCCAGGGCCGCCGCCATCCGGGTGCGCAGCACATGGCTGGTGTGGTCGAGCAGGAACGACAGGTCGTGCTCGGTACGCGAGGGCGCCATCGAAGTCATGTCGTCGAGGCTACCAACTCATCCCGTAGCGGATTATCCGCTGAAGAACATCCGCCCTGACGGTCTAGCGCAAGTTGATCTCACTATGTATGTTCGGACCGAAGGAAAGTTTCGTCCATGGAGGCATGGTGGGCAAGAAGTTTCACGTTCTGGCGTTACCGATCGCCGTGGCCGCGCTGGCCGCAGTGGCGTCCCCCGCCCAGGCGGCGACGGGGTACGACCGCTGCCAGGAGGGCAACTACTGCCTGTTCTCCGGTCTCGACGGCACCGGCGACATCGTCCAGCTCCAGGCGAGCACGGCCAACCTGGCGGCCCTGGGCATGGGCGACCGCGCCAAGTCCGACTGGAACCGCACCGACACGCTCATCCATCTCTACTCCGAGGCCGACTACGGCGGCTGCTCGGCCGTCACCGGCCCGCGTGGCAAGGGCAACTTCTACATCACCTTCCGCGACTTCTTCGACTCCGTCCGCTTCGGCGGCCCGAACGGGCCGTCCTGCTCCATCGGCGGCGACGAGCTGACCATCAAGCGCGCCGCGACCACCGACTCCCACGGCTGACCTTCGAACCCTCCGGCCGGCCCCGCGACCCCGCGGCGGCCGGCCGTCGCCGTATCTGGCGCGTGCGTGGCGGCGGTCCTGCTCCTGCTCAGGCCCCGCCGCCGGTGAGCCGGGTCAACAGGCGGCCTCGGCGGTCAGGTCGGCGGAGAGTCTCCACAGGCGGGCGGCGGCTTCGGGGTCCAGGGCCCACGGTTTGACGCCGCCGATCAGCATGTCGTCGCCCGTCGCCGGCTCGGCGAGGTCGCAGTCCTGGCAGTAGGCGCCGCCGTGCCCGTCCAGCAGGGGTGACGTGGCCGCCCACACCGCCGTCGCGGCGCCCTGTTCCGGGGTCTTGAAGCCGTCGGCCCGGCGTCCGCCGGGCGTGATCCAGCCCTGGGCGACCTGCTCCTCGTGGGGGATCCGGCGCTGCAGCGGGGTGAGGATGCTGCCCGGGTGCACGGCGAAGGCCCGCAGGCCGTCGGCCGCGCCGAGGGCGTCGAGATGGACGGCGAACAGGGCGTTGGCCGTCTTGGACTGCCCGTAGGCCGTCCAGTGGTCGTAGCCGTGGCGGAAGTGGAGGTCGTCCCAGCGGATGTCGGACAGGAAGTGCCCCGAGGAGGAGACCGACACCACCCGGGCCCCGGCGAGTGCCGGGCGCAGCCGGTTGACCAGGGCGAAGTGGCCGAGGTGGTTGATGGCGAGATGCGCCTCCCAGCCGGGGCCGACCGGCCGGTGGGGATGGGCCATGACGCCCGCGTTGCCGATGACGATGTCGAGGGTGCGGCCGCTCTCCAGGAACAGGTCGCCGAAGGCGCGGACGCTGCCGAGGTCGGCCAGGTCCAGCTCGCGCACCTCCGTGCGGGGGAGGGCGCGCAGCGCGTCCTTGGCCACGTCGGGACGGCGGGCGGGCACGACGACGTGCGCTCCCGCCCGTACCAGTGCGCGGGTGGCCGCCAGGCCGAGGCCCGAGTAGCCGCCGGTGATCAGGACGTTCCTGCCGGACAGGTCGATGCCGGCCAGGACGTCGTCGGCCGTGCTGTGCGCGCCGAAACCCGAGCCGATTCTGTGTTGTGTACGTGCCATGCCCCGACCGTAGAATCTAGACTGCAATCTAGGTCAAACTATGGCGAGGTGCCATGAGCAGGGACGCGGACCGCCTGTCCATCGGGGACGTCGCGCGGGCCACCGGGCTCGGCGTCCACGCGCTGCGCTTCTTCGAGCGGGAGGAGCTGTTCCTGCGGCCGATCCCGCGTACCGCCGGACGGCAGCGGGCCTACGACCGGGCCGACGTGGAGTGGTTGCTGTTGTGCAACCGGCTGCGGGAGTCCGGCATGCCGATCGCCACCCTGCGGAGGTTCGCCCACCTCGTCCGCTCGGGGCCGGGCAACGAGCCGGAGCGGCTCGCGCTCCTGGAGGAGCACGAGCGGGCCGTCCGCGACCGGATCGCCGATCTGACGGCGAGCCTGGAGATCATCCACAGCAAGGTCGTCACCTACCGCCGGCACGTCCGGGACGGGACCGCGGCCGGGGTCTGGTCGCCGACGCCGCCCCCGTCGCCTTCACCGTAGAGCGGCGGGGGCTGTCCTAGGATCAAGGACCCATGAGCCCGTCGCCCACGCTGTCCGCCACGGAGATCCGCGCCGAACGCCTGCTGCTGCGCAAGGCCCACGACGGCGACCGTGACGGTCTCGTCGAGCTGATGACCGACCCCGAGGTGCGCGAGCACCTGGGCGGCCCGCGGCCGCGGGACGACGTCGAACGTTTCCTCGACGCCGCCGGAACCGCCGCCGCGACGGCCGCCCCGGGCGCCTACGTCATCGCCGACCTCGTCACCGATCAGCTCCTCGGGACGCTGGCGCTCGACCGCCGCGCGGCCGGGCGTCCCGGGCACGTGACCGGCGACGGCGAGGAGCTGGAGCTGTCCTACGTGCTGCGCCGCCCGGCGTGGGGGAACGGGCTCGCCCACGAGGCGGCGACGGCCGCGCTGCGCGCCGCGGCGGGCGAACTGCCCGACCAGCCGGTGCTGGTCGTCACCAGGACCGCGCACGAACGATCGCTGAGACTGGCCGCCCGCCTGGGCTTCCGGCCGGTCGCCGGCTTCGAGGAGTTCGGCGCCGAGCAGACCCTCTGCGCCGCCCGCCTGTCCTGGTTCGAGGGCTGACCCTCTTGGCCGGCCTCACCGCCGGCGGGCCGGCTCCTCCGGGGTGAGCAGGAGGGCCATGATGCGGTCGAGCGCGGCCAGGTCGCCGGGGTCCAGGGCCAGCAGGGAACGCGGCGGACGGGCCAGGATGCGCTCGGCCTCCTCGGCGGCGGCCGTCCCCGCCGGGGTCAGCGTGACGATCTTGCTGCGGCGGTCGTCGGGGGAGACGCTGCGGGTCACGTGGCCGCGCCGCTCCAGGTCGTCGACCATCAGGGTGGTGTACGGCTTGTCGGTGGACAGCTCGGCGGTCAGCTCCCGCATGGTCATCGGCCCGGCCAGCAGGCGGCGCAGCGCCTTGACCCGGAAGAAGCTCATGCCGAGCGTCTCGGCCACCTCCTTGCGGCGGTCCTCCTGCCGCAGGACGAGGTCGTACATCGCCGCCCAGACGCGGGCCACGGCGTCGTGTCCGGAACTGCCGGGGGTTTCGGTCATCAAGCGTCCGCCGTTCTGTCGGGAGCGTGGGCGAGCCGTTCGGCGGTACGGGTGGCGCTGCGGCGGGCCCAGCCGGTCGTGGTCAGGATACCGAGCAGCAGGATGGCCAGCCCGCACCCGGCGACGATCCACCAGCCGACGTGGCTGGCCTGCGGGAACCCGGCGGCGAACGGGCCGGCCACCGCCGAGGTGACCAGCGAGCCGATGACCGCGACCCCGAGCGACTGGCCGATCTGGCGGCTGGTGGAGGCCACCGCCGCGGCCACGCCGGCCTGGGCGCGCGGCATGCCGGACACGGCGGTGTTGGTGATCGGCGCGTTCAGCATGCCGAACCCCACCCCGAACAGCACGTACGCGGCCATGAGCCGCCAGGTCGGCGTGTCCGCCGCGAGCCCGGTCATGATGAGGCCGCTGGCCGCCATGGTGACCCCGGCCACCAGCAACGGGACGCGGGGGCCGGCGTTCCCGACGATCCGGCCCGACAGCGGCGCGCAGACCACGGTGAGCCCGGCCATGGGCAGCGTGTAGAGGCCGGCGTGCAGGGCGGACAGGCCCAGCACGTCCTGGAGGTAGAGGGTGTTGACGAACAGGAACCCGCCCAGCGCGGCGAAGCCGCACACCGCGATGACCGTGGCCCCGGCGAACGGCGCGCTGCGGAAGAAGCGCAGGTCGATCAGCGGGTCGGTGCGGCGCAGCTCGTACGGCGCGAGCACGGCCAGCGCCAGCGCCGCGACCGCGAAGCAGCCCAGCGTGCGCGGTGACGCCCAGCCGGCCGCCGGCGCCTCGATGAAGCCGTACGTCAGGGTGGCCAGCAGCACGATGACCAGCGCCTGCCCGACCGGGTCCACCCGGCGCGGGCGCGGCGCACGCGACTCGGGCACGAACAACGCGCACAACGCGAACGCGGCCAGGCCCACCGGGATGTTGATCCAGAAGATCGCCTGCCAGCCGACCGAGTCCACCAGCGTGCCGCCGACCAGCGGGCCGAGCGCCATGCTGATGCCGATCACGCCGCCCCACACGCCGATCGCCCGCGCCCGCTCGCGCGGCTCGGTGAAGGTGTTCGTGATGATCGACATGGCGACCGGGTTGAGCATGGACCCGCCGACGGCCTGCAGCGCCCGCGCCGCGATCAGCCAGCCGAGGTCCGGCGCGAGCGAGCACATGAGCGAGCCGAGGGTGAACAGCGCCAGCCCCGTCTGGAACGTGCGCCGGCGGCCGACCCGGTCGCCGGTCGAGCCGGCCAGCATGAGCAGGCTCGCCAGCACCACCGTGTAGGCGTCGATGATCCACTGCAGGCCGGACATGGAGGCGTTCAGGTCGCGGCGGATGGCCGGCAGGGCGATGTTCACGATCGTGTTGTCCAGCCCGACGATGAACAGGCTCATGCAGCAGATGGCCAGCACGAGCATCCGCCGGCGAGGGCTGAGCGCGGGGGCGGGGGAGAGGGGCGCTCTACTCGTTATAGGCATATAACGATTATATTCGCATAACTAAGCACATGTCGCCTACCCCCCGGAACGCCGTACGGCCGCTGGCACCCCGTGAGGGCGTCCAGGGGCCGTACGGCTTGGTCGAGGAAGGTCGCGGCGGCCACCGTGAGCGCGGTCACCGCGTACACCGACACCTCCCCGGGCAGCAGGAGGACCGCCGGCAGGTCCACCACGGCCGGCGTTCCGACGACCGTCCTCCTCCCATGCTCGGACCACCTGCGACGAGCTGCCGTCCGGCGTCGGGACCGCCTCCGAGGAGGTCGGCGGGCGCGGGCGGGGGGCGGCCGTGATGGGCTTGTGGACCGGCAGGGGCGCTGGCCTGGTTCACGGCCGAGTGCGCCGTGCTCGTCGCCGCGGTGACGCGGGCCGCAGCCCTGGGCTTCGACACCCACGCCTGGCAGCTCGCCTGGCCCCTGGCCGACTTCCTCGATCGGCGCGGCATGCGGCACGAGCACCTGGCCGTCCAGACCACCGCGCCGGCCGCCGCGCGGCTCGGCGGCGACCGGATCGGGCAGGCGTGCGCGCTCAACGTGGCCGGCTGGTTCCACGCCCAGCTCGGCGACCAGGAACAGGCGCTCGAACACTGCCGCCAGGCGCTCGACCTGCACCGGCGGCTCGGCGACGTCCTCGGTCAGGCCAACGCCTGCGACAGCCTCGGCCACGCCTGCCACCGCCTGGCCCGCCACGAGGAGGCCGCCTCCTGGTACGGACGCGCGGTCGAGCTCTTCCGCGAGGCCGGCGACCGCTACCACCAGGCCGACACGCTCACCCGGCTCGGCGAGACCCTGCACGCGGCCGCACTCCCGGACGCCGCCGCCTGGCGCCAGGCCCTCACCCTCCTGGAAGCCTTCGACCGCCCTCCGCCGCCCAAGTCCGAACCCGGCTGACCGGCTGACCCGTACGCCGTGGACGTCCGGACGGCTGTCCGGACGTGGCGAGCACGGCGATGGCCTGCCTTCAACTTGGCACTGTCACTTCGGTCGCTGTCGAGAAGCCGGCGCTCGCGTCATCGAAGTCGGCAGTACGGCGCCGAAGATCAACCGTTCTGGCCCGGGGTCATGGAGATCTGTGGTGCCCGGCTGTTCCGGACGTCGCGTGCCGTCCCCTCACCGGGCAGTCGTGTGTCAGCGCCTTCCCTGCCTGGTCCGCCATGTCGGCGAGCAGCTTGGTCGTAGCCGATCAAGAAAGCTGTCACGCCCTTAAGCGATGGGCGGCCGATGAACATGCCGGTGCGCCTGGCGAACTGGTTGAAGTATTCGCGCTCGCTCATGTCGGTCGGTTCAGTCATCCTCGGATCCTCTCTGGCGAACTCCGGTGCAGGCTATGACCTTGGTGGTGTCCGATGTGAGGAACAGTATGTAGTTCCAGGTCCGGTCGGCTGAGGTGATGGAACCGAGCCGGATCGGGGATTGGTCGAGGCTGTCGAGAGTGTCGACGGTCTGCTGAAGGGCCTGGGTTCGGGGACCTCGTGTCGTGGTGAAGCGGAGTCGTCGCCTGTATGTTGTGGCCAACTCGGATGCCGGCACGTCTCCGTCCCAGATGGTGAACTGGCCGTTGTCGGCGAGAGCAGCGCGGGCCGCTCTGCATGCTCCGGTTGCTGTGTCGAGGAGCATGAGGAGTTCGTCTCGGTTCAGCGGTTGCTCCACTGGCAGAGCTTTATGGGTGGTGCGGATGTTAATCGAGGCGCTCTAGCCGAGGTGACAGGTGCCCGCCTCATCGGTGACAACAAGCGTGCGCCGTCTGCACCACGAGCGCCCCGAACCCGGCTGGCCCGGCCGCCAGCCCTTTCAGCAGCTGTCCTGCAAGCCCAGCGGGTCTTGCAGCGGGCGGCGCTGCGCGGACATCGCATCGATCACCGAGAGCATGTGAGGGCGCCACCTCGCCACCACCGCATATCGCCACCCGACCGCCCACGCCACTTCCCGCGCTGCGGCGACGGCCACCTCGCTCTCACTCACGACAGACGCTGAGAAGTAAGGGTTGTCCCGCCACCGATGCAACGGAATCCTTCCTGCTTTTTTGCGACACTGTGAATTTGTGCGGGAGCGGAACGTTGCGGCTGAGGCCATTCGTGAGCGGCTGGCGGAGGCCCGGGCCGGGCGTGGCGGGGCGGTGTTCGTCCTCGGGGACGCGGGGATGGGGAAGACCTGGCTGCTCGGCGGGATCGCTGGTGCCGGCTTCTACGTCGGACGCGCCCACGGCTCGCCCATCGCGTCGGGGGTGCCCTTCGACGTGATGGCCCAGGCACTGACGGGCCTCGGCGTCGGCGACAGGCCGGCCGACACCATGGCGGGCCGGTGTCACCGCATGTGGCAGGCCCTGGGGTCGTGGTCGGGCGATCCTGTGGTGCTGGTCGTCGATGATCTCCACTGGGCCGACGCCGACTCGCTCACGCTGATGGCGTTCCTGTGTCGCCGCCTGGCCGCCTCCCGGGTAGCGGTCGTGGCGGCCCTGCGGGCGTGGCCGCCCGCCGCTCTGGACCTCGCGCGGGACCTGGAGGAGAGCGGGTGCGCGCGTACGGTCGAGCTCGAACCCCTGGGTGAGCGGTCCTCCGCCGTCTTCCTCTCCCGGCGGACCGGCCACGAGCTGCCAGCCCGGATGGCTCACACAGTGTGGGCGATGTGCGCGGGCAACCCGCTGCTGCTCGACCACGCCGCGCGGCTGCTCGCCGACGGCGCGGACCTGGGCTCACTGGAGACGCGATCGCCCGATCTCGCGGGCCGGGAGCTGCTGGTCCGGCGGTTTCTCGGGGCGACGCCCGAGGCGATGCGCTGCGCGCGGGCGGGCAGCGTCCTGGGGCTGTCGTTCGATCCAGGGGCGGCGATGGAGCTGGCAGGCCTGGACACCGAGGCGGGCGACGACACCGTCGCGGGTCTCCAGCGGGGGCGCCTCCTGCGGGAGGCTCCCGGCGGGCGGGTCGAGTTCGTCCATCCGCTGTTCCAGCAGATCCTCTACGAGGAGATGCCGACCTCGACTCGCTTACGGCTGCACGCGCGGGCGTTCGCCCTGCTGATGCGGCGGGGGTCGCGGGCCGAGGCGGCCGAGCACGCGCTGCGCGGGAACCTGGCCGGCGACCGGCATGCCGTCGCCGCGCTGGAACGGGTCGGCCGCGACGCGCTGGCCGCCGGCGCGACCGAGACGGCCGCGCGCTACCTGGCGGGCGCCCATCGCCTGGCCGGAGACCACGCCCACCCGGGGCTGGGGCTGGCCGCGGGCCAGGCCCTCATGGCGGTCGGCCGAGCCGCTGAGGCGGTCGCGCTGCTCGGGGCCGTCTCCCGCCATCCCGCCGCCGACGTGGAGACCGCCGCGCAGGCCGCCTGGATGGCCGGCCGCGCCGGGTTCCTCACCGGCAACCATCGCCAGGCCGAACGCGACCTCGACCGGGCCGCCGGACTGGCCGCCGAGCGTGCCCCTTCGATCGCCGTCGAGGCGCTGCTCGACCACGCCAACTTCCAGCACCTGATCCACGGAAGCCGGGCGCTCCCCTTCGCCGCCCGGGCCCGGGACCACGCCCGGGAACACGCGGCCGGCGTCGGCGCGGCCCTGCGCCGGAAGGTCGCCGCCGCGCACGGCTACATCGCCTACATCGGCGCCGACCTGGCCGGACTCGACGAGGTCGGGCGAGCGGCCCGGGAGATCGAGGACGACCCGGAGGCCCAGCTGATCGACGTACAGGGGACCTGGGGGGCGCTGAGCAATCACGCCTTCGCCACCAAGTGGGCCGAGCGCTTCGACGAGTGCGAGAGGGCGTTCACCCAGGTGATCACCGCCGCCGAACGCGCCGGGGCGATCGGCACCCTGAGCATGCTGTACGCCTCCCGCGCCGAGCTCATGGTGCGGATCGGCCGACTCCGCGAGGCCTTCGCGAGCGTGGAGCAGGCCCAGGCACTCAAGGACCTGGCCCCGATCTCGGAGCGCTACGTGGCCGCCGCTCAGAGCTGGCTCCTGCTGCTGTCCGGCGACCTGGAGGAGTGCGAGCGGCGCTGCGCCCAGGTCGAGCACAGCGCGTCGAGGCTGAGCGACGTCGGCACCCTGATCGTCGTCTGGTACGTCCGGGGCCGCCGCGCCCTCCATGAGGGCGACCTCGCCACCGCGTGCGCGCAGTTCGACCTGCTCGACGAGACGACCCAGCGGGTCGGCATCCTCGAACCCTGCCTGGTCCCCTTCGCGCGGGACGCCGCCGTGGCGTACACGAGAATCGGGCGGCGCGCATCAGCAGAGCGGCTGGTCGCGCGGCTCGAAGCGGTCTCGTCCCGGCTCCCCTGCGTCTGGCCGCGGATCGCGGCCGCGACAGGGCGGGCCCTCCTGTCCGACGACCCCGCCGTGACCGAGGCCGAGTTCGCGACCGCTCTCGCCCTGCACGACACCACCGACCAGCCCTTCGAGAAGGTGGAGACCCAGCTACTCTTCGGCGCCTGGCTGCGCCGGACCGGCCGGCCCGCGCGAGCCAGGCCGATGCTCGCCGACGCAGCGACCACGGCCGCCCAAGCCGGGGCACGCTGGCTCGCCGACCGGGCGTACGAAGAACTCCGCCGCGCCGACGGCCGCCGCCGTCGTGTGACCGACCCACAGTCACTGACCCCCGCCGAGACCCGGACCGCAGCGCTGGCTGCCCAGGGACTCACCAACGCCGAGATCGCCGAACGGCTGTCGATCACCGTCAGAACCGTGGAGACTCACCTAGGCAGGGTGTACACGAAGCTGCGGATGTCCCGCCGCGACCTCATCCTGCGCGGCGTGACGCCCTAAACATCCGTGGTTCCCCCGATGCCCGCGTGAGTGGCCCGATCCGATCCTGGGTGTGCCGAACTCACCCGCCGGAGGTTGCCCATGTCCCGACTCGCCGCCGCCATGGTGCTGCTGGTCGCCGCCGTTCTCGTGGCACTCCCGGCCCCACCCGCGTGGGCGGCCGAGTTGTGCGGTCTGAGGTTCGTCATCGGGACCGGCGATGACGGGATCCGGGACGACTCCCTGGAGATCGTCAGGCTCGGTGAGAAGGCGTTCCTGTTCACCGAGCGCCCGCTCTACGCGCCGCCCCGGCCCTACCATCAGGGCGGCACAGGCGACCGGCCCCACACCGAACACCAGTGGACGGGGTATCTGCGCACCTGCGCCACCTCCGCCGATCTGGCCGACGGCTTCAGCATCGAGCACGTCAACTACGCCGACGACTGCTGCACCGACAACTGGTATCTGAAATACCTGCGCATCGAGGACCCGGTGAGCGGAGCCGTCCTGGCCGAACTCACCGCCCCACCCGGCAGGGAGTACGTGCACTACTTCCAGAAGAACGCCGGTCAGATCCTGCGGATCCCGGTCGACGGCGAGCACCCGCCCGACCCGCCGGCCGATCCGGCCCGCACGTTCTGCCGGATGGAGTTCACCATCGGAGTCGGCACGTACGGGCTCCGGAACGACTCCCTGGAGATCATCAGGCTCGGCGACCTCGTGTTCCTCTTCGAGGAGCGCCCCGCGTACGCCCCACCCCGCCCCTACCACCAGGGCAACACCAGTGACCAGCCCGATGTCGAGTACACCTGGCGAGCCCATCTGGCCGGCTGCGCCACCGCCGCCGACCTGGCCAACGGCTTCACCATCGAGCACATCAACTACGCCGACGACTGTTGCACCGACAACTGGAGCCTGCGGTCCCTGCGCATCCGGGATCTTGACACGGGACGCATCCTGCTCGACCACGCCGCGTCTTCGGGCAAGGATCTGCACCTCTTCCAGAAGAACGCCGACCAGTTCTACACCACGATCGACCACGACAGCGACGGCGACGGGCTCAGCGACCGGATTGAGCTGCACGGCATCCGCGACCAGGGCGTCGTCGACACGTGGCTGCCCGACCACGGCTCCGACCCCTGCCGCGAGACCATCGCGGTCGAGATCGACTGGCTCCACGACACCGACCGCGATGTCAGCGATATGCCCGACCGCGCCGCGATCGACGAGGCGATCGCCATGTTCGCCGACGCCCCGCGCGGCCCGCAGGACTTCTGCCCCTACGGGCACCTTCCCGCGGCGGGCGTCCAACTGCTCGTCGACCTCGACGAGGGCATCCCCGTCGACCAGGCGGAACGGATGCGGCCGCTGGTCCACGCACCCCACCAGGTGCTGCCCTACTACAAGTTCGCCGACGCCCACTTCTCAGCGGTCCGCAGGGGCCTATTCCGTTACAACCTGTGGGGCTACCGGGCGGACGACACCAACAGGAGCGGGAGTTGCTGCACGAAATGGGGCTTCGTGGTCACCCTCGGCACCATGCAGAATCCGCCGGTACGAGTGCAGAGCGCGTCCTTCGTCCACGAGCTCGGACATGCCCTGGGACTCGCGCACGGCGGACAGGACCACGTGAACTACAAGCCGAACTATCTGTCGGTGATGAACTACGCCTACTCGTCCATCGGCATCCCCGACTACGTCGCATGGGACCAGCGCAGGGAACAGCTCGGCCCGGCCATCGGCCGCAACCAGCTCGAACAGACCCTCAAGGAGGTCAGCACGATCGACTACTCCAGAAGCACGCTCTGGCCGCTGCGCCGCTGGCGCCTCGACGAAGGCCGCAACGGGCTGGGAACCGGCCAACACGCCATGGCCACCTGGTGGGACAACAAGGGCGTCCGGCACATCGGCGACGCCTCCGACCCGATCGACTGGGATCCCGAGGACGACGGAGTCGTAGAAGTCGACGTCAACGGGGAATTCCAGCTCTGCATCGAGGCCGCCGACGGGAGCCTGGAGAGCCGGCGGGCGGACGACGACAGCGTGCAGGGCGGCAAGGTCTACGCGGGACTCGACGGAGTCTGCGACAGCAGCCCCGCGCCGACCGACCTGGCCGTGGTGCCCCAGGGCTTCGACTACCCCCAAGAGCACAACTACAAAGTCGACGACGGTGTGCTGGTCGGCTCCAACGACTGGTCGCGGATCCGGATCGCCCCCGGTTCCGGTGATGACCTCCCCGCTCCCGGCGACGTGCCGGAGATGACCACCGACGAGATCACGGCGCACCGCGCCCGTTTCCTCGACGCCGTCGTGGCGGCCGACAGCCCGAAGCCGGTGACGGCGCCGCGCTGGGGTTACGCCTACATGGACCGAGCCACCCCCGCCGAGGCCCCGCTGGGGGCGGTGACCTCGCTCACGACCTCAGGACAGTGGAGCACCGGGCGCCTCGACCCGGCCACCGCCAACCGGCGAGCCACGGTGGTGCACACCGGCACGGGCACCTACGACGTGCGCCTGCCCGGGGTGGCGTCGCCCGGCGGGATCGCGCACGTCACCCCGTACCGGACCGCCTACCGGGGCCGTACCTGCGGCGTCACCGGATACGCGCCCGACGGGCCCGACCAGCTGGTCCAGGTGCGCTGCTTCAACGAGAACGGCGCTCCGGCCGACTGGTGGTTCACGGTCTTCTTCGCCGAGTTCGGCCCCGGCACGACCCCCTATGCCACGATCCGGTACGACGACACGGCCGGCGGCGTCCACACGCTGAACCCCGTCCTCAACACGGGCACGGTGAACTCCGGAGGCGGCGTCGATCGCGTCGTCCGCGAGTCCGCAGGCCGCTACCGGGTCACCCTCGACGGCCGGGCGTTCGCCGACGGGACCGGGTACGTCCAGGTCACGCCCTACGGGAACGGCACCCCCGCCCGGTGCAACCCGGCGGCCATCCAGCCTGGGGACGATCGCCTGGAGATCACCGTCGTCTGTCATGCGATCAGCGGCGGCGCTCCCGCCGACTCCCCCTGGCTGCTGTCGTACACCCAAGGCGCGGGACTCCACCGGGACGTCACCACACCGGCCGCGTATGTCACCGTGACCGGCGACGTGGACCCCGCCCGTTCCTACAGCAGCACGGGCGAGACCCCCGCCCTCACCCGGCTCGGCACCGGCAACTACCGGCTGACCTGGGAGAACCTGGGGAAGGTCGGGGACAGTATCCAGGTGACCTCCACCGGCACGGGCGGCGGGTACTGCCATCTGGGCAACGTCAACTCCTACGCCGCCGCACCCCGGGTGACGGTCGACGTCTGGTGCCACACCGCCGCGGGAACCCCCGGTGACAGCTCGTTCGCCCTGGCCTATCTCCGCATGCCCTGACCGGCCCATCGGGCGACCCGGCGGAGCAACCCGCCGGGTCGTTCGTTCTCCCGTTCGGCCAGAGCCGCCAGCACCCGCTGCGCGGCCAGGTCGGCGATCTCGCGCCGGTGGGCTTCCTCCTCGGCCCGCCGCTCCTGCTCGCGCCGCCGTTCGGTCCGTCGTGCCAGGGCCACGTCACCCGCCCACGCCAGCACCGACAGCGCGGCCCCACCGAGCAGGCCGGCCCAGAACAGCGAGCGGCTCGCCGCCTTCTCGGCCGGGACGTCGGTGAAGGTGCCGTAGGGACCGGGGTCGGGGTACTGCGTGTTGGCGCGCAGATGCTCGCGTGTCCATCGCAGGCCGGGGCCCCCGTAGTCGGGAGAGACCGCCTCGGGCTTGAGCTGGTCTTCAGCGTCCTGGCCGGTCCGGTCGAAGGAGCCCTCGTACACGACCGCGTAGTCCCAATCCGTTCCGAACCAGGTCGGGCTCAACCGGGGCATTCGTACGACGGTGCTGGACCCGCTCCGGGCTACCATCGGATCGGACACCGTGAAGCTGGCCCCTCCCGCGGCCCGGTACTTCCCGGCTGATGGAGCCGGGGGGCAGAGCTCGGTCTCTCGCGGCGGCGACGGGCGGCTGACGGAGTGGTAGACCCGCATCGGAACGCATCGCGACGCCGGGATGGCGGGCCGGGCCGGTTCGTCCGGGTCGAACGTAGCCAGGACCACGACTGCCAGGCTTGATCCGTCGGACACACGCAGCGTGATCTCGACGTCGTGGGCCGGTCCGAAGATGATCACTCCCACCGTTCCAGGCTCGGCGACGACGGGGAACGAGGGGATGGCCGCCTGGTACTGCCACCACCCGGCGAGCGCCAACACGATGGCGCCGGAGATCAGGACCAGTGGGGTCCGGAAAGTCCGCGCGACGACCATGATTCGACGATGCCAGGTCGAAGGCGGGGGCGCGCGGATTCCATGGCGGGGGTACCTCCATCGATAGGCGCGGCCGGTGTCTGACTGGCGCCGGGCGGAACTCGAACTGGTACGAAACATGCGTTCTCTGGGCGCAACGGGCACAGGACTACCGTCAGCCAGGAGCGCCGAGCTGTGTCCGTGCGCATCGCTTGCTCTGCCCGTACGCGCTGATCACCGGTCACGGGCGTCGGCCAGTCCCTGGATGTCGATCTTGGTCATGGCGTGCAGGGCGGTGAGGACGCGTTCGGCGGCCTCCGGTTCGGCGCCTTGGAGGAGCTCCCGCAGGGCCGTGGGCATGACCTGCCAGGTCACCCCGAAACGATCGACCAGGGAGCCACCCGGCCCCTCTTCGCCGCCATCGGTGAGGCCCGCCCAGAGGGTGTCCACCTCCTCCTGGCCGTCGCACTCCACGTACATCGACAAGGCCCTGGTGAAGGGATACCGGGGCCCACCGTTGTGAGCGATGTAACGCTGACCGGCCATTTGGAAGACGACGGTCATGACGCGACCGTCCGCGGCGCGCTCGATGTCGATGATCCCGGAATCGGCGAACAGTGCAGTGTAGGAGGTGGCCGCGGCTTCGGCTTGGCCGTCGAACCACAGGAAGGTGCTGACGCGCATGGTGCTCTCCTTCAGTGCTTGGTGGACCGGTGGGGTGCCGGATCGGCGTAGTCGTCGAGCGCGACGGTGTCGGCCACCGACTCCAGACCTCGGCTGACCAGGCGTCTGGGCAGGAAGCGCACGAGTCGTACGGACTGGTTCCGCAGCCACATCTGTGCCCGCGCGTCCGGCATCAGGCCACCGTCGCCGGCGGTCCGGGCGAAGTGCTGGGCCCGGTCGACGAACTCGCGCATGCCCCTCTCGTACGCGGCATAGGCCACCCGCTGGTCACCCCCGGCCCTGAACAGTTCACCGGCGAGCACGTAGGCGCCGACCAGGGCGAGGCTGGTGCCGATCCCGGACATGGGAGAGGCGCAGAAGGCGGAGTCCCCCACCAGCACGGTCCGGCGGGTCGACCAGGTGCCGAGCTGCACCTGCTCGACCCGGTCGAAGTAGAAGTCGGACGCGTCCCAGATCTGCGGCAGGAAAGCGGGGACCGCCCATCCCGCGTGCTCGAAGGTGCGCGCGACGACTTGCTTCTGCGCGGCGACGTCTCGCCGGTCGAACTCGAGCCCGGGGGCACGGAAGAAGAACCCCGCGAGGGCCCTGCCCGGCTCGGTCAGCGGACGCAGGCCCGCTGTTCTGCCGGCACGGCCGTCACCACCGGGCATGGTGTACATGAGTTGCCAGCCGTCCAGATCCACCTCGGACGTGACGGAGAAGAGCGCGATGAAGGAGCCGAGGTCGCGGACGTAACGCTCCTCGGGGCCGAACGTCAGCCGGCGCACGCTGGAATGGACGCCGTCCGCGCCGACGAGCAGATCGAACCGCCTGGAGACCCCCTTCTCGAATGCCACCGTGATGCCGTCCTCGTCCTGCAGCACGTCGGTGATCGCGTCGTCGAAGACGTACTCGACGTCGTCGCGGATCGCGTCGTGGAGGATCCGGGCCAGGTCGGTGCGCAGGAGCGCCCACTCGGCGACCGGCCCGCCGGACGGCCCGAACACGTCGGTGCCCAGGCTCGCCACCCGCTTGCCGCTTTCGTCGATGAAGGCCATGCCGCGGGCTCCGACGCGAGCGTGGCGGATCTGCGGAACGAGGCCCATGCGTTCGATCACCTGCCGCGCGGTGCCCCGGATGTCGACGGCGTGACCGCCCGTGCGAGGCGCCGGCGCACGCTCCACCACCGTCGGCCGGAATCCGTACCGGCGTAGCCAGTACGCCAGAGCCGCCCCGGCGATGCCGCCCCCTGACACGAGGATGTCCCTGTTCTTCATTCGCCCTTCCCCACGTTCGTGACTACGGCGTATCTTCGCCGGTGCGTACACCGTATGAGCGTGGTGAGGGCGTGGAAGCACGTTCGCGAGCAAAAGTGAACTAGTGCAAGCGTCAAAGTGAACTAGTACGCTATTCCTGTCATGCCCCCGTCGGACCGGAGGATCACGTGCCATCGACGCAGCGCCCGGAGCCGCCCTACCGGGCGATCGTCGCGGAGATCCGCTCCTGGATCGACGGCGGCGATCTCCGCCCCGGCGACCGAGTGCCGTCCATCCGGGCCATCGCGCAGCGGTGGGGCGTCGCGATCGCCACCGCGACCAAGGTGACGGCCGCTCTGCGCGAGGAGGGCCTCGTCGAGACGAAGGGCGGTTCGGGCACAGTGGTCAGCCCCCAGACCGGTCGTCGGCCCGCTCGCCCGCAGCACCGCGACACCACGGCCGCGCGACAGGCCGAATCGGCCGACCAGGAGATGCTCCGGACGCGCATCCTCCGCGCCGCCGTCGACCTCGCCGACACCGAGGGGCTGCACGCGCTGTCGATGCGCCGGCTCGCGGCCAAGCTGGAACTCGGGCCGATGTCCCTGTACCGGCATGTCACCGGGAAGGAGGAACTGCTGGTCCAGATGGCCGACCTCGTGTTCGGCGACCTCGATCTGCCCGAGCGCGGACCGCAGGGGTGGCGCGCCAAGCTCGAACTGGTCGCCCGTCAGCAATGGCGGCTCTGCCGGCGGCACGTGTGGCTGCCCCATGTCGTCTCGTTCACGCGGCCCGTTCTGGCCCCCAACATGATGGCCCAAACCGAGTGGACCCTGCGGGCGCTCGAGGAGCTCCATCTCCCCATGGACGTCCGGTTCCAGGAGACACTCACCCTGCACGCGCTCGTCGTCACTGTCGGGCTGTCCATGGCAGCCGAGGTCGAGGCCGAGCGGAACACGGGCATGACCTTGCAGCGCTGGTCGGAAGCCGAGCGCTCGCGCCGGCAGGAGCTTCTCGCCGACGGAAGATTCCCCCTCCTGGCGACGATCTCGGGCGATGCGGCGCCCGATCTGGACGTCTTGTTCGAGTACGGCCTGGCCCGCCATCTGGACGGATTCGCAGCCCTGGTCGGCGACCAGGGCTCCTGGGCACGAGCCCATCTGTGAACGTGTTCAGCCGCCGAGGCGATCGCGGCCGCCGTACGGCCTCCTCGGGTCTGGTTGCAGATGAGCACCGCCACCGTCTACGCCCACCGCTTCGACGCGCCCAACGGCGAGGCGGCCGGCGTGCTCGGTGGCGCCGAACCGGGCGTACCGGGCTACTGGGCCTCCAGCGTTGAGATCTCGAAAGCGTGGGAGCGGGCGCAGGAGCAGGCCGGAATCCCGCACACGCGCAAGGTCGGCATGCGCGTCGCCATGGTGATGAGCCCCGACCGCGGCGGTGTCTTCGACGTCCTGCTGCGGCTCGCGCGCCTCGGACTCGGCGGCCCGGTCGCGGGAGGCGCGCAGCAACGCACGTTCATGCGCGTGCTGCGCGCCGCGGGGGTTTTCCGATGCGGTCGGCGTGTGGGGATTGCGCGGACATGGCGACTCCTATTCGTTGGCACAGCCATCGTTGGAGCCGCCAACAGTACAGAGATTCGTGGGTCGTGCCAACGAGATAAGGTGGCCGGAGGGGAGGGGACTCCTAAACGCTTGACCGCCAGGCCCAGCTGGTTGCTCGGCCAAGTCGCCGCGCACGCAGGCCGCCTTTCCGCCGAGGCCTTCGCCGATGCGGGCGCACACGGCTACCACTACCGGCTCCTCGCCGCCCTCGAGGAGTACGGCCCGGCAAGCCGGGCCGACCTCGGCCGTCGCACCATCATGGACCGCAGCGACGTCGCCGCCGCCCTCAACGACCTGGCGGCCCAGGACTTCGTAGAACGCATCCCCGACCCGCACGACCGGCGCAGCAACATTGTCACCCTCACCACGGCCGGCCGCCGTCAACTCCACCGCATCGACCGCGCCATCGACAAGGTCCAAGTCGACCTCCTCGCCCCCTCGCCGTCGAGGACCGCCACATCTTGACCCGCCTGCCGACCGAACTGCCGGCGCACCACCGAACAGGACCTGGATCCGGGGGTTGATGCCGCACTCCACAGCGTGGCGCAGCTGGTAGCGGGAGACCCCGATCACGCCCAGTACCGGGATGAACTGAGGGCTGTCCCCCCGCTGACCGGCGGTCACCACCGCGGCCGGCGGTTTGCGGCCCTGCTCGCAAGGCGGACGGGTCTTGGTGGTCAGCCCGCCGCGCGAGCGGCTCCAGCGCATGATCGGCCGGCTCGCTGTGCACGCCGCCGATTGGTTCCTTACCCTCTGACCTGCGATCAGCGCAGGCCGACGACGCATCGCCACCTCAAGCACGAGCTGTTGCTGATCAGCGAGTTTGTCGCTCGCCGCGTTCGTGCTGATCTGCGGGATCGGCTGATCGCATTCGGTCCCGCTGAGGAGCGCACCGCATCGTAACGGAGCCGGCATCCGTGAGCGAGACTCGCTCCCTCCGGCGCCACCAGACACGTCGGGCATAACCGGCTGCCGAAGAACTGCGCCCACTCGCGGCCCTCGGTCCGGCGGACCGACTCCTTATCGCCTGCGCGGCGCCTGTCAGATCCAGGACCGAAGTTGAGCGATGCCAGACAAGCGGCGTCGTTCGTGGGGGTGTCTTGACGTATCAAATGAATGCTTTTTTAATTCGGGTGAGGGTGCGATTCACCTCGGATCGACTCCGACCGGTTCATCGACGTCAGGGATGGAGCTGCGAGATGACCGTGGACGACCGCTTCGGCCCGGAGCTGGAAGAGGCGCGCAGGAACCGGCTGCGCGGTACCGTCAGCGAGATCGTCACCGATCCGGTCTCCGACTGGGCCACCGACTTCTCCCACGTCGACCCCCAGTGGGCCGCCGACCCGTACCCCATCCAGGACGACCTGCGGCGGCGCTGCCCGATCGCGCACACCGACCGGTTCGGCGGGGTGTGGCTGCCCACCCGCTACGACGACATCGCGGCCGTCGCCTACGACACCGAGCGGTTCTCCTCCCGGGCCGTCGTCGTCGGCAACGTCAAGCCGCCCCGGGAGCTCGCGCCGGTGGGCGGGGTCCCGCCGATCTCGTCCGACCCGCCCTTCCACCACGACGCGCGCAAGTTACTGCTGCCCGCCTTCACCAAGACGGCGGTCGCCAGGCGCGAGGCGAGCACCAGGGCGCTGTGTCACGAGCTGATCGACGGCCTGGAAGGGCGGGAGGTCGTGGACGCGGCCCGCGAGTACGCCCAGTACATCCCGATGCGGGTGATCGCCGACATGCTGGGCTTCCCGCCCGAGGACGCCGACCGGTTCCGGGGGTTCGTGGAGAACGCCCTGGAAAGCGTGAACGAGCCCACCGAGGTACGGCTGGAGCGCTTCGCCGACCTGTCGTCCTACCTGGTCGAGCAGATCCACGACCACCTGGCCCACCCACGGGACGACCTCACGACGTACCTGCTCGGCGCCGAGCTCAACGGCGCGAAGCTGGACCCCGTCCACGTCGTCGGGACGATGACGCTGCTGCTCATCGCGGGC
>NZ_JBEXYU010000057.1:0-46004 GCF_040631115.1 Nonomuraea sp. NPDC005692 | reverse complement strand
GCGTTCGACCTGCGCCGCCTCATCTTCCTCACCCGGATGCGGCTGTCGGGAATGACCATGCAGGATCTCAAGCGCTACATCGCCCTCGTCGAGCAGGGCCCGAGCACCATCCCGGAACGCCGGCGCGTCATGCTCGACCAGCGCGACCGCATCGTGCGACAGATCCGCGAACTCACTCTCGCCCTGGAGACGACCGAATACAAGATCCGCGTCTACGATGGGCACCCAGAAGGCTGACCGGCGGTCGGGGTGACCGTGCAACAAGCCCTGACGAGCCTTCTCAGGCGCTCCTGAATCTGTGCAGTCCCTTCACAACAGGTCTACAGGAACCGGATCCCCGCCGTGGCGAAAAAGGCCCAAGATGACGGACATGAGATCCGGGGATGGGCCCGGTGAGCAGTCCCTTGGCCGAGCCGTCCGTACGGGCTTGGGGTAGGCGATCCAGCCGGCAGTCACCCGCCGCGGCCGGGAGACGTCGCTGTGGATGATCGGCGGGCGTGCCAGAGATGCGCTTGCGGCCTGTGCTCAGCCCTGCCGGATCGGCGTGAACACCACAGATGGGCGGTGAAGTGGTGACCATCGGCACCAGCCTTCGGCCCCGTCTGCAGGGTGCGAGGCGATCCCTTGGGGCGGACCTCGACTTCATGTAGGTGTAACCCCTTCAAGGTGGCCACTGCCCACGGCCTCAGGGGCGCTGGTTGCCATGACCATGGCGCTACCAGGTCGCGCAGCCGCTTGCCGGCTCACATGATCCGTACGGCACGAGGTTTGTCACTCATCACCTTGGAGGGATCGCAGCCCTACGTGCCATCGGACGGGCTGCGCAGCATCGCCGCGTTCAACTTCCGCCAGATCGATCACGTTGACTTGATGATGGGTGCCTCACTCGCCGCTGTCAGCTGTCAAATCGGCGACGCCGCCTTACGTGAAATCCTTGCCTCCGCGCCAAGCAGCCGCCCCCCTCTCAATGCCTGACTGACGCCGGTACGTCGGCGCGCCGGAAACGTGGACCCGGCACCTCGACAACCGGCTATGGCGAATGGTCTCGGCCGGCATCCCTGGCCACGCAGGGCTGAGGCCTGTACGGGCCTCAGCCCTTGACCGCGCCGCTGGTCAGGCCACCGACAATGAAGCGCTGCAAGAACTGGAACAGCACGAGCACAGGCAGCGCTCCGACCAGCGCGCCAGCGGCGAACAGCCCCCAGTTCTGGCCGAGTTTGTCGGAGACGAGTTGGTAGAGGCCGACGGCGAGCGTCTGCTGGTCGGGGTCGGTCAGGACCAGCCCGGCGATGACGAAGTCGTTCAGCGTCGCCACGAAGGAGAACAGTCCGACGACCACCAGGATCGGGGCGACCAGCGGCAGCAGCACGCGGAAGAACACCTGCGCGTGCGAGGCGCCGTCGATCTGGGCGGATTCGTCCAGCTCCCTGGGGACGGTGTCGAAGAAGCCCTTCATCAGGTACGTGTTCACGCCCAGCGCCCCGCCCAGGTACACCATGACCAGGCCGAGCCTGCTGCCGAGGCCGATGGCGGGAAAGACGTCCTTGAGCGCCGACAGCAGCAGGAAGATCGCGACGTAGGCCAGGAGCTGCGGGAAGAGCTGGACGAAGACCAGTACGAGCAGCCCGGCCCTGCGTCCGGTGAAGGTGAACCTGGAAAAGGCGTAGGCGGCGCACGCGCCGAGGAAGACCGCCCCGGCGGCCGTCGTCAGGCCGATGATCATGGAGTTGGCGAACCAGCTCGGGAAGGGGTGCAGCGGGTCGGTGAAGAGCGCCAGGTAGTGCGCCGGGGTCGGCTCGGTGAACAGGTCGTTCGAGCCGGTCAGTGTGCCGCTCGGGTTGGTCGAGGCGGCGAGGACGAACAGCAGCGGGAACAGCGCCACGGCGACCGCCGCCACGCCGACGGCGTGGCGCCACCCGTACCTGAGGAACCAGCGGCCCATGTCAGCTCTCCTCCAGCCGGCGCGCCCTGCGGAACCCGGCGAGCGAGATCGCCGCGATGACGGCGAAGATGAGGATGGACACCGCGCAGGCCAGGCCGTAGTTCCTGGCGCTCCCGCCGAAGGCGAGCTTGTAGACCAGCGAGATGAGCAGGTCGGTGGAGCCGATGTCGACCGGTGAGGACGCGTCCCTGGGGCCGCCGCCGGTGAGCATGTAGATCACGTTGAAGTTGTTGAAGGTGAAGGCGAAGGTGGCCACGAGTACGGGCGCGGTCGCGGCCAGCAGCATCGGCAGCTTGACGTGGCGCAGCACCCGCCAGGGGTTCGCGCCGTCGAGCTGCGCGGCCTCGGTGAGCGCGGGCGGGATGGCCTTCAGCGCGCCGGTGCAGATGAGGAACATATAGGGGAAGCCGATCCAGACGTTGACGGCGAGCACGCTCAGCTTGGCCAGCCAGGGGTCGGTGAGCCACGGCACGTGCCCGCCGCCGAGCAGGACGGCGTTGACGAAACCGTGATCGGGGTTGAGCAGCCCCTGCCAGAGGATGGCCGCCATGAAGGCGGGGAAGGCATAGGGGAACACGATCAGGGAGCGGTAGGCCCGGTGCCCGCGCAGTCCCGGCCGGTCCAGCACCAGCGCGAGGCCCAGCCCGAGGGCGAACATCAGCCCGACCGACAGCCCGGCGAAGGCGAAGGTCCAGCCGAGCACGCCGAGGAACGGGCCTCTGATGCCGGGATCGGTGAGGACCGTGCGGAAGTTCTCCAGTCCGACGAACACCTTCCAGCCGGGACTGAGCGCCCTCCCGTCGGGCGCCACGAACCGGCCGCGGCCGTCGTCACGATAGACGGTGCCGATGCCGGCGGGGTCGGTGACGGTGCCCGCGCGTTCGTCGTAGCGAAGCGTCGAACGGTAGGTCGCCACCGTCACGGCGTCGGAGGTGCGCAGGCTGCCCTGGCCCGGCACCGGCACGCGCAGCGCGGTGATCTCTGCCTGCTGGGCCACGACCTCGGCGTACGTCAGCGGCCGCCACCCGTCCGGGTCCGCCCCCGGGATCAGCGGCCGCGTGGCGGAACCGACCCTGCCGCTCACCAGGAACCCCAGCTCGCCGCCCCGCTCCACGATCCGGACCGGCTGGACGGGCGACCCCGGCACCCTGACCTCGCTGGCCGCCAGGATCGCGGCCACCGCGTCCTGTTTGGTGCCGTTGTGGCCGTCGCCGTAGTTGGTGAAGGCCGCATAGCCGGTGTAGAGGACGACGTACACCTGGTAAAGGAGCAGCAGGACCACGCCCGGCGCGAGGTACTTCGCGGGGACGCGCCGTTTGCCGAGGTAGATGACGTTGATCGCGAGCGTGCCCGCCAGCATCGCGGCGAACGCCCACCACGAGCGCTGACTGGCGAGCGCCACCAGCCCGTAGACCGCGAACGCGTCCACCACGCCCAGCACCAGCGGCTTCACGTACCTGTTCATCGGTCAGTTCGCGATCTTCGCTCGGATGCGGTCGGCGGCGTCCCTGGTCAACTTCGCCGGATCGCCGTCCCCGGTGATGATCGCCAGTTGCGACAGGCCCCAGTCGCCCCAGACCGCGTCCATGGCCGGGACGTTGGGCGCGGGGCTGCCGGCCAGCGCCGCCTCGGCGAATCCGGTCAGCACCAGGTTGCCGCGCAGCTCCTCGCGTAGGGAGGTCAGGGCCGGCGGCCGGCCACCCGCCGCGTACAGCTCGCGTTGCGCGTCGGGGGTGGCCAGGAAGTTGAGCAGGAAGTCGTTGGCCAGGATCGGGTTGGCCGACTTGGCGCTGACGTAGAAGCCCTGCACGCCGACGAACGGCCGGGCGGGCTGATCGCCCGCCGGGGGCACCGGTTCGACGGAGAAGGCCAGGCCGGACCTGGCCAGCGCGGGCGCGTCCCACGGCCCGGTGACCAGGTACGGGGTGCGACCCTCGCGGAAGGCGTCGGTGGCGATCTCGCCGCTCAGCGAAGTGGAGATCACCTTGGCTTCGGCCAGCCCGCGCAGGTAGGCGGCGAACGCCAGCCCGCCCTTGTCGTCGATCCCCAGCTCGCCGCCGTCGAACACGCTGGAGCCGAAGGAGGTCTGCAGCGGGTAGAGATGGTAGGGCGAGCCCGCCTTGGGGTCGACGGGCAGCCCGACGGGGAAGTCCGCCTTGCCGTCGCGGACCAGCTTCTGGCCGGCGGCGACCAGTTCGCCGAACGTCTGCGGCCGTTTCGGCGCGAGCTTGGTGTTCCGCAGCAGCGCCACGCTCTCGATCGCGTACGGCAGACCGTACGTCTGGCCTTCGTAGCGCATCGCGTCGAGCGCGAGCTTCGGGAAGGCCGCGGCGGTGGCGCCGAGGTCGATCGGGGCGACGACGCCGTTCTGGACGAGCTTGCCGAGCCAGTCGTGCGGCCCGGCGATCAGGTCCGGGCCCTGGCCGGTGGGGGCCTGGGAGATGAAGTCGTCGCGGAGGCCGCCCATGCTCTTCTGCACGATCTTGACCTGGACGCCTCTGGCCTTCTGGAAGGCCGCGGCCAGGTCCTGCAGCGGTTTGGCGCGGCTGTCGTCGGCCCAGACGGTGAGGACGGCCGCCGCCTTCGCGGCGGGGGCGGGGGTGGCTGGGGTGGCGGTGGCGCAACCGGCGGCCAGCAGGGCCAGGCCGGTCACGGCCAGGATGGTCGTGCGCATGTGGGTGCTCCTCATGAGCCGTCGGTGCCGTCGGTGCCTTGGTGCGGGTCGTGCTGGGCGCCGGGGTCGCTCCAGCCGTGGACGTGGACGACCAAGCGGCGGTCGCGGTCGTGCCTGAGCGGTTCGCTGACGGGCAGGCCGTCGGAGTCCAGGCCGTCGCAGCGCCAGCCCCTGCCGACCGAGCCGTTGAGCCCGAGCCCCCGGGGCAGCCGCCAGACGCCGTGGTGCACGCCGGGCGCGATCGGGGTGGTGACCAGGCCGGAGAAGTAGACGGTGTCGCCTTCTGGGGTGCCGGCTGGGGTGATGACCGTGACGTCGAGCGTCGCGGTGGGCTCGCCGTCCACGACGGACAGCTCGCGTTCGACGGTCAGGCCGCCCGTTGTGGCCCGCACCCGCGCGAGGCCGGGCGCGGTGGGGGTGAGCAGGGCTGTGCCCGCCGGCTTGAGCAGGGGCTCGGGGTCCCAGGAGAGGCCGGCGCCGAGCGCGGAGTACGTGCAGCCGTCGGCCCGCAGCGCGAGCGGCGCGACGTCCACGGCCTGGCCGACCGCGGCCACCTCGGCGTCAGGGGCGGGGGAGGGGACGGACAGCTCGACCGGCGGGCCCTCCGTCCCGAACAGGTGCAGCAGCGCGTCGGCCGCCCGGATCGCCCACGCGCTCTCGTGGTGCGGGGCCGCCGGGTCGTGCCGGTAGCGCAGCTCGGCGTCCGGGCGGTAGCCGAGCCCGATGAGCTGCTCGGCCAGTTCCCGGGCGTGGTGGACGGTGATGAGGCCCTCCATCCCGCCGATGTCCAGCCACACCCGGCGCGGCCCCCGTTCGGTGAAACGCCGGTAGACGGGCGTCTCCTCCAGCGTCTGCGGGTCGACGAACACCAGGAACGGCGACATGATCGCCGCCAGCCCGAACACCTCGGGCCGCCGGAAGGCCAGGTGGTAGCTGACCAGGCCGCCCATCGACGAGCCCATGACCGCCGTGCGCCCGGCCGCGCCGGTCACCGCGTACCGCGAGCGGATCAGCGGCATCAACTCGTCGATCAGGAAGTCCTCGTAGGACTGCCCGGCGAGCCTGCCGTACGGGTCGCGGGGGTAGGGCGCGACGTGGGAGTACTCCGCGCCGCGAGCCTCGCCCGCGTTGGACACCCCGACCGCGACCAGCGGCGGCAGCGTCCCGGCGGTGATCAGGGCGTCGAGCGTCTCGTCCAGGCGCCAGCTCGGCTCCAGCCCGGCCGCCGCGAACACGTGCTGCCCGTCGTGCAGGTACACCACCGGGTAGGGGCCGTCCACGGGGTCGTAGCCGGGCGGCAGGTAGACGAACACGTCACGCGCGTTCCCGAGTGCGGCGGAGTGGACGCCGCGCAGAACGTCGATCATGCTTCGAGCTCCCAGACGTGGAAGGCGGGCCCGTCGGCGGGCATGGGCGCTCCCGGCCGCAGGTCGGGGCCGCCGGTGAGGCAGGCTCCGGCCGCGGGGGCGTGGAACGGTTCGTGCGCGGCCCTGCTGACCTGGATGAGCAGTGTCTGCCCCGGCGCGGCCCGCTCGTAGACGAGGGTGTCGGCGTCGGCGTGCAGCCAGCGCAGGCCGCCGGTGCGCAGGGCCTCGTGCGAGCGGCGCAGCCCCACCAGGTTGCGGTAGAGCCGGTGGGTTCCGTGGTCCCAGCGGGCGGTGTCCCAGGGGAAGGGACGGCGGCCGTCCTCCAGATGCACCCCCTCGACCCCGACCTCGTCACCGGCGAAGATCATCGGCAGGCCCGGCAGCGTGAGCAGCAGCGCGGCGCCCAGATGCTGGTGCTCGCGCCCGGCGATCGAACGGAACCTGGCCGTGTCGTGCGAGTCGAGCAGCGTCAGGTTGTGCGTATAGGCCCGCCACGGGACGAGCGCGGCGTAGCGGCGCATCACCTCCGCCACATCCGCGCCGCCGTACTGCGGGATCGGGCCGGGCACGCCCCAGAACTCTGTGGAGCGTTCCCGCGCCAGCCATGACCAGACGGGCCGGGCGAAACCGGCGTAGGACATCGTGCCGTGCCAGCCGGTGCCGCGCAGCGAGTCGGAGGCGTCGAACTGGTGCTCTGCCAGCAGCAGCGCGTCGCCCACTGTGGCTCGCGTCAGCCTGGCGACCTGGTCGTTCAGCTCGACCCCGCCGTGGCGGCCCGCCGACTGGGCGACGTCCACCCGCCAGCCGTCCAGGCCGAACTCGTGCAGATAACGGGCGATCACCGAGCCTGGGCCGTCGTAGAGGCGGCGGCGCAGTGTGGCGGAACGATGATCGAACTTGGGCAGCGTCCTGACGCCGGCGAAGGTGGCGTAGTCGGGCCCGTCCACGTAGTAGAAGTCCTCGCGTACAGGACTGCCCTCGGCGAACCACTCGTGGCCGTCGCCCGAGTGGTTGAGCGTGATGTCGCCGATGACGCGCATGCCGCGAAGGTGGGCCGCATCGGTCAGCGCGCGCAGCGCCTCGTCGCCGCCGAGTAGCGGGTCCACTCTGTCGAAGGTGGTCGCGTCGTAACGGTGGTTGGAACGGGCGGGGAAGAACGGCGTCAGATACAGCAGGTTCGCACCCAGGTCGGCGATGTGGTCGAGGCGGTCGGTCACGCCCCACAGGTCTCCGCCGTAGACCTGCTGCAACGCGCCGTCTCTGCCCCAGGGGATTGGGTCGTCCCAGTCAGCCCGCCGTACCCACGCGGGGTCGGGCCCATGGTCTCTGCCTGAGCGGGCGAAACGGTCGGGGAAGATCTGGTAGATCACTGAGTCGGCGGCCCATGCGGGCGGGGGCGGGTAGGCGGTCAGCATGAAGTCGGTGGTGTCCGGCACGTCCAGCGGCGACAGCCCAGCAGCGGTCAGCCACAGCGGGCCGGTCGCGGTCCGCAGCAGGAAACGGTAGCCGCACTCCGGGTTCACCATCTTGACCGTGGCGCGCCACCAGATCTCGGAACCGGTGACCCGGTCGGCCGTCGCCTCGGCGAACCGGGGCTCGCCGTCCGGCGTGGTACGCACGTGGACTTGCCGCACGTCCAGGTCGAGCGAGGTACGCAGGAACACCTGAACGTGATCACCCAGTGACGGCGACGAATCACTGACGTACAGCGGCGACCCGTCGTGGTGCGCCCGGGTGTTGCAGAGTGTTCTTCGATGCCCCATGCTGTTAATGCTCCAAAATGCGCTGTTCACCAGGTCAGATGTGTCGCGAGCTTAGGAGCCGTGGAAACAGCGCCGCAACACTTGGAAACATGTTTCACCGGATTCTCGAAGGGTCCCCCATGCCTCGACCATCCGTGCGGACGATCGCCACCCGCGTGGGAGTGAGCGCCGCGACGGTCAGCAGGGTGCTCAACGGCCGGCCCGGCGTCTCGGAGGAACTGCGGGCCAAGGTCCTGCGGGGCATGCGGGAACACGGCCTGATCGCACCCGCAGCTGAGCCGTTCGTCGGCATCATCGTCCCCGAGTTGGACAATCCGGTCTTCCCGCTACTGGCAGGCGCCATCGAGGCCAAGCTCGGCAGCCACGGCGTCACCGCGCTGATCGGCAGCTCCACCGCCAAGGGCCCGACCGAGCTCGACTACATCTCCGCCCTGGTACGGCGGGGCATCCAAGGCCTGGTCCTCATCTCGGGACGACACGCCAACCCGGCCGCCGACCATGGCTTCTACTGGCAGCTCCACCAACAGCGCATCCCCATGGTGCTGGTAGGCGGCCAGGTGCCCGACCTCCCGGTCTCCACGGTCACCACCGACGAGGCGGCGGGCGCGGCGATGGCGGTGGCACACCTGCGCGAACTCGGCCATGAGCGGATCGGGCTGGCTGGCGGGCAGGGCTATCTGCGGCCCTCGCAGAACCGGCTGACAGGCTGGCGGCGGGAAATGCGACGCTCGTTCGGCTCAGTGGACGACATGCTGCATGTCGAGTCGGACTACTCGCTGACCGGCGGTCACGCAGCCGCCCGGCGGCTGCTGGCAGTCGGCGCGACGGCACTGATCGCAGGAAGCGACCTGATGGCGCTGGGTGCGGTCGCGGCCGTCCGCGAGGCCGGGCTGGCAGTTCCGGGCGAGGTGTCAGTCGTCGGATACGACGACTCCTACCTGGCCGTGCACGGCGACCCGGCGCTGACGACCGTACAGCAACCGGTGGAGGCGATGGCGGCTGCGGTGGCGACGGCGATGTGGCAGTCGCTGCAGGGATATCACGCCACACACGTGGATCACGTTTTCGCGCCGCGCCTGGTGGTCAGATCCTCGACGGGCAAGGCCCGCGACCTATGAGCCCCCGACCCGGGAGCTGCAGCGGCCCGCCGCTGCCCCGCGCCGGCGGCCGCCCCCAGCGGCATCGCTTGGTCGAAACCATTACCGATGTGTGCGGCAGCCACGTCGCCGATGACGGCGTGCACGGTGCCGTCGGCGGTCTGCACCACGTCCAAGAAATCGCCGCCGAGCAGGCCGCTGCGGCGGCTGGGGCGATAGCAGTAGTGCACCTGGACCGAGTCGTTTCGCAGCGGGGGACGCGGCAGCAGCCCGGCCTCCCAGCCCGAACGCCGTCACCTCCACGATCAGCCTGCTCAGGCTGATTGGGAACGTGTCGGCGTTCTCCATCCACTCGGGACCCGCCCACGCCGCCGCGACGACCGCCTGCGCGGCGCCCGCCGCAGCACGAGCAGCCCGGTCAGCGCCATCGCGTAACCGCCCGCGACCAGCACGACGTCTTCGGCTACTCCTTCGCCGAGGTGGCCGAGATCGTCGGCCGGTGCTGGGCGTCGGCAGCATCGACGGTTGCGGCGGCATCGTCATCGGGCTCATCGCCGCCGCCGTCGGCCTGGCCCTCTTCGACGCCTTCTCCGGACTTGTCAGCCCGTCCAGCGGCATGGAGAACGGCTGCCAGATCGAGCAGGCCGACGGCACCTCCGTGCCCGTCGACCGCGCTCCGGGCGTGGACGCCGGCTGACGTACCCGCCGCTCCGAAAGCGTGGCGGTGCAATGCTTGGGCGGCGGCTCGCATCCGCGCAGGATGGGCGCGATCGTATCGTCCAGTCCGTGCTGGGCGAGGTCCGGTGGCAGGATCCGTACGGGGAACGCTTGAATACCTCGCCCATCCGCCAGTCAAGCGCTCGGCGAGTCCGCTGGCATTTCGATGCCACGTTCAGCTCACGGGCATGGGTCTTCAGGTCGCGGACGACATCCCCGATCTCACGCTCGCGCAGGTCGTTGCGCTTGTCCGGTCTGATGGCTTGAAGGCCGTCGATGGCCAGCAGGCGCACCCCATGCTGTGTTACAAGGTCGGTCGCCCGGGAGGCGATGTCTGCCACGGTCGCGGACGCGGGGGCGTCGACCATCAATGGCGCGCTGCACGAGCTTCCGCGCTCCTGACCAGGGCCTCATGACGCTCCTGCCCCAGATGGAACAGGTTCTCGTCGAGCAGCCAAGGTCGAACCGTCCTTCGGCCGCCGGCGGGACGTCGCGGTGCGCTGATCGCCCGGGAGCTACCCCTTGGCTTGCCTTCTGCCAGAAGTTGGCAAGGGCGGCGTGTGGAGCCGGGGAATCGCCCGGCGTGGACGTTCTACTACCCCTTGGAGGGTGCGTTCCGCTGGTGGGGGAGTTCGTATGGAAGGCGGCGAGAGGCGAGGATTGTTGTCCCCGATCCTGCTTCTGCTGATCTGGAACCGGCCCAGCCACGGCTACGACCTGATCGATCGGCTGGGGGAGCTGGGCGTGGCGGGGGCGGAGCCCGGCCATGTCTATCGGCTGCTGCGCGCCCTCGAACGCGACCAGTGCCTGGTCTCCTCCTGGACCGCCTCGCGTACGGGACCTCCGCGCAGGAAGTACGAGATCACCGCTGCGGGCCTGAGCGATCTGAAGGCCGCGATGATCCGGCTGCGGGACCTGGGGGACGTCCTGCGCGCCTGCGCGGCTCTGTGGGATGAGGGGCGCCGGCCGCCGTCCCATGACGCCGCCTCATGGCAGGGAGAGGCGTGGCAAGGAGAGGTGAGATGACGCTTGTGTCGACAGCCTTCGAGCGCCGGGTCGCGCCAGGACGGGCGCTCGCCGGGGAGGCCGCCTCGATCGCCCTGGCGTGCCGGGCCATGGCCCGGCGGTTCGCGCGGGGCGGCCGGCTGCTGGTTTTCGGCGACGGCGGCGCCTCGGCGGACGCCCAGCACGTGGCCGTGGAGTTCGTCCATCCGGTCATCGTCGGCAAGAGAGCCCTACCCGCCCTCTCCCTCAGTCATGACGCCGCCCGGCTGACCGCCGTCGCCGCGACCAGCGGGTTCGAGGAGGTCTACGCCGAGCAGGTGCGCCTGCTGGCCGCCGAGCACGACATGGCGCTCGGGTTCTCCTGGGACGGCGGCTGCGCGGACGTGCTGCGCGGGCTGGAGGCGGCACACGGGCTCGGACTGCTGACCGTCGCGCTCGTGGGCGGAGAAGGCGGGGACGGCGGCGCCGTCGGCCGCAGCCCGGCCGTGAACCACGTCCTCGGCGTCCGGTCCGGCGACCCGTGCGTGGTGCGGGAGATCCACATGACGGTCTACCACCTGCTCTGGGAGTTGGTGCACGTCTTCCTCGACCAGCCGGAGGAGGCCCGATGACCGAGGAGCCGGGGGAGCGGGTGTGCCTGACCTGTTCCGACCTCGCCCTGCCCATGCGCGTCGTCGAGCTGCTCGGAGACGGCCTGGCCATCGCGCAGGGGGCCGTCGGCGGCCCGCAGGAGATCAGCGTGGCCCTGGTCGAGGCCGGGCCGGGTGACGTCGTCCTGGTGCACGCCGGTGAGGCCATCGCGGTGGGAGGAGAGTGCGGATGAGCACGGCGGAAGGCACCGGCGTCGAGGCCCTCTACCCGTCCCTGTACGTCCGGTCCACCGATCCGGATGCCCTGCTGGAGGAGGTGCGCCGCTCCTGCGCGGCCAAGGCGCACGAGATCGTCGCGCTGCGGGAGACGGTCGCCGGGCTGCACGGGGAGGAGCTGGCGCACTGCGCGGCGCGGACGGCGGCGGCCTTCGAGTCCGGCGGGAGGCTGTTCGCCGTCGGCAACGGCGGCAGCGCCACGGACGCGCAGGCGCTGGCCCAGCTCTTCGCCCACCCGCCGCGCGGGCGGGCGCTCGCGGCGACCTGCCTGGCCGCCGACGCCGCCGTCGTCACCGCGCTGTCCAACGACGTCGGCTACGACCTGGCCTTCGCCCGCCAGGTCGCCGCCTTCGCCCGGCCCGGCGACATCGTGGTGGGCCTGTCGACGAGCGGCGGCTCGGCGAACGTGCTGCACGCCTTCGCCGAGGCGCGTCGCCGGGAGGTGCTGACCGTCGGCCTGGCCGGCGGCGACGGCGGGCGGATGGCGGCCGACGGCCTGGCCGATCACCTGTTCGTCGTGCCGTCCCCGTCGGTGCACCGGATCCAGGAGGCCCAGGTGACCCTCTACCACGTCCTGTGGGAGCTGGTGCAGCGGGTGCTGACCGGTGACGGCTGAGGGGCCGGGCCGGATCCGGATCCGGGTCGAGGGGCTGGTCCAGGGCGTCGGCTTCCGGCCGTTCGTCAGTGGCCTGGCTGGACGGCACGAGCTGGCCGGGTTCGTCGGCAACGATCCGCGCGGCGTGTTCATCGAGGCCCAGGGTGAGCCGTCGGCGCTGCGGGCCTTCGTCGCGGAGCTGGAGCGGCGGGCGCCGCCGTCCGCGCTGGTCGAGAGCGTCACCGTGGCGGACGCCGAGCCCGTCGCGGAGTCGGGCTTCCGGATCGTGGCCAGCCGCGGCGAGGGCGCCCGCCAGGTGTGCGTGCCGCCGGACACGGCGCCGTGCGACGCCTGCGCGGCCGAGATCGCCGACCCGGGCGCGCGCCGGCACGGCTACGCCTTCACCAACTGCACGGCCTGCGGGCCCCGCTTCACCATCGTCACCGACCTGCCCTACGACCGGCCCAACACCACGATGGCCCCCTTCGCGATGTGCGCCCGCTGTTCGCGCGAGTACCGCGACCCCGGCGACCGGCGCTTCCACGCCCAGCCGGTGTGCTGCCCCGCGTGCGGACCGTCGCTGCGGCTGCTGGACGCGGACGGCCGCCCCCAACCGGGCGACCCGGTCGGGGCGGCGGCGCTCTGGCTGGCGCGGGGCAGGATCCTGGCGGTCAAGGGCGTGGGCGGGTACCACCTCGCGGCCGTGGCCGGGGACGAGCGGGCGGTCGGCGCGCTGCGGGCCCGCAAACGCAGGGAGGGCAAGCCGTTCGCGGTGCTGGCCGCCGACCTGGCCGCGGCGCGCGAGCTGGTCCTGCTCACCCCGGCCGCCGAGCGCGTCCTGAGCGGACCGCGGCGGCCCGTCGTCCTGCTGCCGCGCCGTGGCGGGGCGCCGGTCGCCGAGGCGGTCGCGCCGGGCAACCGCGAGCTGGGGGTGATGCTGCCCGCGACGCCGCTGCACCATCTCCTGGCCGTACGGCTCGGCCGGCCCGCGGTCCTGACCAGCGGAAACCGGTCGGATGAGCCGATCGCGCACCGGGACGACGACGCCCTGGACCGGCTGTCCGGCATCGCCGACGGCTTCCTCGTCCACGACCGGCGCATCCACGTCCGGGCCGACGACTCGGTGGTGCGCCTGTTCCGCGGCCGGGAGCTGCCCGTCCGCCGCTCGCGCGGGTACGTGCCCGCTCCCGTGACGCTGCGACGGCCGCCGTCCCGGCACGTGCTGGCCTGCGGCGGCGAGCTGAAGAACACCTTCTGCCTGGTCAAGGGCCGCCACGCGGTCCTGTCGCAGCACATCGGCGACCTGGAGGGCTACGAGACCCTGCGCTCGTACGCGGAGGGGATCGGCCAGTTGAGCCGGCTGTTCGGCGTCCGGCCCCGGCTCGTCGCCCACGACCTGCACCCGGAGTACCTGTCCACCAAGTACGCCTCCGGCCTCGACGGCGTCGAGCTCGTCGGCGTGCAGCACCATCACGCCCACATCGCCTCCTGCCTGGCCGACAATGGCGAGGAGGGCCCGGTGATCGGCGTCGCCCTGGACGGCCTGGGCCTGGGCTCCGACGGCACCCTGTGGGGCGGCGAGCTGCTGGTCGCCGACCTGCGGGGGTTCGAGCGGGCGGGGCACCTGGAGGCGCTGCCCATGCCCGGCGGGGCGGCGGCCGTACGGCAGCCGTGGCGCATGGGCGTGTCCTACCTCGACGCGATCTACGGCGACGTGCCGCCGGACCTGCCCTTCGTCCGGCGGCACCGGGACCGGTGGGCGGCCGTGGCGGCGCTGGCCCGCACCGGGACGAACGCGCCGCTCACGTCGAGCGCGGGCCGGTTGTTCGACGCGGTGGCCGCGATCGCCGGGCTGCGCGACCGGGTGCTCTTCGAGGGGCAGGCAGCGATCGAACTGGAGCAGTTCGCCGAGCCTGGCGAGCGGGCCGCCTACCCGGCGGCGCTGTCCGCCGGGCCGGAGCTGGTCGTGTCCGGGACCGACCTGGTCCGCGGCGCGGTCGAGGACCTGCTGGCGGGCGTGCGGACGCCGGTGGTGGCCGCGCGCTTCCACAACGGCCTGGCCCGTGTCCTGCTGCGGGCGGTGCTGGCGCTGAGCGAACGGACGGGGCTGCGCGAGGTGGCGCTGTCCGGCGGCGTCTTCCAGAACGTCGTCCTGCTGGAGCGGATGGAGGCAGGGCTGCGGGAGGCGGGCCTGCGGGTGCTCCTCCACTCGCGGGTGCCGCCCAACGACGGCGGCCTCAGCCTGGGCCAGGCCGCCGTCGCCGCCGCCCTCGACCACGCCGGATGAACCACGCCGGATGAACCACGCCGGATGGAAGCGCCGGTCGGCCGCGGCTCAGCAGATGCGCGGCAGCGGGTCCCCGACGAGCATGTCGACGATCCGGGTGCCGCCGAAGGCCGTGTCGAGCAGCACGAGCCCCGCGGGCTCGGCACGCACCCGGCCGACCACGGCCGCCTCCGCGCCGAGAGGATGGCCGCGCAGCGCCTCCAGCGCCCTTCCGGCCTGCTCGCCGTCGACCACGGCGACGAACCGGCCCTCGCAGGCGACGTACAGGGGGTCGATGCCGAGCAGTTCGCAGGCGCCGTTCACCACCGGGCGGACCGGCACCGCCGACTCCTCCACCACGATGCCGAGCCGCGAGGAGCGGGCCAGCTCGTTGAGCACCGTCGCCACCCCTCCGCGCGTGGCGTCCCGCAGCACCCGCACCCCGGGGACGGCGTCGAGCAGCGCGGCGACGACGCCGTTGAGCGGAGCGGTGTCGGAGGCGAGGTCGGCCTCGATGTCCAGCTCTCCACGGGAGATCATGATGGTGACGCCGTGCTCGCCGATCGGCCCCGAGACGATGACGGCGTCGCCCGGCCTGATCGCCGACGGCGTCAGCTCCGTCTCCCGCTCCAGCACGCCCACGCCGGCGGTGGTGACGTAGCATCCGTCCGCCTTGCCGCGCTCCACGACCTTGGTGTCCCCGGTGACCACCTGGACGCCGGCGCGGTCGGCGGCGGCGGCCATCGAGGTGGCGATCCGCCGCAGGTCGGCGACCGGGAAGCCCTCCTCCAGGATGAACCCGGCCGACAGGTACAGGGGCCGGGCCCCGCAGACGGCCAGGTCGTTGACCGTGCCGTTGACGGCGAGGTCGCCGATGTCGCCGCCGGGGAAGAACAGCGGGAAGACCACGAAGGAGTCGGTGCTGAAGGCCAGCCGCCCGTCCGCCACCTCCAGCACGGCGCCGTCGCCGAGCGGCTCCAGGATCGGGTTGCGGAACGCGTCCACGAACACGGCCTCGACCAGCGTGTGCGAGGCGCTGCCTCCCGCGCCGTGGGCCAGGGTGACGCGCTCCTCCCGCACCCGGGCCCGGCGTCCCCGGGCGCGCTCGATGCGGAGCAGCACCTCTTCCTCGCGGGTCGCCGGGCCGGCGGCCCCGCCCGCCTCGCGGACGGCCCGTTCGGCCCATCCGGCGGTACGCTCGGTCGTCATGCCGTGGTCGCCTCCTTGGCCCGCGTGCGGGTGAACCGGCCGAAGTTGTAGTACGCGGCGCAGGCGCCCTCGGAGGACACCATGCAGGTGCCGATCGGCGTCTCCGGCGTGCACGCGGTTCCGAACACCTTGCACTCCCACGGCTTGAGCACGCCCTTGAGCACCTCGCCGCACTGGCACGCCTTCGGGTCGGCCACCCGTACGCCCGGCACCTGGAAGACGCGTTCGGCGTCGTGGGCCGCGTAGGCGTCGCGCAGGCGCAGCGCGGAGTGGGAGATGAAGCCGAGGCCGCGCCACTCGAAGTACGGGCGCAGCTCCATCACCTTCCCGATCGCCTCCAGCGCCCGGCCGTTGCCCTCCCACGGCACCACCCGCGTGTACTGGTTCTCCACCTCGGCCCGCCCCTCGGCGAGTTGCCGCAGCAGCATGTGGATCGACTGCAGCACGTCCAGCGGCTCGAACCCGCAGCAGACGAGCGGCTTGCCGTGCTCCTCGGCGATGAACGCGTACGGCCGGCAGCCGATCACGGTGGAGACGTGGCCCGGCCCGATGAAGCCGTCGAGCCGCAGGTCCGGCGAATCCAGGATCGCCTTGATCGCCGGAATGATCATGACGTGGTTGCAGAAGACGGAGAAGTTGCCGAGCCCTTCGGCCGCGGCCCGCAGCACGGTCATCGCCGTGGACGGCGCGGTGGTCTCGAAGCCGATCGCCATGAAGACGACCCGGCGGGCGGGGTTCTGGCGGGCGATCCGCAGCGCGTCGAGCGGGGAGTACACCATGCGGATGTCCGCGCCGGCGGCCTTGGCGTCCAGGAAGGAGCCCTCACCGCCGGGCACCCGCATCATGTCTCCGAACGAGGTCATGATCACGTCCGGTTCGCCGGCGATGGCGATCGCGTCGTCGACGCGTCCCATGGGGATCACGCAGACGGGACAGCCGGGCCCGTGGACGAGGTTCACGTTCGGCGGCAGGTAGTCCTCGACGCCGTGCTTGTAGATCGTGTGGGTGTGCCCGCCGCACACCTCCATGAAGGTGTAGCGGCGGCCGGGCTCGCACAGCTCCGCGATCCGCGCGGCCAGGGCCCGAGCCGTCCGGGCGTCGCGGTACTCGTCGACGAAGCGCATGCCGGCGCCTTTCACGTGATGTCGGATTCCGCGAGCGCCTGGAGCTCGTCGGTGTAGGCGGGGCCGAGGCCGTTCAGCAGCGCCAGCGTCGCCGCGGCCTCGCTCTCGTCGATCCTGGACATCGCGAAGCCCACGTGGACCAGGACCCAGTCACCGGGCCGGACCGGGCCGTCCAGCAGGCCGACGCTGATCGCGCGGCGTACGCCGGCGACCTCGACGGTGGCCAGGTCGGCCCGGTCCGGCAGCAGCTCGACGATCTCTCCGGGGATGCCAAGACACATCGTTCCGGGATCACATCTGCTTGATCTTGAGGTAGCGCCTCAGCGCCGGGAGTTCCTTCCAGAACATCCCCAGGAGCACCGCCCCGGCCAGCCCGGCCAGCAGCGTCGTACGTGGTCGCCGCATGTCTGTGTCCTCTTTCTCAGCCTGGCGGGAGGTTGGGCATGACGGGCAGGATCGGGTCGTGCTTCTTGGGGCTGATCCCCGTCGAGCGCCGGGCGTCGGCCGTGCCGTCCCGGTGGTGTCCCGCCTGCTGCTCGTACGCGCCGGGCCGGTTGCCCTGCTCGACGCCCTTGACGTGCGCCGTCGCGTCGGGTGCGACGTCGGGCTTGCCCACCTTGATGTGTGCCATGGTGCGGGTCCTACCCCCGGCGATGCCCTGCGTCGTCGAGCTGGGCGAAATACTGCGCGATCTTTGCCCATACCTGATCGCCGCCTGACATACCGGTCCATTCACCTCGTACCAGGGCCATCAGCCGGTAGCAGTCGTCGATCGGGACCAGCCAGCACTCACCGGCCCCCCGTACGCCGTTGACGAGCAGCGCCTCGACCATCGGCCGCATGGTGCCCAGCTCCGCGGCGCGGGCGGCGACCGCCTGCCAGGCCGTGGCGTCCAGGTCGCTGCGGGTGCCGCCCAGCGGGCTCGGGTAGTGCGCGGTGGCCGAGCCGTCAGGCGCGGTGACGAAGAACGCCAGGCTCACGGGGATGCCGAGGTCGGCCGGCCGCACCCCGGTCAGCCGCAGCCGCCGTTCGGGCACCCGCAGGAAGTGGCCGTCGCCGTCCGGCTCGAACAGCAGCGCGCACGCCCGGCACGCGCACAGCACCTCCGCCGAACGCGTGTCCACGACGTGCCCGTGCTCGCCTTGGACCGGCGCCCCGCACAGCTCGCAGCGCGCGCCCGCGTCCCGGCGGCGCGCGGTCCGCCTGAGCAGGCGGCCGTGCGCGGTCGTGCTCACGCGGCGCCGCCGGGCCGGACCAGCAGCGCGTCGGCGGGGACGAAGGCGACCGGCGCGGCGCGGCTCACCTCGACCGTCTCCACCTCCGGCGCGACGGCGCGCACCGCCTGCTCGACGGCCAGCCGTACGGGCTCCGACCCGGACGAGCAGCCGCCCGTCAGCCGCACCCGCGCGACGTCGTCCGTCACGTCGGCGAGCCGCGCCTCCACCCCCTGGGCGCGCAGGGCGCCGGCCAGGCCGTCGAGCGCGCGCTCGACCCGCCGCCGGAGCGGCTCGGGATGGATGTCGTGCAGGACCAGCAGGTGGCCGAGCAGCTCGTCGTCGGCCAGGGCGGCGGCGACGGCGGACCCGGCCGGAGCCCGGTCCATGACCCGGGCCAGGGCCTCGCCGTAGACCTCGGCGAGGATGGCGACGGCGTCGAGCGCCGTCTCCGCCGTCGGGCCGGGCGTGCCCTCCAGCCGCCCCAGGGTCTCCTCCAGCCGCTCCAGCAGGCGGGCCACCGCCTGGTCGTCCAGGCGGTCCGGCTCAGCCATGGCTCGCGCCGAACATCGGCGAGTGTAGCTTCTTCACCGTGCGTCCCTTGCCGACGTACATGTGCACGCCGCAGGGCAGGCAGGGGTCGAAGCTGCGCACTGCGCGCATGATGTCGACGCCCTTGAAGTCGTCCGGGCCGTTCTCCTCGAAGATCGGCATGTCCTGGACGGCGTCCTCGTACGGGCCGGGCGTGCCGAAGCTGTCGCGCGGGCTGCCGTTCCAGGGCGTGGGCGGGTACGGGTGGTAGTTGGCGATCTTGCCGTCCCGGATGACCATGTGGTGGGAGAGCACGCCGCGCACCGCCTCGTGGAACCCGACGCCGATGGCCTCTTCCGGCACGGCGAAGTCGGTGAACACCTTGGTGTCCCCGGCGCGCATGCGCTCCATGGCCTGCTCGACGAAGTACACCGCCATGGCCGCGGCGTAGGCCACGAAGTACACCCGGGCCCGGTTGCGTTCCAGGGCGTTGGACCAGGGCGGGATGCGCCACTCCAGGGTCGTCTCCGGCAGGTCGCGGCCCTTCGGCAGCGAGATCTGCACCGACGAGCCCGTCGCCTTCACGTACGGGGTGTCCACGATGCCCGACAGGGCGGTGACGTACAGGCGGGCGAAGGCGCCGCCGCCGGTGTCGAGCGCGAGGTGGTCACCGGTGCGCGGGTCGAGCCACCGGGGGCTCATGACCCAGCTGTAGTTGCCCTCGAAGTCGCGTTTCTGCGGCGCGGGCAGGGTCGTCTGGTTCCACGGGTGCCGCATGTCGATCGGGTTGCCGAGCGGGTCGTGGGTGACGAACGGCTCCTCGCCGGTCCAGTCGTCGTAGTACGAGCTGCCGAGCAGGATGCGGATGCCGAGGTTGATGTCGACGAGGTTGTTGGTGACCAGCTCGCCGTCCACCACGATGCCCGGGGTGACGAACATGGCCTTGCCCCAGTCGTTCATCGTCTCGTAGCGGTAGTCGACCACGGCCGGGTCCTGGAAGGCCCCCCAGCAGCCGAGCAGGATCCGGCGGCGGCCGACCTCCTCGTAGCCGGGCAGTGCCTCGTAGAAGAAGTCGAACACGTCGTTGTTCAGCGCGACGGCCTTCTTGACGAAGTCCACCACGCCGAGCAGGCGCGAGAGGTAGTCGGTGAACAACGTCGGCTCCGGCATCGTGCCGACCCCGCCCGGATAGACCGTCGACGGGTGGACGTGCCGGCCCTCCATCAGGCAGAACATCTCCCGCGTGACGCGGCTGATCCGCAGCGCCTCCTTGTAGATGTCGCCCTCGAACGGGTTGAACGCCTCCATGATGTCGGCGATCGTGCGCTTGCCGTGGATCGCCGCCCCGGGCGCCTCGGTGGTCCTGGCCCGCGCCAGCAGCGTCGGGTTGGTCTCCTTGACCATCGCCTCGCAGAAGTCCACGAAGACCAGGTTGTCCTGGAAGATCGTGTGGTCGAACATGTACTCGGCTGCTTCGCCGAGGTTGACGATCCACTCGGCCATCGGCGGCGTCTTGATGCCGTACGCCATGTTCTGGGCGTACATCGAGCAGGTGGTGTGGTTGTCGCCGCAGATGCCGCAGATCCGGCTGGTGATGAAGCCCGCGTCCCTGGGGTCCTTGCCCTTCATGAACACCGAGTAGCCGCGGAACAGCGAGGAGGTGCTGTGGCACTCGGCGACCCGCCGGTTGGCGAAGTCGATCTTCGTGTAGACGCCCAGGTTGCCGATGATGCGTGTGATGGGATCCCACGACATCTCGACGAGCTCTCCCGGTGGTCGCCGGTCGGGCGCTTCCTGCTCGGAGATGGCCATGTGCTGATGTGTCCTCTCTGGCGTCGCGGGCCCTTACGGGCGCCACCGCGGATCGAAGCCGCTGGTCAGCGCTTCACGGTTGTGCCGCCACCGCGGCTCGGCGTTCGCGGTGTTGTTGGTGATGCCGCGCATGCGGCGGATGAACGCCCCGTAGGGCTTGATCAGCATCGAGGACAGGCTGCTGCCCGGCGGCATGTCCATGAACGGCATGAACTTGTCGGGGAAGCCGGGCATCGTGCAGCCGATGCAGATCCCGCCGACGTTCGGGCAGCCGCCCACCCCGTTCATCCAGCCGCGTTTGGGCACGTTGCAGTTGACGACCGGGCCCCAGCAGCCGACCTTCACCTGGCACTTGGGCGAGTTGTAGTCCTTGGCGAAGTCGGCCTGCTCGTAGTAGGCGGCACGGTCGCAGCCCTCGTGCACGGTTCTGCCGAACAGCCACTGGGGACGCAGCAGCGCGTCCAGCGGCGGCGGCGGCGCCGAACCGGCCGCGTGCTGCAGGACCCAGGTGAGGGTCTGCATGAAGTTCTCCGGCTGCACCGGACAGCCCGGCACGTTGACGATGGGCAGCCCGCCGGCCGACCGGAAGTCCCAGCCCAGGTAGTCGGCCAGGCCCATGCAGCCGGTCGGGTTGCCCGCCATGGCGTGGATGCCGCCGTAGGTGGCGCAGGTCCCGATCGCGACGACCGCCCAGGCGTTGGGGGCGAGCAGGTCGATCCAGGTGTTGAGGGTCATCGGCTCGCCCGTGTCCGGGTCGTTGCCGAACGACGTCCAGTAGCCCTCTCCGTTGATCCTCTCGTTGGGGACGGACCCCTCCAGGACGAAGATGAACGGCTCCAGCTCGCCGCGCGCCGCGGCCCGGAACGGGGCCAGGAAGTCCTCCCCGCCCAAGGTGGGGGACAGGACCTTGTTGTGCAGGTGCACCTTCGGCAGCCCCGGCACGAGGCCGGTGACGACGTCCTCGATGGCAGGCTGGGACGCGGCCGTCACGGAGACGGTGTCGCCGTCGCAGCTCATGCCCTCGGAGATCCACAGGATGTGCATCTCGTCGAATCCGCTCTTCTGATCGGCCATGTCACGTCTCTCCTTCACGTCAGCGGCCTGGTCTCCAGCCGGTGCCGGCGGGTCTGTCAGGCGGTTCCGGAAACCGGTTCGAACGTGATCGACTCCACCACGACGCTCTCGTCCGTGATGCTCTCCACGTCCATCCCGCCGCAGCTCCGGCAGGCGAGCAGGTCCGTGGCGGTGCGGGCCTCCTGCTCGGCGCCGCATCCCGCGCAGCGCATCACGTACGGCACGGTGACGAGTTCGACGGTCGCGTCCTGCACGACCGTGCCCGCGGCGGCCAGGCGGAAGCCCGTGTCGATGACCCGCGGATCCACCGGGTGCCCGCCGACGAGGACGCGCACCGCGCTCACCCGGCGTCCACCGGCCCGTCCCAGCGTGGCCTCCACGATCGCGTCGCACAGCCCCAGTTCATGCATCGGTGGTCTCCTTCTCGATCTTCCCCGCCGCCTCCTGCCAGGCCAGCTCCGCGACGAGGCGGAGGGCCCCCTCCACGGCGGCGGCCACCGGTTCGGACAGCTCCATCACCTCGTCCAGGACCGCGGGCCGGCAGCCCACGATCACGACCCGCTCGACGCCGCCGCCGAGGTGGTTCAGCAGCCGGAGCACGGCGTCCGGATGCAGCCCGTGCCCGTCGATCGCCACGTCGCCCCCGGACGGCCGGTCGTCGGCCTCGATGACGGCCAGCGTTCCCGGCGGGCCGTCGAGCGGGACGGCGTCGACCAGGATCAGGGTGTCGTAGCGGCCGTCCAGCAGCTCGTAGGCGAGGTGGACGCCGCGGATGCCGTAGTCGGCGACGTCGGCCGTCGCGGGCAGCTCCGCCCGGTCCAGGCGCCTGACCACCTCGACGCCGAAGCCGTCATCGCCCAGGAACACGTTCCCGATGCCGGCCACGAGCACGTTACGGGAACCACCGGTGCTCATCCCGCCTCCAGGGGCTCGATCTCGTCGAGGGTGAAGTAGCGGTAGCGCCCGTACCAGCGGTTCAGGTCGGCGCCCGGGTCGTCCTCGACGGTGACGGCCAGGTGCCAGGTGTCGTCCACGTCCTGGAGCACGTCCTCGACCAGGCCGGTCCTGCCGTCGAGGAACATGTCCTGGGGGTCGGTGCCCGACCGTCGCGGCCGGAGCCTGACCCGGCTTCCCTTCGAGACCTCCACCCCGGCGACCGTCACGCCGTCCACCGCCGCCGCGGCCCGGCGGGAGCGGACCGCGCCGTGCAGCCGTGACAGCGCGGCGGGCGGCATGGAGTCGACGCGGTCGATGATCTCCGCGGCCCGCGCGTCGGTGGCGCGGGCCTCCCGCTTCTCGGCGTCGGTGAGCGTGAGGGTGCGCAGCGACAGGATCTCGTCGATCTCCGTGGCGTCGTGCAGGTCGCCGGGGCTCTCGGGGGCCACGCGCGGGTGGTCGTACAGGATGATCGGGGAGGAGAGCACGACGTCCCGCGCGCCGGGCGTACCGGCCAGCACGGGGAAGGTGCCCGTGTTGACACAGTCGCGGACCGCCGCCGCGGCCCATTCCGGCGGGTCGAGCAGGGAGACGAACGAGCCGCCGCGCGTGGCGAGCAGAGTGTGACAGCTCAATAGCGAGGCGCGCAGCGCGTCCTCGCGGGCGGCGTCGGCGGGGGTGGCCGGGTCGTCGTTCTCGACGCGGCAGCGCAGGCGCAGCAGCGGGGACGCCGTCGCGCACCGCGTGGCCGAGACGGCGACCAACGCCCGGATCGCCGACCGGCTGACGACGATCCGGCCGCCGTCCAGCGGCCGGATCTCCTCGCCCGCCGGCACGCCGACGGTGATCCGCCGCTCGCCCGCGAGCAGTTCGGCCGTGCCGGCACGCAGGTCGAACTCGCGCGGCACGGCCTCGTCGAAGCTCAGTTCCAGCGTGGGCCCGTCCCCCAGGGAGTCGACCGGCCGCCAGGCGCCGTCGGCGTCCCGGCGCTGCACCTGACGCCGCTGCTGGTGCAGGAAGCGGATCCGCAGCTCGACCGTGACCTCGCCGTCCGCTTCGAGCAGGCATTCCGTCTGCTGGCACCACGATTCGGCCGAGCCCGCCACGCCCGCGCCGGTGAGCCCCCGGGCCCGTGCCCAGGCGGGCGGCAGCAGCACGCCGAACTGCCACCGGACCCGGTTCTTGCCGGAGGAGCGGCGGTAGGGGTACAGCAGGTACCCCTCGTACAGGATCGCGTCGGCGATCGCACGGACGCTGTCGAAGGTGTCATCCGGACCCACGGTGTCCGGTATAGCAAGAGATGCACACGTACGGTAAGTAAGCTTGTACAGTGTGTACCGAAGTCACCTACCGCTACCGGCACCGGAGTGGCCACCCCCGCAGTACGGCAGCGAGCGCGCAGTGATCGCCGAACAACAGGCAAGCGCCGCCCAGGACGAACGCGATCGCGCCACCGGTCAGGTGCGGGACCTGCGCGACCAACTGGCCGCCGCCCGTGCCGAAGCCATCGCACAGGCGGCTGCCCGGGCTCGATGTGGGTGAAGGTGCGGCGGGCGGGTGGGTGGAGGGCTGGGACGATCTGCGGCATGGCGCGTGGTGATGGTGGCGGCAGGGACGGCCGGGGTGAGCCCGAGTGGCGGCCGGTGAGCGACGTGGACATGATGACCGCGGTCGTTCTCGAGCAGCTGGGTGCCAACCGTGATCAGTTGCGGTCTCTGGAGCCGGCGCGGTGGTCTCCGCATCTGCTGGACGACCACACTGTCGGGCGGATCAAGCAGGTGTTCGGGGAGCTGCGCGATGACATGATGGCGTGGCCCTGGCTGACGGGCCTGGTGGTGGGCATGGTCGCCCCGGGCCAGTGGGACATCGTGGTGCCCGATGACCGGCTGGTGGGGGCTGGACGCCGGTGGGTACCCGGTGTACCCGGTCTGCCATCGGACGGCCGAGGTGAGCCGCCTGCAATAGCTCGGCGTTCAGTCCTCTAGGTTCTCGCGGCCCGTGTCATTTACCGGGGGCTGCGACCTGGGCATTCTCACGGGGCCTTATGCGATGTCATCCGCCAGATTCCCTGGATCTGGGTCATTTCCTCAGCGCGATCGCCCTCCGTTGCGTGTGCTCACCGGGCCGGCTGAGGCCACACCCAGGACACCATGGGCCTCGGCCGGGCGGTTGCCAACGTTGCCAGTACGCGCCGAGAGTGCGACGATCCCCCGAATGAGCCCGATGAGATTGCTGGAAACCACGCCCGGGAAGTTCTCGCTGCTGCTGGACGCAGGAACGACCCAGGTGGACGAACTCGTTGAAGAGTCCGGTCACGAGCCGAACGGATACTTCTGGGAGGGCGTCGCGCGTTTCCTCGTGAGCACGGAGGCACCGACGCTTGAGGCACGATTTCAGTACGACTCGGAGGGGGGCATGTTCTGCGCCTACGGCGACGATCAAGAGGCATTGCGGGATCTGACCGAGCTGATGACCGCGGTCGCCACGGATAGGGACCGTCTGCGCGGGCTTATCGCAGCAGCCGAGGCCGCAGGTTTCGAATTCGACGACTGATCCGCACACGGCCACACCCACCCCGGCGCCAGTACACCGACCACACGCCGCTCATGGGCCGGAGCAAGCCGCCATCCGTCCACTGACCCGCAATTCAGATCACTGAACGCTTTTTATCCTCACGCTGCCTGCGCAGCTCGGTGATTTTGCAGGACGGCGACGGCCTTGCACAGGTGGCCGGCCTTGGACGGGCTGCAACGTAGCTTCCGGAGGATCTTCCAGCTCTTCAGCTGGGCGTTGGCGCGCTCGCCTGGGCCGCGCAGCCTGGCGTGAACGCGGTTGGCCTGCTTCTGCGGCTCGGGCTTGTTCTTGCCCTTGTACGGGGTGCGGACCAGGCCTTCGGCTCCTTGATAGGCCTATCGGCCAGCGTGATGATCCCGGCCTGCTCGAGTGCACGCAAGATGCTCCAGATGCGGGCGGCGCTCAGGTCGTGGGCCTTGCCGGTCATCCTCTCCCGAACGTGTCCCCAGCCGCCATCTGGGCCGGTGACCGGGCAGAACCTGGGTTCTGCCCGGTCTCCCAGACGGCGCAACTTCGCAGGTCAGCGCAATGAGATGGTGCGGCCCGCCAATCCGGTCCCGGTAAACGAGCCGCCGGACCATGCCCGTACGCGGAACTTCTCCCACGACTGCACCAGGGTCGCGTCACTGTGGATGACATCGGTGGTCCGGCCCCCACCGCCGACCGCCGTGAGGAAATGACCGGTGATGGTCCGGATCGCGTACACGTCGTCGCCCTGCGGGATCAGGGCGAACTTCTCCCACGCCTGCAGGAGCGTGGCGTCACTGTGGATGACATCGGCGGTCCGGCCTCCACCGCCGACCGCCGCGAGGAAATGACCGGTCACCGTCTTGATCCCGAAGTTCACGCCATCGCCCGCGTCGACGAGCGTGAACCGCTCCCACGAGCGCGCCACGGTGGCGTCGGTGTGGATCACGTCTCCTGTCTGGCCTCCACCGCCGACCGCCGTCAGGTAGTGCCCGATGTTGAACGTCTGGAACGTGCACATGGTGGGGTTAGCGAACATCGTTCGGGGGCCGCCGCCGTCGGTCGTGGTGGCCAGGTCGTGCAGGGTGGTCAGCGCCAGGGTCCGGCGGTCGGCGATGACCTGGGTGAGCGCCTCAGGCAGCCACCGCCCCTGGTCGGGCGAAGCGAGCGCGGTGAGCTGGGTCAGTACCTGCTCCAGGCTGGGCCGGGCGGCGGGGTCCTTGGCCAGGCAGGCCGCCACCAGAGCGGCCAAGGGGGCGGGCACTCCCTGAAGGTCGGGCTCGGCGTGCACCACGCGGAAGACGACCGCGTGGACGGGCCCCGTCCCGAAGGGGCTGCGGCCGGTCACGGCGAAGGCGAGCACGCAGCCGAGCGAGAACACGTCCGAGGGCGGCCCGACCTCCCGGCCCATGGCCTGTTCGGGGGACATGAACGCGGCGGTGCCCAGCACCGTGGAGGTCTGGGTGTGGCTGGTGCCGTCCAGGGCACGGGCGATGCCGAAGTCGATCAGGCGAGGCCCGTCCTCAGCAAGGATGACGTTGCCGGGTTTGAGGTCGCGGTGCACCATCCCGCAGGCGTGCACGGCGGCGAGTCCTTCGGCCAGCCCGGCGCCGAGCACCGCGGCCGACTCCACCGGGAGCGGCCCGTGCTCGTCGACGGCTCGGTGCAGGGAGGGGCCGGGGATGTAGGCGGTGGCCAGCCACGGCCGGACGGCGTCGGTGTCGGCGTCCACGACCTGGGCGGTGTAGAACCCGCCGACCTTGCGGGCGGCGTCCACCTCGGACGTGAAGCGGCGCCGGAAGTCGCTGTTGTCGGCCAGCTCCGGGCGCACCACTTTGACGGCGACCAGGCGCCCGCCCGGGGAGCGGCCCAGGAACACCTCTCCCATCCCGCCCCCGCCGAGCCTTGCGTGCAGCCGGTAGGAGCCGATGTGAGCCGGGTCGCCGTCGCGTAGGGGGTCGGTCATGGTGACTCATTCCTCGTCGAGATCTTCGCCGGTCGGTGTCGATGATTCCAAAAGAGGGGCCACCGGAATATGGCAGAAATGGGCCGCGCCCGGGCACTGACCGGGCAGAACCGCTGTTCTGCCGGGTCACCGGCCCGGATGGCGGCTGGGGGCACGTTCGGGAGCGGAGGGCCGAATCCATCCGCACCATCGCCGCCGGAGTCGGCGTCTCCATCGGCGTCGTCCACAAGACCCTCATCGACGCCAAGGAGTCGTAGGCCGGCCCTTCGCTCGGGTCCGTGCGATGAGCCCCAAGCGGCGGGTGTTACCTCAGGTCAGAGATGCCCCGATGATGAGTGGGTCCCCACCTCGTAACGGTGTGCCACCAGGAGCGGAATCGCCTACGTGGATCCTTTCCGACGCTCTCCCCGCCCGTCCGCCCCTCTTCCCGAGCTGCGGCCGCCGCGTTCGATGTGGTGGTGGGCTCTTCCTGCGGCGCTGCTGGTCGGTGCCGCGGTCTGGGGCGTCAGCGCCTGGCTGCTGCAGGATCTGGGCACGCTGCCCGTTCCCGAGCAGGTCTCCGCCCGGATCGAGGCTGTCCGTACCTCGCTGGCGGCCGGTGCCGGCGTCGGCGCCGCGATGACGCTGCTGCTGGCCGTGCGCCGCCAGCGGCACCAGGAGCTGGCCACCGCGCACACCACGCATGACGCCGCCGAACGCCGGGTGACCGAGCTCTACACCAAGGCCGCCGAGCAACTCGGCAACGCCCAGGCCCCGGTCCGGCTGGCCGGCCTGTACGCACTGGAGCGCCTGGCCCAGGACACCCCGGTGCTGCGGCAGACGATCGTGGACGTGATCTGCTCCTACCTGCGCATGCCGTACACGCCGCCGGACGGGACCGATCCGGCCGGACCCGCTGTGCCGCGCGCCACCGTCGCCGGCGTCTCCGCCCCGGCGACAGGCCACGATCCGCAGGAGGAACGCCAGGTTCGCCTGACCGCCCAGCGCATCCTGACCGCCCACCTGCACTACGACGACTCCTCTGCCCCACGCCGCCGGTGGCCCTCCCGCCACCCCGACCGCAACCCGCGCCACTGGCCAGACATCCAGCTCGACCTCACCGGCGCCGTCCTCATCGACTTCGACCTCCGCACCTGCCGCATGGGCACGGCTGAGTTCGGCGGGGCGGCCTTCTCCGGCACCGCCCGGTTTGACGGGGCGGCCTTCTCCGGCACCGCCTGGTTCGACGGGGCGACCTTCTCCCGTGACGCCCGGTTCGAAGGGGCGACCTTCTCCGGCGACGCCATGTTCCGCGTGGCGACCTTCTCCGGCACCGCCGTGTTCGACGGGGCGACTTTCACCCGCTACGCCGTGTTCAGCGTGGCGACCTTCTCCCGCGCCGCCTGGTTCGACGGGGCGACCTTCTCCCGTGACGCCCGGTTCGATAGGGCGACCTTCTCCCGCGACGCCCGGTTCGCTAAGGCGACCTTCTCCGGCGACGCCCGGTTCGACGAGGCGTCAGGGCTGGAGACGGCCGAGTTGACCGGTGTGCGGATCGCGCCGGTGGCTGCGTACGTGCGGCGGGTGTGGCCGCCATGCTGGCGGGTGGAGGTGACGGCGGAAGGCTGGCAGACGCTGCGCGTGGTGGCGGCGGGGGACGGCGGCGGTCAGGCGGCGGACGGAGAAGCGGGGCCGGCCGGTTGACATAGGGGCCGATATCGAGCACCACGACCTGGTAAAGTGCGCTGGCGATCGTTATCGAGCCTGATTTATCCCGTCATGTTCGAGCCGAAACCAGCCTGCACCTCGCATCGTCCTCGGGCTCACCCTCGCTGAAGAACTTTCGTGAGGAAGGGGGCACTCTACGAGACGATCGCCACCGGGGTCACCGGCACTTCCGGACCCCGACTCGCCTTCGCCAAGAAGTTCCCCCTCGACGAGGTTCTGTGCGGCGAAGGGGATTCATGCCTCCTCCTGGTCGGCCCGGAGCGCACTGCCCTCGTCTACGTCAGCTGACCGTCGCCGGCGAGCACACCACCCCGGGCCGCTTCTCGCGTGCACAGCCGTGACGGCCCTGCCTGCCCTTCAGCGCAGGAACCGACGGTCCACAGCAGGATGGTCTCGCGCCGCCAAGGAGGGTGCTCAGCGGAGCCGGCGGACGGAACGGCCGGGCCGGGCACCAGTGGGCCGCCCCTCATCGATCACCCAGGTGCCGGCCACCATGACGAAGGGGATGCCCCGCGGGGGCCGCCGAGGTTCGTCGTACGTCGCCACCTCGCCGACCGTTTCGGGGTCGAAGAGCACGAGGTCGGCCAGGTAGCCGGGCTTGACCAGGCCACGGGTGGCGAGCCCGAGGCGGCGGGCGGGCCGTGACGTCATCTTCGCGACGCATTCCTCCAGCGTCAGCAGGTTGAGTGCACGGACGTAACGGCCGAGAAGGCGAGGGAAGGTGCCCCACGTGCTGGAGGCATGTGGTGCCGAGCCGGTCGCGGACGAGCAGGTCGAAGTACACGTCCCGGCCGCTCGTCCCTCCCGTGCGGCGAGATCGGCGAGCGTGGCGCCCACGTAGGGCTGGTTGGCGGGATCCCGGACACCGCTGATCCGGACGGTGCTCCAGTCGACCGGTACGCCGTGGCACCCGTCGGAGCCGCGCTCTTCCAGATCCCGTCGGAGCCGCATACGAGCCGGGAGGTCCTGCAACCGGTCGATCAACGCCTGCGGACCGCCCTCGGCCGCCCAGCTCGGCAGCAACGCGGCAAGAGTGGTCGAACCTGCGGTGTAGGGATAGCTGTCCATGCTGATGTCGCAGCCGTCGGAGAGGGCGTCGTCGATCAGGCGCAGGAGGTCGGCGGCGCGTCCGGCGTTGTCGGGGAAGTTCATCATGGTGTGCGCGAGGTGGAGGGGGCAGCTTGAACGCCGCGACACCTCGATCATCTCGGCGTAGGCGGCGAGGGCGTCCCGGCCGTAGCTGCGGTGGTGCGGGCTGTGGTAGCCGCCGTGGGCCGCGACCACGCGGCACAGTTCCACCAGTTCCTCCGTGTCGGCGTACATGCCGGGCGGCTAGGTCAGGCCGGACGACATGCCGACGGCTCCCTGCCGCATTCCCTCGGCGACGAGTTCGCGCATCATGTCGAGCTCGCCGCTGGTCGGTGGCCGGTTCTCCCAGCCGAGGACGAGCGCGCGCACCGTCCCATGCGGGATCAGGTAGGCGGCGTTGACCGCGATGCCCTCGTCCAGCCGGTCGAGGTAGCCGCCCACGGTGCGCCAGTCCCAGTCGACATCTTCTGGATCGCCGTTCCAGCCGGCGAGCTGGATCCGCAATTGCCGGAGAGTCGTGTCGTCGACCGGCGCGTAGCCGAGGCCGTCCTGACCGAGGACCTCGAGCGTCACACCCTGCGCCGCCTTCGCCACATGATGCGGGTCCGTGAGGAGGGCGAGGTCGGAGTGCGCGTGCATGTCGATGAAACCCGGCGCCAGTACGAGCCCGTCGACGTCCATCACGCGTCCGGCGCCCGCCGTTGCCTGCCCGGGTTCCGTGATTTCGGTGATCATGCCCGCCTTCGTGACGACGTCGGCGCGGTATGAGGGCCGGCCGCTGCCGTCCACGACCCGGGGGCCCCGGAAGGTGTGGTTCACGAGTCCATCACCTCAGAACAGCGTACGGATGTGGTCGACGACGACGCCGTCCTCGACCACGGGGATCAAAGGCCACTTGTCGAAGACCGTGCAGGGGTGCGAGAGGCCGCAGCCCACCCAGTCGCCGACCTGGAGCTGCGTGTCTCCCGCTACGGCGACAAAGGCGTGTTGATCGTTGAGTGATACGACCTTCAGCCCCTCGCCCGGCATCGAGCAGCCATCCGAACGGCGGATCTCGCGGGGGACCGGCAGCCCCACATCGAAGGAAGCGTCCCTCTTGCCGAAGTCCAGCAGCGCCAGGCCCGGCTCAGGGCGGGAGATCACCTGGCTCCACAACAACAGCGCGGGTCGCAGCGCGTCCGCCGTCACGCCGCGTGCGGACGGCCTGACCCCGGCATAGAAGCCGTCGTCATGGGTCACATATGCGCCGCTGCGCAGCAGGACGCGCGTCGGCGGGGACAGGAGCCACGGCCCGGCCAGTTCCTCGGCCACGATGTCGAAGTACGCGCTCCCGCCCGCACTCACCACGATCTCCTCCGCCGGCTTGAACCGGCCTTCGGCATCGAACTGCCGGGTAAGCCCGCCGAGGGTTCGCAGGTAGTGCCTGATGCTACGCAGGGCGGCCGGTGTGGCCTCGTGCGCCACGATGCCTTCGTAGCCGGACACGCCGACGAGGCGCAAGGCCGCGCTCTCCGCGACCGCGTCCGCCACCCTTCGACCTTACTTGGTTTGCCCCCCTGGCCATCGAGCAAGGCTCCACCGAAAAGCGCCGCCCAGGCCGGTCGGCCGCCCGCCGGCGCCCTCGGTTGAGCGGGCGATCTTCTGGCACGTCTACCCGCTGGGCTACCTCGGCGTCGAGCGCACCGCCATCCTCGAGCACATCGACGGTGCGGCCGGGCAGAACATCAATACGCTGGCAGGTCTCGGCGTCGATGAGCACGGTGGCGTAGTGATGACGCCGGCGCAGCGCGAAGTCGTCCACGCCCGGCACACGGGGCACCCGCAACGCGGGCAACGGCAGACGCAGCAGCAGGCGCAGGGCGGTATGCCGCGATAAGCGCACTGCCAGCGCGGCTAACGCCCGTATGCCGGCCCGCGTCGCCGCGCAGAACACCTGCCAGGTCACCGAGGCCCTGGCCGGCCAGGTCAGTACAGCTAGGGACGGCTCAGACGGGGAACCGCACACCCGTCAGGCGTTCTGACAGCTCCCACAGCCGTCGGCCCGTCTCGGGGTCGGCGGCGGCGGGGGCCGGCCGGACCCGCTCGGGGGCGCCCCGGAGCTCGGCCATGCCGCCGGGGCCGATGAACTCGCCGCCCTCGACGCCGGGTGCGGTGGCCGCGTGGAGCTGGGGGAGCGCGCCCTGCGCGCAAGACTGGGCGACGGGCGCGAGAAGGTGGCCGAACAGCAGCTTCACCAGGCCGACCGGCGCGCTGGTCTGAAGGTTGGTGGAGGCGTAGCCCGGATGGGCGAGCACGCTGCGCACCGGGCTGCCCGCCCGCGCGAGCCGCCGGTGCAGTTCCAGCCCGAAGACGGCGTTGGCCAACTTGGACTGGTTGTAGAACCGCATCGGCGAGTACGCGCGCTCGCCGGTCAGGTCGTCGAAGAAGATCTTCCCCTGCCGGTGGTTGGCCGAGGTGACCGTGACGACCCGGGGGGCGTCGCCCTTGGCGAGGAGGTCGAGCAGCAGGCCGGTGAGCGCGAAGTGGCCGAGATGGTTGGCGGCGAACTGCAGCTCGTGGCCCTCGGCGGTGAGCGTGCGCGGCGGCGCCATCAGGCCCGCGTTGTTGACCAGCATGTCGAGGCGGCCGAGGTCGGCGTGGAGGCGCTCGGCGAACGCCCGCACCGAGCCGGGGTCGGTCAGGTCGAGGCGGTGCACGTCCAGCGCGGAGCCCGGTCCTCCCAGCTCCGCGACCGCGCGGCGCCCCTTGGCCTCGTCGCGTACGGCGAGGATCACGCGGGCGCCCTTGCGGGCCAGCGCCCTGGTGGTGGCCAGGCCGAGGCCGCTGCTCGCGCCGGTGACGACCGCGACCCTCCCGGTCTGGTCGGGGATGTCGTCTTCGGTCCAGCGCGCGATCATGGGTCTCTCCCAGCGGGGTCGGCAAACAACAACGACCGTTGTCGTACGTGTAACAATGAGCGTTGTCGTATGCTGGTGTCAAACGCCGCTCGTACGGAGAGGTCCTTTGCGAAGCTGGTCCGACGACAACCCCAAGGCGCGGCTCATGCAGCGCAAACGCACGGCGATCGTCAACGCCGCGCGCGAGGCGTTCCTCGACACGGGCTACGCCGAGACCTCGATGCACCGCATCGCCGAGGCCGCGGGCGTGTCGATCAAGACCGTCTACCGCCACTTCGACGGAAAGGACGAGCTGTTCAGCGCCGTCATCCACGACGCCTGCTCGGCTCCCGAGGGGCCGGAGGGCGAGCACGCCGACCTGCCATGGCTGTCCGAGCCGCCGCGGGTCGCGCTGCCGATGGCGGGCATCGACTACCTGAGCAGGGTGCTCTCGCCGACCGAGCTCGCGCTCTACCGGGTGGTGACGCGCGACGCCCCGCGCTTCCCCGAGCTGGGGCCGCGCTACCGCCAGGTCATGGAGGTCAGGGTCGGCGTCCTCGCGCGCTACCTCGGCCACTGGGCCCCGAGCGAGGGCTGGACGGTCGCCGAGCCGCGCGAGATGGCGTCGACGTTCGTCGCGATGCTCGGCAGAGACCTGTTCGAGGACGCGCTCCACGGCGTCCGGCGGCCGGACGACGACGAGATCGCCGCCCGCGCCCGCGCCGCGACCGGCCAGTTGATGGCGTTGCTGAGGAGCGGCGCCAGCTAGTACTACAGCGAGCTTTCGAAATGTTTCAGCCGATGTCTCCTGTAGTGGCTGGCCCTGGCGCGGGTCTGATGGAGGCGTCGGTAGTGGGACCAGGCCAGAACCTGGGCGAGCGGGCGGATGAGAGTGCTGGTCAGGTGTGCCAGCAGACGGCGGATCTCGACTGGTGTGAGGCGGACCAGCTCGCTTGGGTTTTTGGGAAATGCGCGGCGGTGACGGCCAGGAAGGCGTGGGCGAGCATCGCCAGCGTGATGTGACGGTGCCAGGCGTCGAAGCGGCGAACCTGGTAATGGTCCAGGCCGGTCTCGTTCTTGGCGCTCTGGAAGCATTCCTCGATAGCCACCTGCTGCCGGCGACGGCGATGAGGTCCTCCAGGCTGGTGCCGGCCGGGGCGTAGCACAGGTAGTAGGCCAGTTCCCGTTCGCCCTTGGCGCCGCGGCCGAAGGAGCGGCGCTTCCACGCCTCGGCGGGGGCCTGGGCGGTGGCGGTGTCGGCACGATCCCCGCCCCAGTCGGTGCCGACCCATTGGCTCTTGGGCACCGCCACCACGTAGCTGAGGCGGTGTTCTTCCAGGAAACGCCGAAACTTGAAGTCCAGGCCGTAAGCCTCATCTGCGGTGACCCACGACACCGGCACGCCGGCCTGAAGCACGCGGGTCAGCATCGTACGCGCCAGCGCCGGCTTGGTGGCGAAGGGCACGTCGGCCGGGATACCGGCCCGGGCGTAGCGGTCACGATCGTCGGTCCAGGACCTGGGCAGATACAGCTCAGCATCGATCAGTGCCCGCCCGAGCGGGGAAGCGTAGGCCAGGAAAACTCCCACCTGGCAGTTCTCCACCCGGCCCGCGGTGCCAGAGTACTGGCGCTGTACCCCAGCCGACTTGTCGCCCTTCTTCAGGAAGCCGGTCTCGTCCACGATCAGCACACCGTCATGGTGGCCGAGATGGTTCATCACGTACTCACGCAGGTCGACGCGTACTTGGCGCGGGTCCCAGCGGGCGCTGTTGAGCAGGCGTTGCATGCGATCCGGCGCTGCGTCCTGGTCAGCCGCACATCGTACGGACCGGCGCCGGCGCGCATGGAGTACGCGCTGACGGACCTGGGCCGGTCGCTACGCGACCAACTCACGCGCTCGGACAGTGGGCCGTCAGCATGCCCCGATAAGTTTCGACGCGTGAACAAAGACCGCGTGAACAAGGACAAAAGGTTGGACTCCGTCGCAGGGTACGCCGAAGCGGCCGAGATGTTGGCCGAGCAGTACGAGAGCGTCACGTTCGCGGAGGTGCACCGGGAGGTGCTGCACGTGTTTCCGGCGCGGCCGAGCCGGGTGCTGGACGTCGGAGCAGGCAGTGGCCGCGATGCGGCGGCGCTGGCTGCCCTCGGTCACACGGTCGTCGCCGCCGAGCCCACGGCTGAACTACGTGCCCTGGGCGAGCGCCTCCATGCCGACCAGGCTGTGGAGTGGGTCGATGATGCGCTGCCGGACCTGGCGAGACTACGCGAGGAAGAACGTCTTTTCGATCTCGTCCTGCTGACCGCCGTCTGGATGCACCTGGATGAGCAGGAGCGGGCCGCGGCGATGCCCAACCTGGTCAGTCTGCTCGCCCCCGGCGGGCGGGTGGTGCTCTCCCTGCGTCACGGCCCCGTCCCCGACGGCCGCCGCATGTTCGCCGTCTCCGCGCAGGAGACGATCCGCCTGGCCCGTACGCATGGCCTGGACCTGATCCATCTCGCTGAGCGCGTCGATCCGCACGGCCGCCGCGACGTCTCGTGGACGTACCTGGCATTGCAGATGCCGGCCCGCACCCAGCTCGCCGACCTGGTGCTGTGACCGGAAACGATCACCGAGTTGGGTAAGGAGCTCAGGCTGCCGATGCGGGCCGACCGCCAGCGGAGGTGTCGGCCTCGGCGACATCAACGCCTCGGCCATGGTCTTGACCATGGATCGCAACACGTCGGGCTCATCGGTCTGGATCTGCTTCGCCAGCCATTGATCGGGCGTCACACTGTTGTCTGCGGCCATCGCCTTGATCTCCTTCGTTGTTCGCACTCGAAGGATCACGCGATGGCCGTCTCCATTTCACGGCCGCCACGCTTGTGACCAGGTCAAACTCGTACACTACTCCCGTGGACGCAAGCGCCATGAATGACAAGGTGAAGATCACATCGCCGAGCATCTCAGGGTCGCAGTCTCGCACGTGCTCCTGGCCACTCGTGCGCGGAGTGGACGGGTCTCGGGGGCTTGGTAACGGTTGTGTCGCTCTGATGACGCTGTGTCTGTTGAGTCATACGTTGCGTATATGCCTGTCGACTTTCTGAGCGACCCAGAGGCGGCGTAGTACGGCCGTTACGACGTTCGGCGCGGTCATCGGCGTCCTGGGCGACGTAGCGGCCGCGCTCGTCACCGAAGACGTCGACCAACTGGTGAAGCAGTTGAGCCCGGTCCTCCAGATAGGCCAACTTCTCATCCACTGACACGAACGCGTAGCCCTCCGCGTCGTTCAGGAGGCGGACCACCTCCTCCACGCAGACGTGCACGCGAGTGGTGTTCGCGGTGTCGGTCACGGCTACTGGCCCTCCCTTGGCCGCCCTGTGGTCGCCCTGTTTCGACTCGCCGGGCAAGGTCTGGCGGTGTTCCCCGGCGTTCACGGCCTGGAACTCGTCAGTCTTCCCCCCCGGCCTGCGGTGGTCGGCGTCCTTCTCTCGGAGGTGGCCCCAGCCGCCCACTAGCGACATAGCCCTGCTCACAGAGGTGCCGAGCTGGGGTTCTGCCTCTCAGCCGTGCGCGTTCTCAAAGTCGTGACCGTCTCCGCTCCTGAGAACACGATCTTCTCGGAAGCCGGTTGACCTGCGCAGATCAGCTTAGTTTGGGGCCAGGGACACGTTCGGGAGGAGGATGCCGACCGGCTGCGATGTCGCCGTACACCTTCGGGTGTTCAGACCTTGGCGGCGGCGTCCGGGGTCGCGTGGTCGAGGTGCTCGCGCAGCCGCTCACCCTCGATGTCGACGTCGGGCAGTACGCGCGCGAGCCACCGGGGCAGCCACCAGGCGCGGTCGTCCAGCAGCGACATCACGGCCGGCACGATGGTCATCCTCACCACGAAGGCGTCGACGGCCACGCCGAGGGCCAGGGCGAAGCCCATGGACTTGATGATGGGGTCGTCCATGAGCACGAACCCGCCGAAGACCGAGATCATGATGAGCGCGGCGGCGGTGACGACGCGGGCGCCGTGTCCCATCCCGGAGATCGTCGCCTGGCGTGCGGTGTCGCCGTGGACGAAGTCCTCGCGCATCCGGGAGACCAGGAAGACCTGGTAATCCATGGCCAGGCCGAACAGGATGCCGATCATCAGGATGGGCAGGAAGCTGACCAGCGGCCCGGGAGTGTCGACGCCGAGCAGGCCGCTCAGCGATCCCTGCTGGAAGACCGCGACGGTGACGCCGAAGGTGGCGCCCACGGTGAGCAGGAAGCCGAGCGCGGCCTTGACCGGGACCAGGATGGAACGGAAGACCAGCATCAGCAGCAGCACCGACAGGCCCGCCACGAGCAACAGGTAGACGGGCAGCGCGTCGGACAGCTTCTCGGAGACGTCGATGCCGATCGCGGTCTGGCCGGTCAGGGAGACGTCGCCGATGTCCGCGACCCTGGTGCGGATGTCGTGGACGAGGGTCTCGGTGGCCTCGTCGGTGGGGCCGGTGGCCGGGACGACGGCCAGCAGGGCGGTCGTCCCGGAGGCGTTGAGCTGCGGCGACGTGACCGCCAGCACTCCCTTGGTGGCCTGGATCGCGGCGGCGGCCTCCTTCGCGGCACGGGTCGTGGCCTCGGCGGAGTCGCCGGTGACGACCGCGGCCAGCCGGCCGTTGAAGCCGGGCCCGAAACCCTCGCTGATGAGGTCGTACGCCTGACGGGCCGTGGTGCCCTGCGCCGCCGTTCCGGCGTCGGGCAGCGCGAGGCGCATCTGCGCGGCCGGTACGGCCAGGCCGCCCAGGAGGAGCACACCGGCCACGATGAACGGCACCCGCAAGCGGGTCACGACGTACGCCCAGCGGAACCCGAAACCGGGGCGCGTCGCGGCGGGGTCGTGAGCGGTCCCCCGCTGCTTGCGGGGCAGTACCCGGAGTCCGGCGAAGCCGAGCAGGGCGGGCTGGAGGGTGATGGCGACGAGCACGGCGACGGCCACGGTGGCCGAGGCGGCCAGGCCCATCACGGTGAGGAACGGGATGCCGACCACGGCAAGGCCCGCGAGGGCGATCACCACCGTGGCCCCGGCGAACACGACGGCCGAGCCCGCGGTGCCCACGGCGCGGGCGGCGGCGTCCTCCGGGTCGAGCCCGTCAAGCAGGTTCTGCCGGTGGCGGGAGGTGATGAAGAGCGAATAGTCGATGCCGACGGCCAGGCCGAGCATGAGGGCGAGGACCGGGGCGGTGCTGGTCAACTCGACGGTGCTGCTCAGGGCGAAAAGCCCGGCCATGCCCGCGCCGACGCCGATGAGCGCGGTGAGCAGGGTCATCCCCGCGGCCACGAGCGAGCCGAAGGTGATGAGGAGAACGACGGCCGCCACGGCGACGCCCAGGCCCTCGGTCCCGCCGATCTCCGGCTCGGCCGTCATCACCTCGCCGCCGTGCTCCACCCGCAGACCGGCCGCCTGCGCGCTCTTTCCGCTGTTCCCGTATGCGGTGCGTTGGGCGGCGGTCACCTTGTCTCCGGACTCGGCGAACTGCACCTGCACCAGGGCGTAGCGGCCGTCCTGGGAGAGGGAGCCGACCTGGAAGAGGTCGAGGGCCGCGACCACGCCCGGCAGCGCGGCGGCCTCCTTGGTGAGTGCCTGCACCGCGGCCCGGTTGTCGGCCGAGGTCAGCGCCTGGCCGTCGGGGGCGGCGACCACGATCGTGCCGGTGGCTCCGGCGGCCTGCGGGAACTGTTCGGCCAGGGCGTCCAGGGCGCGCTGGGACTCGGTTCCCGGGATGGTGAAGTTGCCGGCCGTCGGGCCGTTGAACGCCGCGGCCGACGCGCCGAGGGCCGCCAGTACGGCGATCCACAGGGCGAGCACGAGCCGCCGGTGCCGGAAGGATGCGCGGCCGAGCCGGTAGAGCAGTGTTGCCATGGAACGGTGGTCCCTCTCAGGGGCAGTTGGGATCATGGTCAAGGGTGCGCAGCGCGCAGCGGACGGTGACGGCGCGCAGTTCGTCATCCGGCAGCGGGACCGGGCTCACGCCGACGATGGGCACGGCCCCGAGCACCATCAGCGCGGCCACGCGAGCCTTGGGATCGGTGGAGCGGCCGGCGAACGCGTCGACCAGCCGGTCGATCTTGTCCGGCACCCCGGCCAGTGCCGGATGGCGGAGCATCTCGGGGAGGTCGTCATAGATGATCTTGAGCTCGCGCCGGAATCGAAGCATGAGGTCGACGAAACCCTCGACGGCCGGGAGGACGGCATCCTCGCCTTCCAGTTCGCCCAGCCGCGCGTCGAGCCCGGCGAGCGCCTCCGCCGCGGGGATCAGCAGTTCGGTGAGGATCGCGTCCTTGCCGTTGAAGTGGTACAGCAACGCCGCCTTGGAGCAGTCGACCTCACCGGCGATGTCCTGCAGCGAGGTGGCTTTGAAGCCGGTGGCGGCGAACAACCGTGACGCCGTTTCGAGGATCTCTCTGCGGAAGCCGGAGCTGTTGCGCGCCATGTGCGCCACAGTACATGACCGATCGGTCAAATCCTGACCGATCGGCCAGTTCTGTGATCACTGCCACAGAAAGGGCAGAGGTGGCCGGGCCGATCCCCACGAGCTGGTCACAGGTGCCGGATCGGGGCGGCGGACAGGTAGGGGCGGCGGCCGGCCAGGCATGCCGTCACAGGGCCTCCCCGTTCGTGCGAGCGAGCGCGCCCAGGTGGCGCGCGCTGTCCTTGACGGTGCGGGTCTGGGTGTCGCGGTCGACGGCGATGAGGCCGAAGGTCGGGGCGTAGCCGAGCATCCACTCGAAGTTGTCCAGCGCCGACCAGTAGTAGTAGCCGCCCACGTCGATGCCGTCGGCCAGGCAGCGCCGTACGCCTTCCAGGGCCTGGCGGACGTACTCGGTGCGGCGGGTGTCGTCGGCGGTGGCGATGCCGTTCTCGGTGACGATCACCGGCAGGCCGGCGACGGCCGCGCCGCGGATGACGTTTTCCAGCGACCGCGGATGGAATTCGTAGCCCATCTGGGTCACCTCGGCTCCGTCGGGCACCGGCAGGAGGCCGTCGGGGCCGACGCGCATGCGGCTGTAGCTCTGCACGCCGAGAAAGTCGTCGCCGTCGAGGGCGGGCAGGAAGTCCTCGAAGGTCTCGCGCCACATCTGCCGTGCCCGCTCCTGCCCTCCCGGCTCGGGGTGGTAGTCCTGCAGGGCGAGGGTGAGGCCGATGCGGGTGTCCGGGCTGACTTTTCTGATCTCGGTGCGGGCGGCCATGTGTGCCCGCATGATCACCTCGTTGGCGGCCTGGCCGTAGGCGAACAGGAACGGTTTGACCCGGTCGGGGGTGGTGCCCAGGTCGTGGGCGGCGGCGGCCATCCAGGCGCCGAGCCCGACTGGGGCCAGTTCGAACAGGTCGCCGGCGACCTGGCGTACGACGGGGCCGATGTTGGCCTCGTTGATCGTGCACACGTAGGGGATGAGCGGGCCGAGTTCGGCCATGACCGTGCGGCAGTAGGCCGCGAAGCGCTCGGGGGTGCCGGGGGCGCTCCAGCCGCCGAGCCTCATCAGCCAGCGCGGACTGGTGAAGTGGTGCAGCGTGACCATCGGGGTCAGGCCGTGCTCGTGGCAGGCGTCCAGCACGTCGCGGTAGTGGGCCAGGGCCGCCCGGGAGTATCTGCCCGGCTCGGGTTCCACCCTGGCCCACTCGAGGGAGAAGCGGTAGCTGGTCAGTCCCAGCTCGGCCAGCAGGGCGATGTCCTGGCGGTAGAGCCGGTAGTGGTCGCAGGCGTCGCCGCTGGGCTCGGCGAAGATCGTTCCTGCGGTGTTCTCCAGCACCCAGAAGTCGCTGTTGACGTTGTTTCCTTCGACCTGGTGGGCGGCGGTCGCCGTACCCCAGAGGAAACCGTTGGGAAAGCCCATCTCTGCCCCTCCACTAACGCGCGTTACCAACGCGCGTTAGCACGCTAACATGGGGCTTTGCCGCAAGGGCAAGCCAAGGTTTGATAACGGGAGGGGCGCATGGCCAAAGCCGCGAGGCGGGTCACCAGCGCCGACGTGGCCCGGGCCGTCGGCGTCTCCCGCACCACGGTGAGCTTCGTGCTCAACGACCGGCCAGGCCAGTCCATCCCCGAGGAGACCAGGCGCCGCGTGCTGGAGGCCGCCCAGCGCCTGGGCTACCGGCCGCACGCCCCGGCCCGCGCCCTGGCGGCCGGACGCAGCGACATCGTGCTGCTGTCGCTGCGCTCGATGACGCAGGGGCCGACCGTCACCAGCCTCGTCGAGGGCCTGGCCACCGCGCTGGCGGCCAGGCGGCTCACGCTCGTCCTGCACCTGGGCGGCGAGGGCACACGGCCGCTGCCCGATGTCTGCGCCGCCGTCGCGGCCTCGGCGGTCCTGGGCCTGGAGCCCTTCGACGCCGCCACCACCGCCGCGCTGTACGAGGCCGGCGCCGACGTGGTGCTGCCGGCCGAGACCGACAGTCTCGCCGGCTACCAGCGCGAGGTCGGCCGCCTCCAGGCCGAGCACCTGATCGCCGGCGGCCACCGGCGCATCGGCTACGCCACCTCCGGCCTCGCACTCGCCGGGCCGATCGCGAGCGAGCGCCTGCGCGGCGTGCGGGAGGCCTGCGCCGCCGCCGGGCTGGCGCCGCCGCCGGTGCTGACCGTGGACCTGGAGGCCGACAGCGCGGCGCGGGCCGTGGCCCGCTGGCGGCAGGAGGGTGTGAGCGCGGTGTGCGCCTACAGCGACGAGGTCGCCGTCGCCGTCCTGGCCGGCCTGCGCGAGTGGGGCCTTGCCGCCCCTGGCGACCTGGCCGTCGTGGGGGTGGAGGACATGCCGACCGCACGGTTGGCCGGGCCGCCGCTGACCACCATCGCGTTCGACAGCCACGCGCTGGGCCGGGAACTGGCCGACGCGGTGCTGGCGGCCCTCGAAGGCAGAAGGTACGGCCTGGACACCGACGGCCGGCACTTCCGCCTGATCCCGCGCTCGTCCACCTGATCAGCCCTCGATCAGCAGGTCGCGGCAGAGCACCCGCGTGAAGGCGTCCATCGCCGCCAGCATGTCGAAGGACTCATCCAGCAGCCACTGCTCCTCCAGCCCGGTGATCGCGGCGATGATGATCGACGCGGTCGCGACGGGGTCGGCGTCGGCGCGCACGCGACCGGCGGCGATGTCCTGCGCGATCACCGTGGCCAGGTCCGTGCGGAAGGTGTGGACGCGCCGCCTGGCCCACTCCCGCGCCAGCTCGGGAACGTCGTCGGAGCCGAACGTGCCGAGGTGCCCCAGACGGGTGAGCTCGCGGTTGGCGCGGGCCTGGGCGAGCATGTCGTGCACGATCTCCAGGGCGAACACCAGGTAGGGCCCCTCGGCCACACGGTCGCTGCCGGCGGCGAGCAGGACCTGCCGGTCGCGCTCGGCCAGCACCTCGGCCAGCAGTGCCTCCTTACTGGCGAAGTGGTGCAGCACGCCCGGCTGCGTGATCCCGGCCGCCTCGGCGACAGCCGCGATCGAGGTGCCCCGGTAGCCCCGGGCCGCGAAGAGATCGAGGGCGACGTTCAGGATCTTGGCCCGCCGCGCCGCCCCGGCGCGCTCGGCGTCACGTGTCCTGGCCACCCGCCGACCCTAACGCACCCCCCTGATCAGCAGAACCGCCAGTGCGCCCAGGACCGTGACGATCGTCACCGCGCCGTACAGCGGGCCGTACCCGCCGAACGCCGACACGACGGCCCCGGCCGCGGCAGGGGCCACCGTGTTGGGCAGGGTCGCGGCCAGGTTGAGCACGCCCAGGTCCTTGGCGAAGTCGTCGCGGCTGGGCAGGATCTCCGAGACCAGGGCCTGGTCGACGGAGATGAAGACGCCGAAGCCGATGGTGGCGACGATCGCCGAGAGGAACATGCCGGTCACGGTCGGCATCAGCAGCGGGATGAGCGCCGACAGGGAGATGATCAGTCCCCCGATCAGGGTGAGCGGCTTGCGCCTGCCCAACCGGTCCGACAGCGGCCCGGACACGACGATCGCGACCAGGAAGCCGGGCAGGCCCGCGAGCCCGAGTAGAGGCGTCAGCCTGGCGGCCTCCTCGGCGCCGAGGCCGAGGTAGTCCTGGGCGATGTAGAAGCCGTAGGTGAGGGCCATGTAGTAGCCGCCGAAGATGAGGAAGCGGCCCAGGAGCGCCCAGAAGAAGTCGGGATGGCGTGCGGGACTGACCCAGAACGCCGTGAAGAAGGCCACCGCGGAGAAGGGCGGGCGGGCCAGGTCCAGGTTGCCGGGGTCGCGGTTGATCACGACGAACAGCAGGATGACCGCCAGGACGACGACCGCGAAGGTGGCGTAGCCGGCGGGGATGCGGCTGACGAACAGGGAGGCCAGGACCGGCCCGAGGATCGCCCCGAGGATCTGGCCCAGCCCGATCAGCGTCGAGTAGCGGCCCCGCAGCCGGGTGGGCACCCGGTCCGGCATGATCGCCCCCAGCGGGCCCTGGAAGGCGTTGAAGCCGAACTGGACCAGCGTCATCGCCGCGATCAGCAGAGCCACGGTGCTCGCCCGGCCCGCCAGCAGCAGCGCGGCGACGCCGACGGCCGCGCCGGCGACCATCCACGGCGTCCGGGCGCCGTAGCGGGTGCGGGTCCGGTCCGACAGCAGGCCGATGACGGGCTGGGCGACCATCGCCGCGCAGGCGCTCAGGGTGTTGATGAGGGCCAGGTTCCCGACCTTGGCGCCGTTGTCGATGGCCTGGACCTGGATCGGTAGGAAGTACCCGGAGACGGCGTAGGCCAAGGGCGCGGCGGCGCCGACGAAGGGCACGGTGAGAAAGAGCCGCCGCAGTGAGACGGGCAGGGCTTCCTCAGTGCGGGGCATCGCGCTCCAGTGCGTCGCCGCCCGCGAGCTGCCGCAGCTCCCGGACCTGGGGCTCGACAGCCATCGGGATGGAGCCGGCCCCGAACGGCTCGGCCGCCGGCCGGCCGAAGGTGCCCAGGCGGTTGCACCGGGAGTCGAGGATTCGGGTGTCCCGGCCGGGACACAGGACGGTGACGCCGATGCCGTCTGGCCCCGGCCCGGACCGCAGGCCGAGGGAGAACCCGGCGATGGCGTGCTCGGTGGCGCTGTAGCGGGCGGTGAAGCCCGGGTCGGGCAGGAAGGCGTGGGTGGAGGCGGTGTTCAGCACGTGCCGCCCCCGCCGTACAGCGGCACGCCCGCGTTGTCGCACAGCGGCTCGACCGAGCCGAACTCGGCGTGGGCGACCCGCGCGAGAGCCTGGGCCGGCTCGCGGTCGGTGACGCCCGCCCTACGGCCCTGGAGTTGATCAGGCATCGGCATCCTTTCGGAAAGATGCCGCGAGCATACTTACCAAGCACTCGGTAGGCTAGGGTGATCGCGTTACCGGCCGAGCGGAAGAGGTAGTGATGTCCATCCGAGCAGGCAAGGTCGAGGGACCTCTGGGCGAGGTGCTCCGCGTGATGATGGCTTCGGAACCGCTCGGCCAGGTGCGAAGCGTCGCCGAACAGCGCGAGGAGATCACCCGGCTATGGCAGGCCTCGCTCGAGTTCGTGGTCAGACCCGCCCCCGAGGGCGTCGCCACCGAGGATCTGGAGATCCCGGTCAACGGTGGCACGATCGGCGCGCGGATCTACCGCTGCGAAGGCGCGGTCGGAACCCACGTGTTCTTCCACGGGGGCGCCTACTGGCTGGGCAGTGTGGAGCTGTCCGACGTCCACAGCCGCTGGCTCGCCAAGCTGTCCGGAGTCGCGATCGTCTCGGTCGACTACCGGCTGGCGCCCGAGCATCCCTACCCGACTCCGATCGACGACTGCGCGGAGGCGACGGCCTGGCTTGCCGCCAACAGCGCGGAACTGGGCCTCGACTCCTCGTCGCTGTCGATCGGCGGGGAGAGCGCGGGTGCGAACGCGGCGGCGGTCGTCGCCCTGCGGTGCGCGGCCGGTGACGGGCCCGAGCTGGTCGCCCAAGTGCTCAGCGTGCCATTGACCGACTGGCTCGACGATGCGATCTACGAGGCGGAGATGGACCCGCGCTGCACTCCCACCGCCGCCGACATGGCACTGGCCCGTCGGCACCTGTTCGGCGGGGCTCCCCAGTCCGAGCAGTTGCTCGCGGCCTCACCGCTGCGCGCGGCGATCCCGGACGGCATGCGCGGCATCAAGACCATGATCATGACCAATCAGTTCGACCGGCTGCGCGACTCGGGTCAGGCTTACGCCCAACAGCTCCTGCGGGAGGGCGTGGAGGTGACGACCTATCACGCCCCGGACATTTTCCACGGCGGGTCCGGCATGACCGCCCTGTCGGCCTCCGCCCGCCGTTACGAGGCCGTCTACGCGGCCTACGTGCGTGAAACGCACGTGAAACGGGATCTTCTCTGTGGATGACGGATCAGTTCTCGCGTGCCGGCGAGGATGTCGAACCTCTACGAGTTCGCCCCTGCCCGGCTGCTCCACGGCGAACGCGGCACGGCATCCTCCTCGCCTGGGTAGCCCCGGTGCATCGCTGCACCGGGGCCCCTCAGAACCGTGCGTGCCACTCGTCGCGGCACACGGCTCAAGCAAGCCGCGAGGGGCGATTCAGGTGTGCTGTGCCGGGCTCCTGCGCAGGCGGGCGAGGTGGCCGAGATGGCAGGAGGCGTGAACGAGGCGGGTCTGGCCATCGCCGGTCAGGCTGGGCTGTCCGTGGTGCGTCAGATGGTCGGCTGCCATCGCGCGTCGGACGACGTTCAACCACCATCGTGCCCAGTGTTCAGGGCGATTCGGGTGGCTGATCCGCTGTGTGTAACTTGCCGCGGTGAACGGCCAAGGATTTCGGCGCTATTCGGCCGGGAGCCAGTTCGTACGGGAAGCGTCTTCCGGGACAGCGGGTTCTCCACGCCATCGGCAAGCTCCAGCAGCGCGACGGACTCGGTGCCGCCGGCCCGACGCAGGTAGGCGTACCGGATGGCCATGAAGCGCGGCGCGAGGAACTTCAGCCTGACAGTGCGACGTGTCAGCGCCGCAGGTCGTGCCCTGCGAAGACGATCCAGAGGTACGGCAGGGGCAGCATCGCCAGCTGGACCACCACGGCGGCCATGGCAGCCTGTCGTCCGGGTGCGAGCCGCACGGCGGTCGCCGCGGCCGCCGGCGCGATGCCGAGGCAGACGCTCGCCTCGATGAGCAGGTCGCCGACCGGGAACAGGGCGCCCTCCGGCAGGCGGGTCAGGACATGGGAGAAGGCCGCCAGCCAGATCGCGACCGCATCGCGGAAGCCGCCGGCCGCCCAGCGTGACGGCGTCTCTCCCGCCGCGAGGCTGACCAGGTGCTGGGCGGTCTCGAACGCTGCCGTCTCGGGGATCAGCAGGCATCGGGCCGGCAGCCCGGTGCCGTGCACGGTGACCGGCGCGCCGCTGACGTCGAAGCCGTCGCAGACGGCCCGGTCGGGGCGGGGCAGCGGGGCGGAGCAGCCCGGGACCGACAGGCAGCCCTCGCGGTCGTCGTCGAGCCGGCGGTCGGGACCCCATGGTCAGCTACGGCTGGGGGTGAGTGAGGCTCTGGTCAGTGGCGCCGAGGGATCGGCCGCCAGGTCGAGGGGCGACGGCGGCGTGTCGGCGGCGATGAGCAGGTCCCCGACGGCGGCGATCATGGCTCCGTTGTCGGTGCACAGCCGGGGCGGCGGGACGCGCAGGGTGATGCCCGCGGCGGCGCAGCGCTCGGCGGCGACCTGCCGCAG
>NZ_JBEXYU010000056.1:0-46318 GCF_040631115.1 Nonomuraea sp. NPDC005692 | reverse complement strand
CTTCGCCCTGCGTCGGCGCCACCGCTACGCCACCGTGCTGATCGACGCCGAGACCCGAGAGCGCATCGACGTTCTACCCGGCCGCACCGCCGATGTGCTGGAGGCGTGGCTGCGCACCCATCCCGGAGTGCAGATCGTGTGCCGAGACGGCTCGGGCGCCTACGCCGAAGCGATCCACCGCGCCCTGCCTGACGCCGTCCAGGTGAGTGATCGCTGGCATCGATGGCACGACCTCGGTGAGGCCGTCACCAAGGAAGTCGCCACACATAGTGCCTGCTGGGCCAAGGCCGGGCCCCCGATCAAGACGGCAAACGCGCCCAGAGCACCCGCGAGCGCTGGCAGCAGGTCCACGACCTGCTCGGCAAGGGAGTCGGCCTGCTGGAGTGCGCCCGCCGCCTCAATCTGGGCCTCAACACCGTCAAACGCCACGCGCGCGTGTCTGAACCCGAACGCCTGCAACGCGCCCCGCAGTACCGGCCGACCCTCGTCGACCCCTACCGCGACCACCTCAAACGCCGCCGAACCGACGACCCCGCCGTCCCCGTCCTGCACCTGTTCAACGAGATCAAAGCCCTCGGCTACCCGGGCAGCTTCAATCTCCTCTACCGCTACATCACCCAGGGCCGGGTTGAAGCCGACCGCCTGCCCATCTCCCCACGCCGCCTCGCCCAGCTCCTGCTCACGCGGCCCGACAACCTCAAAGACGAGCGTCGCCGGCTGCTCAACGAGTTCACCACGGCCTGCCCCGAGATGATCGACTTGGCCGGGCTCGTCCGCGACTCTGCCGACCTGCTCCGGCCGAGCATGGGCAACGCCGACCGCCTCAGCACGTGGATCACCACTGCCCGCACCGCCGACCTCCATCACGTGCACGCCTTCATCCGCGGCCTCGACCAGGACCGCGACGCCGTCCACGCGGCCGTCACTCTGCCGTTCCACAACGGCGGCACCGAAGGCGTGAACACCAAGACCAAGGGCACCATGCGCCAGATGCACGGCCGCGCCGGCTTCACGCTGCTCCGCCACCGCATCCTGTTGGCCTAACGCTCCGTCACCACTGAAAGAGGGCCAGAGCCGATCTCTCTGCGACAGAGCCGTTATCTAGACAGACCCGGCCCTGCCCCTTGGGCGCCGCGTGGGGGGCCATTGTCCGGCCACATGGTGGCGCATTGGCCGGACAAAGGCGGCGCCGGGCCGGACGAGGGCGGGGTGACCGAGCCGCCGCTGCCGGCGCCGCCGCTGGGCAGCACGTACTTCCAGTCCCGGCAGTGGCTCTCGGGCCGGGAGCCCGCCGGGTAGTCGCAGATGTGGTAGGCGTGTGGCCAGCGGACGATGCTGTCGAGATGCGACCCGCAGTAGCGGGTGGCGGTCTTCCAGCCCTTGTGGGTCCGGACGAACTTCCACACCGTCACCAGCCGCGCCTCCCAGTACTGGCCCTTGGGGGCCTTCACCGGGTGGCTCACGATCTCGTTGTGCTCGAGGGACTCCTGGATCGTGTAGTGGAAGCTTCCGGCAATCTCGACGATCTTGCTGAAGCCGAGAGAGACGCCGAAGTCCTGGGTGGTGTGCGACGTCACCGACTCGCTGATCTGGATGGTGTCGTTCACTTCGCGATCGGGTGACCCGTAGCGGTAGATCTTGCCGACGGGTTCGAGCCATTCCTCCGGCTCGCTCGTGGTCTCGTACGGCTGGGCGTAACTGCACTGGTCATGGGCCCAGTCGGCGCGGGCGGCGCCGGGGGAGACGGTCAGGGCGACGAAGGTGGCGGTCAGGACGGCGAGCGCTGTCAGCAACGCTCTGACCGTTCGTGAGCGGTTTCCTGCATGGGTGTCCTCAGGGTCGTCGTCGAGGGGGCCCGCTCACCTGGCAGGAAGAAATCGGGTGCCGTGAGGCTTTTCTGTTCTGGCTTAACCGCGCTGCCCAGCGTCCCTCGCGGCCGCAGGGGGCTGCTGCGACTCGATGTGGAGGGCGATGCTCAGGATTCACCTCACGCCCGGCGACCTGGCGCGGGTGCGGGTGGCGCCGACGCTCGGGCCCATGGCCGAGACGGTCTTCAGCTTGACGGCGCTGCGCGGGCGGGCGGAGGAGGCGACGTTCGGGGCGTGGCGGCGCCGGGTGCGCGGCGTGCTCGACGCGCGCTTCTCGGCGCTGTCGGCCATCACGCCCAGCCGGTTGCCCTGTTTCGACCTGGCCTTCCTTGCCGGGCCCGGCCGTGACCTGGCCGAGAGCGCGCAGGCGTTCCTGTCCAGTTCGCGCTCCGCCGTCCGGGCGGAGCTGGACTTCTACGCCGGCCGCCACGGCAGGGTGCCGTCCGTGCTGGCCGGGCTCGCCGACGCCCTCAGCGCCCGGCGGGAGGTTCGGTGGCGACGTATCACCGGGCCTCGGTCGGCCCGCACTGGCGCGGCATCCGCGCGCACCTGGGCGCCGAGCGTTCCCGGCGTGGCACGGTCATGCTCGACCGCGACGTGGACGGCCTGCTGGCCGGCCTGCATCGCACCATCCGCTGGACACCGCCCGTCCTGCGCATCGACTGCGACCCCTCGATGGACGGAGACTTCGTCCTGGACGGGCGAGGCCTGGTCCTGAAGCCCTCGTTCTTCCTGCGCACGCCCGCGGTGATGCACGACGCGCGCGACGCGGCCGAGTGCATCCTGATCTATCCGGCGCCGGTCGGCCCCGATCAGGGGCCGGGTGTGTGGGCGGCCGGCCCGCCGGCGGGGGCGCTGGGCAACCTTCTGGGACGCACCCGCGCCTCGGTGCTGACCGCCATCGCCGACGGGGTGACCACCACCGGCGCCCTGGCCGGCCGGCTCGACATCTCCGCGGCGGCGGTCAGCCAGCACACCGCCGTGCTGCGGGAGGCGGGGCTGATCACGACGCGCCGGCATCACGGCAACGTCCTGCACAACCCCACCGAAACCGGCCTGACCCTGCTCAGCCGGCCGAACCGGTAGCGGCGACAGCCCGTCCGGCGGCGCCGCCCAGTCGCGCCGCCGGCAGCGGGGAGCGGGGACCATCAACTTCCCCGGCAAACAGCGCGCCGGTGTATTCGCCAGCGCCAAAAATCGGTCGCATGCCTGATCAGCCCGGCCGTCACCCGCTGAGTCACCCCTCAGCCAGACCTGCCGGCATTCGACCCGACAGCCTTCGTGACCTCCCGCGGCACGTCGCCGGCGTCGGTGACGGGCGTGATCTGGATGCCGACGAAGCCGGCCGCCTGCAGCAGTTCGCGGTACGCGCCGGCGGTCAGGGTGCCGTTGGCGTAGCCGACGAGCGGTTCGGCGGTCGCGCGGGCGGCCGGGTCCAGGCCGTCGTCGGCGATGACGTCTCTGAGGCAGCCCGGGCGGCCGCCGGGCCGCAGCACGCGGAAGGGCTCGGCCAGGACGGCGGGTTTGTCGGTAGACAGGTTGATGGCGGAGTTGGAGATGACCACGTCGACGGGCCACGCTGCCCGCGCCGGCCTGCTCGCCCCTGACTGTCACAGTGCCCAGGCACTCCCTGGAGGCGTGCGGCCGGGCTCAGGGATCATTCGGGGAGATACCGGATGGCTGGGGTGCGCTCGCTCCGGCACGCTGCTGATCATCAATGATCATGCGGTCCTCCTTGAGGAAGTGACCAGGACATATGGAAGGGGTGCCACCGAGGTGGCCGCGCTCCGGCAGGTCAGCGTCGCCTTCCCGCGCGGCAGTTTCACCGCCGTGATGGGCCCGTCGGGGTCGGGCAAGAGCACGCTGCTGCAGTGTGCCTCAGGGCTGGACCGGCCGGACTCGGGCGCGGTTCGCGTCGCCGGCCAGGACATCACCCGCTTGCGGGAGACGGAAATGGCGGTGCTGCGCCGCGACCGGGTCGGCGTCATCTTCCAGGCGTTCAACCTGGTGCCGTCGCTGACCGCCTGGCAGAACGTGATCCTGCCCAGCAGGCTGGCCAGGCGGCGGCCCGACACGTCACACGTGCGCGAGTTGCTGCATCGGGTCGGGCTGGCCGGACGGGAGGGGCATCGCCCGGCGCAGCTGTCCGGCGGCCAACAGCAGCGGGTGGCGATCGCCCGCGCCCTGCTCGGCAGGCCGGAGGTGCTGTTCGCCGACGAGCCGACCGGGGCGCTGGACCGCAGCACGGACACGAGGTGCTGGCGCTGCTGCGGGAGGCGGTCGACGCGTTCGGCCAGACGGTGGTGATGGTCACGCATGATCCGGAGGCGGCGGCTCGGGCGGGCAGCGTGCTGTTCCTGACAGATGGGCGGATCGTCGACGTCCTGGACAGGCCCTCGGCCGACCAGATCGGCATGCGGCTGGGCGGCGGCCGGTGACACTCGTCCTGGCCTGGAACAACGTACGGGCCAACCGAATGAGCTTCGCCGCGTCGTTCGTGGCGGTGGCCTTGGCCGTGACGCTGGTCGGCGGTAGCGGCCTGGTGGTCGCCGGCGCGGCCACGCGCAAGGAACTGAACGGCGTCATAGGGCTGCTGCTGCTGTCGGCCGCGGTGTCGGGATTCGTGTCGATCTTCGTGGTCGCGGGCATGTTGAGCCTGCACGTGCTGCGGCAGCGCAGGAATTGGGCGCTGCTGCGGTCGGTCGGCATGACGCCGCGGCAGGTAGGCCGGCTCATCACGGCGGAGGCGCTGGTGGTGGCCGTGCTGGCGAGCGCGGCGGGCTGCGTGCTGGCCGTGCCGTACGCCGCGGTGATGGCGGCGCTCATGCGGATGACCGGGCTGGCACCGGAGGGCATCCCAGTGGAGGTCACGATGGGGCCGTTCATCGTGGCGCTCGTGGTCGGGCCGGCGGTGACGCTGCTCGCGGCCCGCCTCGCGGCGCGCAAGGCCGTCGGTGTGGGCCCACTGGAGGTGCTGCGGGACAGCGCGGCGCAGCGGCGGCTGCTGCCCTGGACCAGGGCCGTCACCGGAGCGGCGGCGCTGGCCGGCGGCATCGCGCTGCTGTGGCTCGTGCCGCAGGTCAAGGTCAAGGACGCGGTGCCGACCGCGCTGGGGGCGACGATGGCGCTGTGCGTGGCCGCGTCCGCGCTGGGCCCCGTCGCGCTGCGGGGGCTGGGATGGCTGCTCGGAGCCGTGGCGGCCCGGCTCGATCCGGGTGCCGGGATGCTGGCCAGGTCCTCGCTGGTCGCTCAGCCACGCCGGGCAATGTCGGCGGCGTCTCCGGTGATGTTGACCGTGGCGCTGGCGTGCACCTTCCTGTTCGCCGTGGCGACCACGGATGCGGCGGCGGGGGTGACCCGTACCGGTCCGGGGGTGTGGGTTGCCCCGATGCTGGTGGGATCGGCGGTGGTTTACACCGTGATCTCGGTGCTCAACGCGACGGCCATGACGATGGCCGAGCGCACCGGAGAGATCCGGCTGCTGCGCATGGTGGGGACCAAGCCGCGGCAGCTCGCGAGAGCAGTGTGCTGGGAGATGCTGATCGTGACAGGTGCCGGGACGCTGCTCGGAACGGGCATCGCCGCCGCCTCGCTCACCACGCTTGGCAAGGCCGCCACCGGCGAGCCGTGGTTCGCCTACTCCCTGCCGCAGTACGCCGGGCTGGTGCTGGTCTGCACCGTCAGCGGCTTGGCTGGAGGACTGGCCGCCACGCGCCAGGCACGGCACGGCGCCCTTGTGCCCGATTGACTTTGCAGACCTGACGCCGTGCTCGGACCGCCGAGGGAGGCAATCCGTGCGGTCAGGGGTACGTCCTGCGTAGCCGCGTCCCGGTCAACTGCAGGAGACGTACGAGCGGATCTTGGGCGCCGTCTACGCGTGGCTCATGAACGAACGTGCTGCTCACCGTGTCGTGCGCGCCGCTGCTCGCGGCCCTCGCGATCGTGCGGGACCCGCTGGCGCCGTGGCCGTTCTTCGCCGTGCTGTCGCTGGTGTGCGCACCCGCGCTGGCGGGGCTTTCGGGGCCTTCGCCGGGTTCGACGCTCCGGCGCGCGCCTTCTGGCAGGCCTACCGGCGCGCCGCCGGGAGGGCGCTGGCCGTGTGGGCCGCGGGTGCGGCGGCGGTGAGCGTGCTGGTCGTGGACGCGACGTGGGTGCCTCCGGTGCTGGTGCCCTTCTTCGTCACCGCGGCGACTCTGGTGGCGGCCACGGTGCTCACGCTGCTGGTGCTCATCGCCGAGCCTGCCGGGACCGTGCGCGGGCTCGTGCGGCCTGCTTCTATCTGGTCGCGCGCCGCTGGTACCTGGCCGCGGCCAACCTTGTGGTGCTGGGCGTCGCCGTAACCATCATCTGGTCAAGGCGGTGATCGGCCTGCTGGTGGTGTGCTCGCCCCTGCTGTACGCCGTCTGGGCCACCCCCGGCTTCATCCTCGCCCCGATCCTGCCGCCGCGAAGCTGATCATTCGCGCAACGATCGCCCGAGATCGACGAGGAACCTGGCCAGGCCGGCCCTTTTGCGGAAAAGGTCGTACAGCTCCGGGGTGGGCTCCTGGTCCAGCAGTTCGGTGGGGATCGCGGTGAAGGCACAGCGCAGGACGAGCGAGGCGACGTAGCCGAAGGAGACGTCGGCGGGGTCCGCGCCCACCTCGGAGGCGTACGCGCTCTCGATGGCCTCGTGTATCGCGGGCAGGTCGGCGGGGTCCAGCTCGCCGGTGTGCGCCCGCCCGACCAGCAGCTGCCCCAGGTCGAACCCCACCGCCGCCGGATACGCCCAGCCCCAGTCGATGGCCACGAACTCCGCCGAGCCGTCGGCGGGCACCAGCAGGTTCCTGGGGCAGGCGTCGCCGTGCACGAACGTGTGCGGGAGGCGGTCGAGGGCATCGAGCAGCGGCCCGATGCGTTCGGCCAGCGTCAGCAGGTCGGCGCGGAGCAGGGGGTCGACGTTCTCCGCGAGCAGCGGATGCCGCCACGTCGCCGGATCGCGCAGGGCGGGCAGGAACAGGCCGGCGACCGGGCCCGAACAGTACTGCCTGAGCCCGAGGTTGAGTGACCCGGTCACGGGGCGGGCCGCGGCCAGGGCGCCGAGCAGGCGGGCGGCCGACCGGTAGCGGTCCAGGTCCCACTCCACGGGCGCGACGTGCACGTACTCCAGCCACATGACCAGCCGGTCGTCCCCCAGGTCGTCGATCCTGTACGTCCTCGGCAGCCGCAGCCCGTCGGGAAGCCACGGCCGGGCCAGGTAGACGTCCGCGTCCACCCGCCAGGGGAAGTGCGTGACCGCCTCGGCGCGTACGTGCTCGGGGATCTTCTCGAACTGGTCCGAGTGCCGCAGACCGTGGACGGACTTGACGAAGAACTCCCAGGTCGCGCCGCTGGTCGTGGTGCCGTGCACGCGGTGCAGCGAGGCCGTGGACAACATCCGGGGACCGAGGTCGAGCCGCTCGGTGTGCTGCTCCGCGATCTGCGCGAGCGGGTCGCCCAGGCTCTCCCGGACCAGGTCCGTCAGATCGGTGGTCAGTGCCGTGGTCATGAGGTCATCATGCAGGTCAGGGAAACGGCCTCGCATGAGCATGGTCTACTCAAATACCCTCTTTTCGTGGCAAGCTCCTGGCCGTTCACCGGACGTGCGGCACAACTCACCCGAATCAGGTCGGCCTCCAGGGGCATGGTCGTCGCCGGTCCGCCGGGCACGGGCAAGAGCCGTCTGGTGGCGGAGGCCGTACGCGGTCTCGACGGGGTCGCCTGGGCGCGGGCCACCGCCTCGGGCGCGGAGATCCCGCTGGGCGCCTTCGCCCCGCTGCTGCCCTCCACGCCGCCCGCGGGCAACCCGCTGGGCTGGGCGGCCGCCGCCGTACAGGCGTCCGTGCTGGTCGTGGACGACGCCCACCTGCTCGACTCAGCCTCCGCCGCGCTCGTCCACCACCTCGTGACGCGCGGCGGCACGCGGGTGATCGCGACACTCCGCAGCGGTACGCCGGTGCCCGACGCGATCTTCGCCCTGTGGAAGGACGACCTGCTGCCCCGGCTGGAGCTGCAGCCGTTCTCCCCCGCCGAGACCAAGGCCGTGCTGAAGGGCGCGCTCGGCGGCCAGGTGGAGTCCGCGACCGTCGACCGGCTGTGGCGCGCCAGCCAGGGCAACGCCCTCTACCTGCGCGAACTCGTCCTGTCCTGCACGCTCACCGACGACGACGGCGTGTGGCGCTGGCGCGGTCCGCTGACGATCACCCCCTCGCTGCGCGAGACGATCGCCGGCCGCATCGGCGAGCTGACCGCGCGCGAACGCGAGGCCCTGGAACTCCTCGCGTACGGCGAGCCGCTCGGCGTGGACCTGCTGGCCGCGCTCGGCTCGCTTGACGCCGTCCAGCACCTGGAGGACCGCCAGCTCGTCACCGTGCAGCCCGACGGCAGGCGGCTCCAGGTACGCCTCGCCCACCCCCTGCACGGCGAGGTCATCCGCGACGGCTGCGGCGTGCTGCGGGCCCGCTCGATGATGCGCAGGATGGCCGGGGCGGTCGCGGAGGCCGGGCTGCGGCGGCGCGAGGACGTGCTCAGAGTGGCCGTCTGGCGGCTGGACGGCGGCATGACCGACGATCCCGAGCCGCTCCTGGCCGGTTGCGAGCGCGCCAGGGTCGTCCGTGACCTGGAGATGGCCGTACGCCTCGGCCGCGCGGCCGTCGCGGCGGGCGGCGGGACGCGGGCGCTGGCCGTACTGGGCACGGTGCTGTTCTACACCGACAGGCACGACGAGGCCGAACAGAGTTTCGCCACCGTCTGGGAAGCGGACATGGACGAGCGCGCCAGGACCGACCTCGGCGTGCAGCGTGCCCTCAACCTGGCCATTGGCCTCGGGGACGTCGCGCGGGCGCGGGCCGTGCTGGAGGAGACCGCCGGGCTCGTCCGCGAGGCCGGGATGCGGCAGGGTGTGACGATCATGCGGTCCGTCCTGGCCGCGGTCACCGGCGACAGCGCCACGGCCGAGGACCTGCTGGCCGCGACGCGGCGCCTGGGCCCGCTCACGGCCCACAGCAAACGCATGATCGGCGGCCCCGAAGCAGCCGTCATGCTGGCCAGGGGCCGCCCCGCCGACTGCCTGGCCCGCGTCGAGGAGATCCGCGCCGGGCTCGCGAGGGAGCCCGACGCCATGCCGAGCCTCGCCGCCGCCTACACCGTGCACGCGGCCAACGCCGCGCTGCTGCTCGGCGACCTCGACACCGCCGAGCGTCACACCGACGAGGGCTACGGCCTCGACGGCCAGTACGGCACCTGGACCAGGGCGATCCTGGAGTTCGGCGCGCTCAGGTCACGCGTGCTGCGCCTGCGCGGGCGGCTCGCCGACGCGCTCTCCTGGGCCCGCGACACCGCCGCCCGGCTGCCCGTACGCAGTGTGCTGGCCGGGCAGTGCCTGGGCGAGCTGGCGCACGCGTACGCGCTGCTCGGCGAGGTCGCCGCGGCCGAGGAAGCACTGGCACGCGCCCAGGCCGAAGGCACGCCGATCGGCCCCTTCGTCGTCGAACCCCTCCGCTTCGCCCAGGTGTGGACCAGGGCCGGGCGCGGCGACGCCGCGGGCGCCGTCGAACTCAGCCTGGAGATCGCCGACAGCGCACTGCCGTGCGACGTGCCGTACGCGCTGCACGACGTGGTCAGGCTCGGCCGCCCCAACCTGGTCGCCGCGCGGCTGGCCGCGCTCGACGTGGAAGGACCGCTGGTGGCGCTGTTCGCCCGGCACGCCGCGGCCCGCGACGGCGCGGAGCTCGACGCGGTCACGGACGACTTCGAACGGCTCGGCCTGCTGCTGTACGCGGCCGAGTCGGCGGCCCAGGCGGCCGCCCGCCACCGGGAGGCCGGGCTGACCCGTGGCGCTCGGGCGGCCGGGACCCGAAGCTGGCGGCTCATGGAACGCTGCCAGGGCGCGCGCACGCTCGCGCTGCTGGACCTCGACGTACCCGGCCTGACACCCAGGCAGCGCGAGATCGCCGTGCTGGCGGCCCAGGGGCTGACGAACCGCGAGATCGCCGACCGGCTCGTCGTCTCCATCCGCACGGTCGCCAACACCCTGCACGCCATCTACGACAAAACCGGCGTCAACGACCGCACCGCCCTCGCCGACCTCCTCAGCCCCCACCCCTGATCTGCGCCAGTTTCCCCTGGTCGAGGTGGGATAGGCCGGATTCGTGGAAACCTCTTGACGCAACGTCCGCCAGTACACCGACCGGCCGATCCCGCAGGCGGACCTGGATCGGATCCTGGAGGCGGCCAGGCGGGCGCCGTCGTCCAAGAACTGGCAGCCATGGACTTCGTCCTCGTCACCGACCGCTCACAACTGGACGAGCTGGCGCAGACAGGCAAGTACGCCGCCCACCTCCCCGGCTCGGCGACCGCCATCGCGCTGGTCATGGAGGACTTCGACGATCCCCGGCTGCGCGAGGACGCCCGATTCGACCTCGGCCAGGCCATGATGAGCATGATGCTGGCCGCGGCCAAAGGCCGCACACCGCGTACTCGGCCTGCCCGCCGACCGGTTCTGCGCCTACCTGGTCGCGCTCGGCCCCCCGCAGACCGCCCGCTGAAGCCCGTCAAGCACTCGAAACGCCGCCCGTTCGACGAGGTCGTCCACCGGGACCACTGATGACGTTCGAGGAATGTGTCGGCGAGGCCGGTTACCGTCCCCGGCATGGATCATTGGGCGGAGATCAGCACGCTGATCGAATCGCGGCACGCGGACCGCCTCGCCGAGACGGTCAAGGCGCTGGACGACGAGGGCCGCAAGCAGGTCGCGGCCCAGTTGCCCGCGCTGCTGAAGGAGTTGCGCGGCCGGTTCGACGAGCACGAAGCCCTCGATCCCGCCCCCGCCGAATCCGCCGCCCACACCCGCGACTACCTGCGCCTGCTGCCCGCCTCCCCCGGGCCGGTCGCCGAGCTGGCCATGAAACGGCTGCGGGTCTGCGGCGATCTCACCCCCGACGACTTCGCGGAGGCGTGGGACTCGCTGCTGCTCCGCCCCGAGCGCAAGCTGGTGCGCGCCGGATTGTCCTGGCTGACCCGTAAATCCGACCTTCTTGTGGGCAGGCGGCAGCGAACCCCGAGTGGTGGTGAGCGAGAGCGACTCGCGGTGGGTTGTGTGTCAGGCCGTCTCTGGCTCGATGAGGACGGCCTTGCCGTTGCGGATGACGATCTTCTGGCCGGTCAGGGCTTGGAGCTGGCTGGCCAGGCTGCGGGCACGACGGTCTTTGTTGATGCGGGTGGCGTCGTAGTCGGCGCCCAGGTCGTGGAAGTGGGCCGGAGGGTCGGACAGAAGCTGGTAGACGATGGTGAGCACCGAGTTTCCGGCGGCGACCAGAGCCTTGGTTTGCCGCGACGGCGGGCAATGCGGCGATGGCGCTCGCCGAGGAAGGTGTCGCTCTTGCTGACGGAGAAGACGATCCGGCCGAGCGTGCTGGCCAGCCAGCGGTTGCCTTTGCCGCGGCCCTTGCCCTTCTTGCGGCCCGCCGACTCATGCGTCTGTGGGCAGAACTTAGTCCAGGACACCAGATGGACGGCGGTGGGGAGGCAACTCATCTCCACGCCAATCTCGGCGATCAGCTCCTGGGCGGCCACCAGGCCCACGCCGGTGATCTCATCGAGCTGGGTCGCCTGCGCCGAGAAAGGGCTCATCGCCCGCTCGACCTCGGCGTCCAGCAGGGCGGCCTGTTCGCCGAGCCGGTCGATGTTGTCCAGCATGATGCGTAACAGCACGGCGTGGTGATCGGTGAAGAAGCCGCGCAGCGCCTCCTCCAACACGGGGATCTTGCCGCGCATGCTGCCCCAGGCCATCCCGGCCAGCGCCCTCGGATCGCGCTGACCGTCGACCAAGGCCGGCAGCATCTGCCGGCCGGAGATCCCGAAGATGTCGCTGATCACCGACGACAGCTTCGCCTGAGCGTCTTCCAGCAGCTTCTCGCCTCGCTGCATCTCCCGGGTGCGGTCTTCGGTCAGCGAGCGCCGATAACCAGCGAGGGCCGGCACATGCCGCGCCCGGCCACCTTGGCCAGCCACACCGCATCGGCCTTGTCGGTCTTGGCCCGGCCGGGCACGTTCTTGGCGGACCCTCGTGCTCATGGCAACACTGCGCGGCCCCTGAAGCAGCTCCCAGCGATCAAACTCATCAACGGCCTCACCCGCGCCATAGACGAACCGACGTCGGCGGGCAACCCACCCTGTTTTCCCGCCTGAGCGGCGTCCCGTGCAGGGACGGGGGAACTAATGAGATCATGTCGATCACCAGCCCAGACGGCAGTCCATGAAGCGGTGTCCCACGCGGCCGTTTCCTGGTCGCGTGTGGGGTGGTGTTCGTGGGACCACGACTGCTGGCTCTTCGTCGGCGGTCGGGCGTGTTGGTCAGGGACGGATGCCGAAGGGGCCGAGCAGGCCGGTGTCGATTCGCATGGACTCCAGCAGCCTAAGGCGTTGCCCATGGTGAACACGTCGGCGGCGGCCAGCGTGCCGAGGTAGCTGGCGATGACCGGGCAGGTGCGCGAGGCGCTGGGCGGGCAGAGGTATGGCGAAGGGCGGAGCGCGGCATGGCGGATGCCGGGGCCCCTGCACGGTTGGTCAGCCGCAGACCTGCACTCCGTCCGCCATATTGTCCGCCCCCTGTGGCATGTCGCCTTTCTCACCGTCGGGAACCGTGACCAGGGTCTGCCATTCGGTACCCGTCCAGTTCAAGAGCGCGACGCTTGTGCCGGTCCGGTTCTGATAGGAGGTCAGCCGGTCCCCGACGCCGGCGCCCCCGATGTCGTGCAAAGCGCATGTGGCGTCCTTATGGACGATCATGCTGCCCGTCCCTTGAGTGCCCTCCCACGCGCAGAACAGTCCACCGGGACAGCTCCACTCCGCCACGCCGTTGGTCGGCTGGGATGGCTGCTTGGAGGTTTTGGTGCGGCCGGTCGAGCCGTGGCTGCTCTTGGGCTTGGCTGCCGAGCCGGTGCGGTCACCGCCATCGCGGCAGACCCCTGCTGCCCGGCATACTGGTTCGCCCCATAGCGGAGAGGTCACCAGAGCCGAGACCAAGCCGATGACGGCGACCAGTACGGGTATGAGGGCGCTGTTCCTCTCGCTCCCAGTCATGCAGACTCTCCAGGCTCGGGGGTCGTGACTCGGTTACAGGGTTCTCGCGGGGGATCTGGTGAGCCTCCGCGCGGGCGAAGACCGTCTTGGCTGGCTATGCGTGGTGGCGTTGCGGGCAGCAGGAACGCCTCGCCGACCGCGAAGCCGGCCCGGTGGCCGAGCTCCAACAGGACAGCGAAGCGTCGCAAGGACCTGCTGGGCCCCGGCCGTACCCTCGCCCAGCGCAACATGAGGCTGAGGCTTGGCGTGTGACGCCTGGCCATGCCGAAATGTCAGAGGTGGCTGCACTTGTGGAAGGAGATGGGAACCTGGGGTGACCAGGGGCCGTTGTTCTGGCGTGCCTGGACGTAGGCGTTGTACGGCGTGGCGAAGGTGCCGCCCTGGCATAGCAGGTTGCCGGTGTCGAGGTCGTAGCTGCCCTCCGGTCCCTTGCCGCCGGTCCCCGCGATGGCGCGGCCGGACCACAGCCGTACGCCGGTCTTCTTGTCGATGATCTGGATGGTGACCTGGGCACCCGGGGTCAGGTAGTAGCCGCGCACGCCTGCGGTGTAGTAGTCGCTCTCGTTGGTGGAGCAGCCGACACCGTCTTGGCAGTTGGACTTGGGGGCGTCGTGGTGCCAGCGGGTCATGATCACCCAGGCGAGCCGGTAGGGGGCGCTGGCGTTGTCGGCGCGGTTGGCGCTCCGGGAGCCGGGCACCACGCACCGGTAGTCGCCGGAGTAGGCCTCCCGCCAGACGAACCCCTGGCGGCAGTCGTGCCAGACACCGGTGGCGTTCTCCCGGGCGGTGCGGTCACGGTCAGCCGGGCTTACGCACACGTGGTCGATGGCGCGAGCGCCACGCCAGACGTAGCCGCTGCGGCAGGTGTCCGGAGCGGGACCGGCGGCCGATGCCTGCACTCCGGCCACGCCGGTTTGGGCCGAGGCCGAGGCGGGGGTCATTCCGCCTGAGGCGGCCGCCACACATGCGGCGGCAACCAGGACACTGGCACGGCGGACTGCTGCGAAAGACATTGCGGAGGACATGGTGACTCTTCCTTTCATGTGATCCAGAGTGGGTGTGACGAGCGGGTTTCTCATGAGTAGGGCCTACTCATTTCCGGGATCCCGAGTTCTTGCCGGCCCAGGCCAGGGCCAGGCCGCCGAGGAGAGCGGTGGGCTGGTGCGGGGAGAGCAGCACCGCGACCAGGGTGGCGAGCAGGAGCGGGACGCACGCGCCGCGGGAGATGCCGCGGCGGCGCCAGCCGGCGACGGCCAGCGCGGCGAAGCCGACCGAGCACAGCAGCATCTTGGGGACCAGAGCGAGGAAGCCCGACAGGCCGGGCCTTCCCACTGGGCGTCGGTGACCGTCCCCGCGATGTCTGCGCCCACGGTCGCCTTGACCCACGCGGTTGCGGCGAGGAAGGCGCGCAGCCCAGGCCGGCGGTGACGGTGGCCCAGCGGGGCAGCCGGAGCGGGCCGGCGAGGCCGGGCAGGGCGAGGAGGCCGTGCGGCTGGTCCGCGCCACCCGCCCGGACGTGGTGCTGATGGACGTCCGCATGCCTGTGCCCGACGGCATCGAGGCCACCCGCCGCATCACCGCCGACCCGCCATCGCGACTTCGGCTCGTGCAAGAGCGAGGTGCGCCAGTACGTGTGGGCCTCGGCGGAGGGGCCTCGGGCGCTGTTCGACCGGGCCCGGGTGCACATGCTCAAGGAGCGCATCCTGCTGCCGGCCATGACCGTGCTGGTGCGGCTGGTCGGCGAGGTGCGGCGGGCGGAGAACGAGCGGCTGCACGCGTTGTTGTCGGGCCGGTTGTCGGCCGAGATGCGCGCCGCGCTGGTGGGGTTGCTGGCTGTGCCGGAGGGGTGGCTACCGATCCGGCGCCGGCGGTCAAGCTGGGGGCGCTGGCCCGATACGGGCTGGCGGCCAAGGCGCCCACGCTGCGGGATCTGGCAGCCGATCGGCAGGGCGCGACGCTGCTGGCCACGGTGCGGCACCTGGAGACCGCCTCGGTCGATGACGCTTTGGACGTGCTGGATCTGCTGATCTCCTCCAATCTGCTGGCCCGCGCGGAGCGGGCGGGCGGGCAAGGCCGAGCAGCTGCGGACCTTCCCCAGGTTGCGCAAGGCGGCGCGGACGATGGCCTCGGCGATGGAGGTACTGATGGCGCTGCCGGAGGCGACCGAGGAGCGGCTGGTGTCGCTGGTGGAGGTGTGGAAGGCGATCGAGGAGGTGGTGCCGCGCGAGAAGCTGGCCTCGGCGGTGGAGACGGTGGCGGCGTTCGTGCCGGTCAGCGATGACGACGCGGCCGCGCAGTGGCGGGCCGAGCTGGTCAAGCGCTACCGCACCGTGCAGGGCTTCATTGAGCCGCTGCTGTCCACGATCCGGTTCCGCGCGGTCGAGGCCGGCACGCCGGTGCTGGCCATGGTGCGCGCCGCCGCGGCGATGGCCAAGAGCCGCCGCCGCTACGCGCCCGGTGACATCGCCGCGCACGACGAGCTGATCACCGGGTCGTGGCGGCCGCTGGTGTACCGCAATCCCGATCTTCCCGACGGGCAGGTCGACAAGGCCGCGTTCGTGCTGTGCGCCCTCATGCACCTGCACACCGCGCTGCGTCGGCGTGATGTGTTCGCCGAAGGGTCGGAGCGGTGGAGCGATCCGCGAGCCCGGCTGCTCCTTCCGCGAGCACGCGCGGCGGGTCCCAGCGGCAAAGAACCAATGGTGCGCCGATCAACTGTTAGCGAGCGGGGATCAGCGGATGAGGAGTCAGGGAACTCCATACGTGGGCCAGCCTTGGCCGAACGAAGGTCACCGCGGAGAGGGAGAATCAGCCATGGGCGCAGTGGTGGAACCCGCGCAGTTCATAGAGAGCCTGCGTGGCGGCACGCTCACAGTTCCCGTCCACGTTGTGGGCATGGTACGAGCAGCAGAGGGTACCAGCGACTCCATTCAGCTGACCAGGGACTGCACCACGTGGGTGACCATCCCTGCGAGCATGATCGCGGCGATCACCTTGCTGGGGAACCAAAAGTGCAAGGACCATAATCACCACGTAGCCGCTCTTCGATTCAATGAGCCCCAGTCCGAGGAAGGGAAGGTGTTCAAGCAGCTCATCACAGAACAGCTGGTCACTCGCCCTTCGATCGCCAGGGGAGGTGGTGCCTCCCGGATCGCCAGGGGAGGTGGTGCCCCCCGGATCGCCAGGGCAGCTGGTGGTGGAGGTGGCGACGAGTTTATTCCAGGCGGGCAATGCATTGTCTGTCACGACATGTGCACCAGAGAATGCGGGGGAGATTTCCAGTGCTGGAGCGACTGCGTAAGGTTTTTGTGCCCTGAATGCTGATCGGTTCCCTCCCTCATCCTTCAGGCGCCTGCCTCCTCCGTGACGAGCGTCCGCTCCTCCACCTCGGACACATGCCGCCCGCAGTCGCTGCACACGTAGTAGCCCGCCTGCGGCCGCCACTCGCAGCTCCGCTGGTCGCAGCCGGGACAGCGCGCCACGGTGTGGCCGGGCTCGTCGTCCACCAGCCTGCGTAGGCGCGACTCCCAGGCGAGCGCCCACTCCACCACGCCGAGCTCCACCGGGTCCTCGTCATCCTCGACGCTCGACAGCATCGTCAGCCCGTCGAGCGCCAGCACCTGGTCGAGTTTGTCCACCAGCCACGTCACCGACCGAGAGCGCACCACCCCGGACCGGCCGGCGGGCGCCAGGTCGGCCAGCTCCAGGCGGCGGGCCACCTCCCGGCGCAGCTGCAGCAGCTCCCTCGTCACCGTGTGCACGACGTCGCCCTTCCCCGACAGGGAGCCGTGCGGCCTGGTCCCCTTCACGCGTGACTACCGGGACTGCTCCTTCACCACGCCCGGCCGCGCCGCCAGCGCCGCCGCGAGCTCGTCCGCCACCAGCAGCGCCCGGCGGCACGTCGCCCACCCTCGCCAGCTCCAGGCCGTTGTGGTGGTCGACGATGACTGTGTTGGCCTCGCGCAGCGTCTCCTCGCGGCCTGCTGGCAAGAAGGCCGGGATCCCGCCGCACGTCGCCGCTGACCAGCCACCGTGATGGCCTGCCCTCTGCCCCTGCGGGAGGATGGGGTGTCAGCGGCGCAGCAGGAGGCGCAGCACCCGCAGCGCCCGGGCCCGCCGGCCGGGGTCAGCGGAGAACACATAGACCACCGTGAGGATGGCGAGGATGGCCAACAGCAGGGCTCCGATGGCGCCGACGGCGGTCAGCTGAGACAGGATCGTCATGGGGGTGCGTCCCTTCCCCTAGGTGGAGTGCGCCCCGCGGGGTGGCGTGGTGCCGGCGACGGTTGCGACGGGCCAGTACACGCCACCCCGCTCACCCACACAGAGTGCGGTGCCGGGCGGCGCCGACGGAGGATTCGCGGCGTGACTCCAGGTTGGGGGACGCGAAAGGCCCGTTAACGATCTCCACCAATCTTTGACGAGACGGGATGAAGTCGTACAGCGCGTGACGGCTGCTGACACCATTAACCTGCGGCGCTGACGGTTTTTTGCGCTCCTCGCGCGGCCGCTGGGAGGGCGGTGCAGACTACGGACACCAATTCACACGAAACGGCTTTACGTTTTCTGACGGTCTGGGATGCTCGATCCCACCATGCCCGACACCACATCGCCCGTGCCCAACCACGACGCCCTAGGCATCCTCCGCGACCGGTTGCAGGAGCTCCACCGCCACCGCGGCAAGCCCAGCTACCGCGAACTGGCCGCGCGCACCAGCAACGCGGTCAGCCATACCACCGCGCACGCGGTAATCCGCTGTCAGAAGCTGCCGCGTTGGGGTCAGTTGGAGATCATCGTCGAGGCCCTCACCGGCGATGGCGGCCATATTGAGGAATTCCGTACCCTGTGGCTGGCGGCAGAGGGAACCAGCCAGCGGGCAACCGCCACGCTTCCCACCGAGGGGTCGCTGGAGCTATATCAGGCGACGGGGGAGCCCCTCACCGAGCACACCGATCCCGCCTTGGCGGTGGCCTTCCATCCCGACGGGCACCTGCTTGCCACCGCCGACGAGAACGGGACAGTGCTGCTGTGGGACGTGGCCACTCGCCAGCAGGTCGGCGCCCCCCTCACCGGGCATGGTGCCGGCGTCTGGGCGGTGGCCTTCCACCCCGACGGGCACCTGCTCGCCACCGCCAGCGCGGATTTATGGTACGCCTGTGGGATGTGGCCACCGGCGAGCAGGTCGGCGCCCCTCTCACCGGACACGACGGCCCCGTCTGGGCGGTGGCCTTCCACCCCGACGGGCACCTGCTCGCCACCGCCGGCATGGACTCGACGGTGCGCCTGTGGGACGTGGCCACCCGCCAGCAGGTCCTCAAAGAGCATGGTGCCGTATTTTCCGTGGCCTTCCACCCCGACGGGCACCTGCTCGCCACCGCCGGTGAGGATGCGACGGTGCGCCTGTGGAATGTCGCCACCCGCCGAGCCGCCGGTGAGCCCCTCACCGGCCACACCGGCTGGGTCGACGCAGTGGCCTTCCACCCCAGCGGCGGCCTGCTCGCCACCGCCAGCAAGGATCTGACGGTGCGCCTGTGGGACGTGGCCACCTGCCAGCAGGTCGGCGCCCCCCTCACCGGGCATGGTGCCGTCTCGGCTGTGGTCTTCCATCCCGACGGGCACCTGCTCGCCACCGCCAGCAAGGATGCGACGGTGCGCCTGTGGGACGTGGCCACCCGCCAACAGGTCGGCGCCCCCTCACCGGACACGACCGACGTGTCTCGGCTATGGCCTTCCACCCCATCGGGCACCTGCTCGCCACCGCCAGCGACGACGCGACGGTGCGGCTGTGGCGAAGCATTCAAGAACCGGATCCGCACCAATTGCTCCGACGGGTCGACCAGCTGCGGAAGCGGCTCGTAGCCGTACGGGCTAACCGTGACCAGCTAGCGCGCGAGGTCGCCGCCCTACAGGCGGAACGTGATGAGCTGACGCGGCAGGTGAACCACTTCACCGCCATGGCGAATACGCCCGTCTCCGAGACCTCCTCTATGTCTCATGAGGGCCACCTGCTCGCCACCGCCGGTGGGGACGGGGCGGCTGATTGAAGACCTTCGCCGTCAGATCGTCAGGCACTGGCCGCCCCGTCAGCTCGTCCCGCACCGGCCGCATGCAGTTGCTTGGCAAACGACAGTCCCTGAAGAGTGACCTGGACACCTCCGCGCGATCATCGGCAACCGGCTCCCCCCAGCGCCGAAGGTCGGCCCGCGTCATCAGCTCGCCAACCTGTCAGGTAATCGCCTCGCCTACGAGGGGCGTGTCAGGATCGGCAGCGAACCGCACACGACCCCACGAGGAGGCCATCATGACGGCCTACGTCATCGCCCACCTGCAGGTAGGGGATCAGCTCTCCGCGCCACGCCTCCGCGAAGGCGCCGACCGTCAAAGTGGCGTACGGGTAGCCCTGCGGGTCGTGCACGAGCACGGTGTCGCCGGTCACCTCCAGCACCACCAGGTAGTGGTCGGCGCCGACCGCTTCGCCCGACCCGGGCTGGTAGGCCAGCAGGCCGAGCTCGAGCGGGCCGGCCAGCACCGGGCCATCCTCGCAGGCCCGGCGCAGCCGGTCGAGCGCCGCCGCCGTCCCGCCGTCCGTGCGCCCGCACTCCCAGCCGAGCAGGCCGAGCGCGGCGTCGATCCCGATCTCGGGGTCCCAGCCGTACGCGTCGAACAGCGGAAACCGGCCGCCGATGAGCTGCATCCCGTACGGGGAGCCCGTCAGAACCTCGATCCCGCCTGCCGGCGGCTGCCGGCAGGGCGGGCTGGTGACGTTCCGCGATGACGCGGGCGAGATCAGAGCGGTAGATGCCGCATCGGGTGTGCTTCTTGCCGTGGATTCAGTGGCCGGTGGGGCCGGCCTTGACGCCGAGGGTTTTGAAGGCGCTGGTCACTTGTTCTGACTGCCAGCCGCCGTAGACTTCTGGCCGCAGGGTGGTCAACGGCTCGCACAATGGGCGTTCCACGCAGTGTCTTCCCCATCCGTCCCAACGGTGACAACATCGGCCAGCACGTCATAGGCGGTCGGGTCGAGTTGGGTCGGCGCGCCCGGGCGGGACGGGCGCGAGGGGATCGGAACGCCGGCTCGGCGTGGGCCGGGCTCGGGTGCGTGGGAGGCCGGTCGGATCACCATGCGATCCGACCGGCGTCGAGCAATCGAGGTCAGGCGGCGAGGGGCTGAACGGTGAAGTGGTAGTCATACCGGATCAGGTCGTCCTCACCGACGATGAGGACGACCCGGGCCGCCCAGGCGACCTGGCCGTCCTCGGTCGTCAGCTGGAGGGTGAACGTGATGGCGTCGTGGTGGCCGAGCACATCGTCCGCGGACGTGACGGCGTACCTCCGGCCCGCGACGAACTCCTTGTACGCCTGTTCGACCCGGTTCTCGAGCTCCGCGAGCCCGCGAAACTGGGTGGACTCCACGAACTCCACCCCATCCTGCGCCCAGAGGGCGGCGATGGCGGCGCTGCGCAGTACGGGGTCGGCCTCGTTCCACACGGCCACGTAACGGCCGACGATCGCGTCGATGTCGATGTCGATGTCCATGCCGCGGACGCTAGAACCGGTCCCCTGACATCCGATGTCAGCAGACTTGGGCAGACTGCACGACATGCGAGCGAGCCGGTTGGTGTCGATCCTGTTGATGCTGCAGACCCGGAGGCGGGTGACGGCCCAGGAACTCGCGGACGTCTTCGAGGTGTCGGTCCGTACCGTCTACCGTGACATGGACGCCCTCAGCGCGGCGGGCGTGCCGCTTTACGGCGAGCCGGGCCACGACGGCGGTTATCGGCTGCTCGGCGGATTCCTCGTCCGATTGAACGGGCTGACCGAGGGGGAGGCCGAGTCGCTGTTCCTGACCGGGCTGCCCGGCGCCGCCGCCGACCTGGGACTGGGCGCCATCGTGACCGCCGCGGAGCTCAAGCTGATGTCCGCGCTGCCCACTGAACTTCGTGATCGTGCCGAACGGTTCGCTGAGCGGTTCCATCTGGATGCCCCGCCCTGGTACGGCGAGGAGGACCGGACGCCGTACCTGACGGCGGTCGCGGACGCCGTGTGGGGCGAACGCGTCGTACGGATGCGGTACTTCCGCTGGGCTGAGCCGCACGAGGTCACTCGGGCGGTGGAGCCGTTGGGGCTGGTTCTCAAGGCAGGACACTGGTACCTGGTCGCCCGGTCGGAGGGACGGATTCGTCCCTACCGCATCTCCCGCATCCTCGACCTCCAGGTCCTGGAGGAACAGTTCGCACGACCTCGCCGGTTCGCGCTGGCCGAATACTGGCAGACCTACCTGGAGTCCTTCGACGAGCGCCGCCACCAGGACACGGCGACCATCCGGCTCTCTCCCGACGCTCTGGCGAGCCTGCCCGACCTCATGGACCGGGCCGTCGTCCAAGCCGCGCGCGACACCGCGACGGCGGCCGACTCCGACGGCTGGATCCAGGTGACCATTCCGATCGAATCCATCGATCGGGCCGTCGCCTCAATCCTCAGACTCGGCGCCGACGTCGAAGTTCTCGCGCCCGCCGACCTGCGTGAACGCCTCACCGACACGCTGACCGCAATGACGCGCATCTACGACATTTGACCGGCGGGGGCCTGATCGCCGAAAGGAGATGGTTCGCGTGGGCACCCGGCCCGCGCACTCGCCTGGCTCTGCGCCCCCGAAGAACCGTCCCGGTCGACCCGCGCCATCTCGGCCTGTGCCGGACGGCCGGATTCGCCGCACCAGTACTGGCCGACCACCATCACCATGCAGGGGGAACCTGGCTCGGCACCGACACCTCGCTCGGCGGGCCCCCGTCTCCATGGATCGGCACGACCTAGCAAGGCGGCCACGAGGAACATTCCATGCTGTCCGGCGCCTTCGCCGATCCGGCCTTACGTGCCCGCTGGGCCGCCTACGACGAGTGCGCCGGCAGATGGAATTCCGCGCGGCTTGAGGTCCTTGGCCTCGGCCAGCAAGCCTAATGCCGACTCCCCGGCGGGGATCTTCTGCGGATCTTGACCATACTACGTTCAAAGAAGTATGGTCGCGCTCGCAGTCAAGATCCCCCTTTGCTGGAGGCAGCTCATGAACTTAGGCGGCACACTCGCCTCGGCCCTCCTTGCCGGCACGATGATCGTGGCACCATCGCCGGAACGCCCGGCGCCCGCCATGGCGGACGGCGTCGTCACGTTGATCACCGGCGACCGCGTCGTGGTCACCGGCACGGGCGTGCGCGTGCAACCCGGTCCTGGAAGGCGGACGGGATTCGCCCGCCAGGTGATCGGAGGCCACCTGAACGTGATCCCGTTCGACGCCCGTCCCCTACTCGCCCAGGGAGTGCTGGATCCCCGGCTGTTCGACGTGACGCAACTGCTGCAATGGCGGTACAGCGACGCCGACCGGCCCGACATCCCGGTGATCGTCCAGTCCGCGGACGTGCCCGGGGCCCGGCGGCTCACCGGGCTCGGCATGTCCACCCTCCGGATCCCGAAGAAGAACGCCGCCCAGACCTGGAAAGACCTGACCGGCCAGGGCGCCCGCGCGCTGACCGCCGGCAAGTCGAAGCTCTGGCTGGATGGCCTGCGCCCCTGGTCCCTCGACCACAGCACCAAGCAGATCGGCGCCACCGAAGCCTGGAAGCAGGGCATGACCGGCAAGGGCGTCACGGTGGCCGTGCTCGACTCCGGCTACGACCCCGACCATCCCGACCTCAAAGGTGTGGTCACCCATGAACGGAATTTCTCCAACGAGCCCGACATCCGCGACAACGTCGGACACGGCACACACGTCGCCTCCATCGTGGCCGGAAACAACGCGCAGTACCGCGGCGTCGCCCCGGACACGAACCTCGCCGTCGCCAAGATCGGCGGCCGCTTCGGCGCCCAGGACTCCTCGATCCTGGCGGGCATGGAGTGGGCGGCGACCGAAGTCAAGGCCAAGGTCGTCAACATGAGCCTGGGCAGCCCCGACGTCCCGGAACTCGACCCGGTCGAGCAGGCGCTCAACACGCTGTCCCAGCAGACGGGCACGCTGTTCGTCGTCTCCGCCGGCAACGGCGGCGGACCGGCCTCGGTGTCCAGCCCCGGCAGCGCCGACGCCGCCCTGACAGTCGGCTCCGTCGACGACACCGACCAGATCGCCGGCTCCTCCAGCCGGGGCCCCCGGGAAGGCGACCACGCGATCAAGCCGGACATCACGGCCCCCGGTGTGCGCATCATGGCCGCCGAGGCGAGCGGCACGCACGTGGAGCACAGCGGCACCTCGATGGCCGCTCCGCACGTGGCCGGAGCCGCGGCGATCATGGCCCAGCGGCACCCCGACTGGACCGGCCGCCAGCTCAAGGCCGCCCTCATCGGCAGCGCCGTCCCCACCACCGGAGCCACGCCGTACGAGCAGGGCAGCGGCCGCGTCGACCTCGTGCGGGCCCTGGCCCAGCCGGTCGTGGCCGAGCCCGCCAATGTGTGGACCGCCTTCCCCTGGGACAGCCAGGACGAGCGGGTCTCGACCAAGGCCATCACGTATACCAACACCGGCGACACCCCCATCACCCTGGACCTCGCCACGCAGGGGGGTCAGGTGCTGAAGCTGTCGACGCAGCGCCTGGAGGTGCCCGCCAACGGCACGGCGTCCGTCACGCTGACCATCGACGCCACCGGCAAGGCCCCGGGCGACTACCCCGGCGCCGTCACCGCCGTCTCGGCCCAGGGCGAGATCCGCACGCTGGCCGGCGCGTACGTCGAGCCGGAGTCGTATGACGTTACCATCAACACCATCGGCAGGGAGCCCGGTGAGCTCTTCATCTACTCCGAGCTCTACGACCCCGCGACCGGCGCCGCACGGACGCCGGTCTTCAAGGACGGCACGGCCAGGATGCGCCTGCCGAAGGGCCAGTGGAACCTCTACGCCGACCTGTCCGGTCCCACCACGCTGACCCTCACCCACACCATCATCCGCGTCGGCAACAGCGACCAGACGATCACCCTGGACGCCCGCCAGGGCCGCCCGGCCCGCTTCGCCATCGACGACCCGGCGGCCACGGCCAGGAAGACCGTCGACTTCACCATCGGACTCGGCACCTGGTCACTCGGCTGGCGGACCTTCCTCGACGTCAACCAGGAGCTCTACGCCGTCCCGGTCCGCACGGAAGGGCTGCGCTACCACCTGAGGTCCGTGTGGGACTCCGCCGGCGGCGTCCTTTACGACCTGGTCGACGCCCGCACCGGCGGCATCCCGGCGGACATCGGGCAGCGAGCCAGGCGCGCGGACCTGGCCAAGGTGGAGGCGGCCTTCGTCGCCTCCGGAGTCGCGGCCCAGGGCTCGCCACACTTCTCCCCGAGGTTCGGCGACCAGCCGGGGAACGAGTTCTCCGACACACTCCAGCAGGACGTGACGCTCCCCGCCGCCGCCACCTACTACCGCACTCCCGGGCTCACCTGGGACAGTTCCTGGGAGGCGGGCACGCTCCGGGTGTGGGACGTCGGCAAGGTCAGTAAGCGTGGCACCGCCAAGGAGGTGTGGAACGCCGCCGTGGCCGGCCCCTCGTTCGCGCAGCCGAACGGCAGCCGTACAGCCGACCAGCTCTCCTTCGAGGCGAGCCGGCTCTTCGCGGACGGCGTCAAGGGCCGCACCGGCGTGGACGACGCAGCCACCGGCATGGCCACCCTCGCCAGCGGCGGCCGGACGATCGCCGAGACCACGCTGTCCGGCTGCAGGTTCGGGATCTGCGAGCTCACGGCCGCACTGCCCGCGCAGCGGGCGGAGTACACACTCACCACGTCGATGCGCAGGCAGGTCCCGCACTCGCTGCTGTCGTCGAGCGTGGAGACAGCCTGGACGTTCACCTCCGAGCGGACCTCCGGGGCCAAGCCGCTCCCGCTGCTCGCCGTCCGCTACGCGCCGGAGGATCTCGACGCCTTCAGCCGGGCCCGTGTCGGCACGGTGACCAGGGTGCCCGTCTGGGTGGAGCGTAATCCCGGTGCGCCGCAAGCTCGGGTGACGTCGCTCAGGCTGGAGATGTCCGTCGATGACGGCGCGAGTTGGGTGCCGGTGCCCGCCGTCGCGGTCGGATCCCGCTGGATCGCCGCCGTGCCCAACCCGCGCACGGCCGGAAGCGTCTCGGTGAGGGCGACGGCCACCGACACCTCGGGCACTACCGTCAGGGAGACCATCGTTCGCGCCTACGCCGTCAGCTGATCGACCCGGAATCGGGAAGGGGCCGTGGCACGGAGCAGGAGTGCTCAGCGGACGGCCCTGTCCCACCGTCGGCGCACTCTGCGATCAGGGACCGGGGAGTGCGCCGCGGCCGTTCCCATCGACGTCGCTGCCGTCAGCAAGCCGGCGGTGCGTAATCCACCAGTGGTCGCGACGCCAGCAGGGCCGGTCCTGATGACGGCGACCAGGACGGCCGATCCGACCGCGCTGGATCTGCCGGGTGGTGAAGGCCATGGCAGAGGCGATGCCTTGACGTTCCGGTGCGATGAGTTCTGGTCCACCAACGAGCTGACCATCAACTGGAACTCGGCGCACGGCTCGTGGCCCGGCGGCTTCACCGGCCAGATCGCGATCGAGAACACCGGCAAGGAGAGCGTGAACGGCTGGACCCTGAGCTGGTCGTTCCCTGGCGGCCAGCGGGTCACGGTCCGTGACGTTCGGTTTTGTCGGCACGCACCGCCTCGGGGCCCAACTCCGCCCCGGAGGTCTTCCGCTGTCTGGCGCGCTTGCAGATGTCAAAACGGCATGGGGAATGTCAGCGGACCTGGCAGCAGGCCATCGGGCGCAGTGGCCAGGTTCGGCGCCACCGAGCACGCCGGTCGCCTCGCCGTTAGGCGCGTCGAAGCGGTGGACGTAGACGGTGGCGGTGCTCATCTGCAACCAGACCCGAGGCGGCCGTACGGCGGCCCGCGAGCGCCTCGGCGGCTGGAACGCGTTCACAGACGGGCACGTGCCTAGGAGCCCTGGTCGCCGACCAGGGCCGCGAATCCGTCCAGATTTGAATGGCTGAACTTCCTGGGCCGCTACAACTTCTCCCTGCCCGAAGCCGTCCGCGAAGGCAACTTCCGGCCGCTACGCACCCCCGGCCAGCAGTAACCCCCGGGGGTTCGGGGACTGTAAGAACAACGGTGTAACTCCTGATCACGGAGGACACACCTGATGAGTACTGTGATCCAGGCATCGACGGAGATCGACCTGGAGGACGCCGCGGTGGCGCGCAAGAAGCCGGAGGACTCGACGGACAGGGAGCTGGTGGCCCGGCTCGTCGATCAGGCCCGGGCCGAGGGCATGGAACTGGTCGGTGAGAACGGGCTGCTGGGCCGGTTGACCAAGCTGGTGCTGGAGTCCGCGCTTGAGGGCGAGATCACCGACCATCTCGGCCACGACAAGCACGAACGCTCTGGCAACGAGACCGGTAACACCGCAACGGCAGCCGATCCAAGACCGTCATCACCGACGTCGGGCCCGTGGAGATCACCGTGCCGCGGGACCGGGACGGCAGCTTCGAACCGAAGATCGTCCGCAAGCGGCAGCGGCGCCTGTCCGGGGTCGATGAGATGGTCATCTCGCTGGCCGCCAAGGGCCTGACCACCGGGGAGATCTCCGCGCACCTGGCCGAGGTCTACGGCGCCGAGGTGTCCAAGCAGACCATCTCTGCCATCACCGACAAGGTGCTGGAGGGGATGGCAGAGTGGCAGAACCGGCCGCTCGACCTGGTCTACCCGGTGATCTTCATCGACGCCATCCACGTGAAGTTGCGCGACGGCCAGGTCGCCAACCGGCCCATCTACGTGGCCATGGCCGTCACCATGGACGGCGAGCGCGACATCCTCGGGCTGTGGGCCGGCGACGGCGGCGAGGGCGCAAAGTTCTGGCTGCACGTGCTGACCGAGATCAAGAACCGCGGCGTGGCCGATGCGCTGATGGTGGTCTGCGACGGCCTCAAGGGCCTGCCGCAGGCCATCGAGACCGTCTGGCCTCAGGCCGTCGTGCAGACCTGCGTCGTTCACCTGCTGCGCGCCTCGTTCCGGTATGCCGCTCGCCAGCACTGGGACGTCATCGCCAAGGCGCTCCGGCCGGTCTACACCGCTCCGACCGAGGCCGCCGCGCTGGAGCGGTTCCTGGAGTTCGCCGAGACGTGGGGTGGCAGGTATCCGGCGATCGTGAAGTTGTGGGAGGACGCCTGGGCCGAGTTCGTGCCTTTCCTCAATTTCGACACCGAGATCCGCCGGGTGATCTGCTTGACCAATGCCATCGAGTCGGTCAACGCGCGTATTCGGCGGGCGGTCAAGGCCCGTGGCCACTTCCCGAACGAGCAGGCCGCGCTCAAGTGCGTCTACATGGCGATCATGAGCCTGGACCCGACCGGCAAGGGCCGCAAACGCTGGATCACCCGCTGGAAAGCCGCTCTGAACGCCTTCGCTATCACCTTCGAAGGCCACCTGACCCCGACAACCCGATAACTAATCAAGATCGAGAAACACCGTTCTCTAGACAGTCCCTCCCGTGATTACGCCGATGGCCGGGGCGGGACGCCCTGGCCGGGTAGCAGGTCGGCCAGGGCGGTTCGCACGGCCGCCCGGCTTACCCCATGAGCCCGTGCCAGGGCCGCGATCGAGGTGCCCTCGCCGAAGGCTGCCCGTACGTCCTCGCGCCGGTCACCGTCCAGCGCGGGCGGGCGGCCGCGGTAGCGGCCTTCGGCCTCGGCGGCGGCGATCCCCTCGACGGTGAGCTCGTTCTGGATGTCACGCTGAAACTGGCCGACGGCGGTGATCACGTTGATGATGACGGCGGTGGTGGCGTCGCCTGCGGCCAGATCGTGGAAGTTCGACAGCGGCCCGGACAGGACGCGCAGGGCGACGCCGCGGGCCTGGCACCAGTTGCGGACGGCGTGGATGTCGAGCAGGTCGCGGCAGAGCCGGAACAGCTCCGAGACCGTCAGGGTGTCGCCGGGGTGCGCCTTTGCGGCGATCTTGCCGAACGCGGGCCGGTCAAGGGCGGGGATCTTGGAGGTGGTGGCGGGGTCCTCGAAGAGGAGGACGCCGTCGGCAGGCCGCAATCCCTCGGCGACGCCTTCGGTGCGCACGAGAAGGCCGGCCTCGGTGAGGATGTGGCGCTGCCGCAGCAGAGACTGGGTCGCGGTGGAGACGCGGGAGTAGACGATCTGCACCGAGCTCTCCTCAAGAAGGGGTGGGAGCCCGATTCTTCTGTCGGAAAATCCTGTCGTCAATTCGTGTGCGAAACCGGCCATCTGACGTCACGGTTCGTCGCTCGATGTCCGGTTTCCGGGAGGGCTGCGGAACCCGATCAGAGGGTGTCGGTAAATCATCATTTGAGGACACCGAAGGCTTCGGCCCGTGTGCACTTGGCTAGGGCCGCGACCTCCAGGTGTAGGGCGCAATGGCCGCAGTGTCCACGTCGGTGTCGGGCCAGCAGCGGCGCAGCACCTCGGCCGTCGACCGGCACCAGGCGGCGAAGTGGGGGAAGACCCCGTAGGCATCCGCGGTGCGCGCCCCGGCTTCCAGGCCCGCCACCAGCTGGATCCGGGAGTCGTCGCCGGGCTCGCGCGCTTCCCGCTTGCGCAGTTCGTTGGAGCGGATCGCCGTCCAGACCACAGCCGCCGAGGCGAGGCCGAACCCGAACCGCCGGTCGTCCTCGGCTTCGGGGATGCCGCGCCCAAGGGCAGTGCGGAACGCAGCGATCTGGCGCTCCCCGCAGACCGCCATCCACAGTGAGCCGGGGACGGCGAACCCGGCCGCGGCAGTGAGCGCATGGCGGAAGCCCGCCCCCTCAAAGTCGATCAACCGACCGTCGCCGTCTGGCATGGTGAGATAGTTATTCGCCTCGGGGTCGCCGTTGGTGAAGGCCAGGAACGGCCCGGGCTCGGCGAGTTCGGCCCCAGCGGCCCGCAGGTCGCGCTCCGCTGCGTCCGGCATCGGGACACCGAACTCCGCGGCCCGCTCGGGCGCGGTGCGCCACAGCCCGGTCCAGGCGTGCTCTCCGTCGCCGAGTTCCTGCGCCGGGGTGCCCAGCTCGGCGCGGCGCGTGGCGAAGTCCGCGGCGCGGCCGGCGGAGGCGGCGGCGATCTCGCCCTCGGCGGCGGCGAAATCGGTGAGCCGATCGTCTAGCTCCGGGGTGAGGCCGTTGTGGCGCAACAGACGGGCAAGCTCGGTGCGTGGGCCGAGGTCCTCGATCACCAGCATCTGGGTGTCGGGTTCCGCCGCGAGCAGCCGCGGCCCCAGGTGGGCGAGGCCCAAGTCCTTGTCGAGCAGCTCCAACGCGGCGCGCTCGCAGCGCATCAACTCCGCGGCGGAACGCAGGCCGTAGCCGCCGGGACGCGGGCGCTTGACGATGATAGGGGAGCCGTCGGCGAGGTTGGCGCGGAGCACCCAGGGGTGCCCGTCCAGCTCCTCCAAGCGGACGACGGGGACAGCGAGCAGATCCTCGATCTCGGCGACGACGACGGCATCCACGGGTGAAGGCATCGGCGGATTATCGCACGCTTGCGTCATATTCAAGATCACCCACGCTAACCTGCTGGGCCTTCGTGAGCGGAGGGCCGATCAGAACCTACTTTGGGGCTGGGGCCATGTTCGGGAGCGGAGGGCCGATGGGACAGCCGGCGCTACAACACCCAAACAGTCCGTCTGACGGGGGACGGTCGGCAATCGCCGTTATGGCCCTTGCACGTGGAGCGGACGGCCAAGGCCGAGCAACTGCGTACCTTCCCGCGGGTAGGCCCGTGGGCCGCACCCGCGGGCCTTACCTTCTCCTGCTCCTGCTCGGGGTCCACGCCCTCGACCGTCCCCCGCACCCGTGAGCCTCACCAGGCCGGGCTGAGGCAGAGCCGCCCTACCTGATCCCCACAAGAACAATTCGGCAATCCGCGCCGACCGGCCGTTGTCCTGTCTTGCTTGAGGGGTGACACTCTGGCCTCGCTTGATGCTTGACACCTTGATCGTCATTCGCCCCCAACCTGCTCCCCTCGATCGTCGATTATCCCGTCGGCCACGACCGTGCACGGCGACCAGGACCACGTCTACCATCTCGGACACGGCGAGGTGCGGGCCGTCGCTATCCCGGACGCGGTGCTACACGTCGTGCCCGGCACAGGCCACGTCATGACGTCGCCTGGCCTTCCCGCGGAGGTCGCCGACCTGATCCGTCTGTGACCCGCTCCCACCACCCCAGGCCGGGACTCGCCGAACAGGTTCGCCGAACGGGCCGGGCGGCGAGGGCTACGGGCGCTCGGGCGTCCCCAGCAGGCCACGGTTGTACGCCTCCGCCACCGCCGACGCGCGGTCGTTGACGTCGAGTTTCGCGTAGATGTTCAGCAGGTGCGTCTTGACCGTGGCCTCGGTGATGAACAGCCGGACGGCCGCCTTGCGGTTGCTGTGGCCGGCCGCGACCAGCCGTAACACCTCCAGCTCGCGCTGGCTCAACGGCCCGGTCGAAGGCGCCGGGGTGCGGAGCCGGCTCACCAGGCGGGCGGCCACCGACGGCGAGAGCACGACCTCGCCGCGCGCGGCCGAGCGTACGGCACGGACGAGCTCCTCGCGCGGCGCGTCCTTGAGCAGGTAACCGGTGGCGCCCGCCTCGATCGCGGGCAGCACGTGGCTGTCGGTGTCGTACGTCGTCAGCACCAGTACCCGGGCCGGCACGCCGCGCGTGGCCAGCTCGCGAATCGCGGTGACGCCGTCCATGCCCGCCATCCGCAGGTCCATCAGGATGACGTCCGGTGCGAGGGCCTCGGCCAGCCGGACGGCCTCGGCCCCGTCCGACGCCTCCCCCACCACGACGAACTCGGGATCGCGGGCGAACATGCTGCTCAGCCCGTCACGCACGACAGGGTGGTCGTCGACCACGAGCAGCCTGACGGCGTCACTCATGTGCCTGCCTCCGGCGTGTCCGCGGGCAGACAGGCCGAGATCCCGGTCCCGCCGCCCACCTCTGATTCGATTCGCAACGCGCCCGACAGCGCCTCGATCCGCTGCCGCATCGCCACCAGCCCGAAGCCCCCGTCGTGACCGGCGCGCACGTCCGGGTCGAAGCCGGGGCCGTCGTCGCGGACGTCGAGCACCACCTGCCGATCCATATAGGAGAGGGTGAGGCCGACGCGGGTGGCGGTGGACGCGTGCTTGAAGACGTTGGCCAGCGCCTCCTGCGCGACCCGTAACAGGGCGACCTCGGCCTGCGGGGGCATCGTCCGGGTCTCGCCGGTGACGGCCACCTGGACCGGAAGGCCGTGGCGTGCCGACCACTTGGCCGCGACCTCGCTGACGGCGTCGGCCAGACGGCCGGACTCCAGGGGTTCGGGGCGCAGCTCGTCCACCGAGCGCCGCGCCTCGGTGAGGCTCTCCCTGGCCAGCGCGGTCGCCGCCGCGTGGTGCCGCCGCCACGCGGACGGGTCGTCGGCCGCCTGCTCGGCCGCCTGCAACTGCGTGACGATGCCGGTCAGGCCCTGGGCCAGGATGTCGTGGATCTCCCGCGCCATCCGGGCCCGCTCGTCCAGGACGCCGGTCTCGTGAGCCTGCTCGACCAGCCGCTCCTGGAGTGCCGCGTTCTCGGCCAGGGCCGCGGCCAGCCGGGCGTTGGCCGCCCTGCTCTCGCGCAGCGCCGCCTCCCGCGCCGCGTAGTAGCGTGCGCCGACCTCGCTGAGCCAGGCCATCAGGCACATCGGCACGACGTTGACGGCCAGGACTCCCAGATACTCCAGCAGGCCCATCCAGGTGCCGACGTCCAGGCCGGCCGACTGCGCCGTGCCCGCCACCACCGCGACGCCCGCGATGAAGTACAGCTCACGCGGCCAGCCGATGATCCGGAAGGCGTAGAAGTACAGCGCGGGCGTGTAGACGCCGAACCACGGATCGCGGACGACCATGACCAGCCCGAACAGGTTCAGGCCCGCGATGAACACGCTCATCACGCCGACTCGCCCGCGCCACTGCGGGTGCAGCGTGAAGAGCACGAGCTTCCACACCGTGGCTGCCGCGCAGAGCGCGAGGTCGAGGGCGAGCGAGCCCGGCTGGTCGTGCTTGACGACGATCGTCAGGGCGGCCATGACGGCCAGCAGCACGTACGGAACCACGGTGACCATGGGAAGGAGCCGTCGCTCCCAGCCAGCCGGCGCGGCCATCCGCCAATTGTCCATCGCTCACCTGCTCCCAGAACAATCTAGCCGCAGCCGTCGAGACCCCCGCGCCGCTGGAAGCGCCGTCCGCCGCCGTCGAGACTCCCGCGCCGCTGGAAGCCGTCCGGCGCCCTCGGGTCGGCGCGCTCCTGCGCCGCCTCGTCGATCGACGCCTTCAGCGCCGGTCCGCCGGCCGCCGGTTGAGCTGGACGACCACGGGCAGCAGGAGCAGGCCGCAGACACCCTGCTCCAGCTTGAACCAGAGCGGGAACAGGCCGGGCAACGCGATGATCACCACGATCGCGACGAGCATGATCGAGGTGACGATCCGCAGCCGCAGCAGCATCGTCTGCGCACCCTTGGCCCCGCGTACCGCGAAGAACCATGTGACCAGCGAAGCGACGGCGACGAGCGTGCCGCGGATCCACACCGAGTCGGGGACCATCGCCGCGTCGTTCCGGAACACGACCATCGTGACCAGCGTCAGCACGCTGACCAGGACGTACCCTCTGACCAGCCACACCATGTTGCGCATCTCGACCATCTCCGTCCTTGGTGCTCGCCGACGGGATCCAGCGTCGCAACGGAGGCCCTCTGCGCGGATCGCCCGATCCTCCGAGTGGGCGGTGGATTCGGGTGACCGTTCAGGTGGTGGAGCCGATCAACCGATCGGTGGAGCACGCCCTCACCGAGCACTCCGTGCCGAGACGGCTGCCACGGACGCGAAGACGGTGAGCGCTCAGCTCATGCGGGCAAGGTCCATTTCTGGTCAGCATTGTCGGTGCGGCTCCAGACCTGCGACAGAGTGCCGTCGGCCGAGCTCTGACCGCCGCGGCGGAGAGAGGGTGTGACCGAGGTTCAATCGAGACATGACGATGCCCTTCCGGCCGGTATTCGGCCAGCTCTACGACCCTACGCGCCAGCCTCTGCCCGAGGCCACATCCTGGCGGTTGTCGCCGCAGGATGTAGAACTGCTCATCGCGGTGCCTGGGCCGTCGGCCGAGGAGGTGGCGGCCACGCGCGGCCAGGCAGGGCGGGGCTCGGTTCGCCGGCATCGAGCGGCCCCGGTTTACTCGCAGCTGATTTGCGGCCCGTGGCATGGGCCTGAGCGGAGGAATCCCGCTTAGAGTGGCGGGGATGGCCAAACTGGCCGGCTTGCTCGTCCCGGGCGGGCGCGTGCTGCTGTCCCTTCGTCACGGCCCCGTCCCCGCGGGCCGCCGCATGTTCTCCGTCTCCGCACGGGAGACGATCGATCTGGCTGACACCCATGGCCTTGAGCTGATCCATCGCGCTGAGCGCGTCGATCCCCATGACCGCCAGGACGTCGTGGACCTGGCTGGCGTTCCAGACGGCGGCCCACTCGACGGCCTGAACCGTTGCGGTAGAAGCTGGGTCCTTCCGCCGGACGGTAAACGCCTGGATGCCGTCGCCGGTGATGATGGCGTTCACCCCCGAGCTCCGTGAATCCAGTCGGCGCGGCTGGGCGGCCGCCGGGTGCCGTGCCGTGCCGCGTGTACTCCGCAGCACCATGGCGCCTGGCGCAGGCTGCAGCGCCGCGGCAGAGGCATGTCCCGCCGGCCGGGGTCCATGGCGTCGCTGTTGATCATGGAGTTGGAGCCGAGCGGCCACCCAGGTCACCGCCGCTGAGACCCGCCTGCAGGTCACCCGAGAGGAGCTGCAGCAGGCGCGCGGCCAGCTTGCCGCCGCCCAGGCCGCCACCGGTCTGGCGCTGCCCGAGCTGACCGATTTGAGCGACGACCTCGGCGATGGGGTGCACGGCGTGGCGCTGCCCGACGCCGGCATCGAGGCCGTCGCCCGGCACCCGGATGGCGCCGTGGTGCTCCACTGCCACGACAGCCAGATCCGGCTCGGAGACCCGGAGCACTCACCCGCCCACGGGCGGGCTCTGGCCATCGCGATCCTGGCCATCTCCTCCGGACTTCCCTGATCACCCCCATCAGGGAACCCACGCCGATCATCTTCTCCCCGCTACCGCGTGATCCCCGTGAACGAAGGGAGATCTCCCAGATGACTACCAACAAGCGGCCTGACCCGCTCGAGGACGGTGCCCCACCGGATAGGCCAGAGCAGCCGGATTGGACCCCACGACTGGCCGAGCGTGCGGTCCTGGCTGATGCCACGCTCGCAACGCAGGGCAAGATTCCGGTCACGGTCGTGCACGGCCCCCTGACTGTGACGAGGGCGTGCGGACCCGGCGCTCCAACGTCTTCGACATCGCCAGGGGCTCGCCGCTCAAGCACTGCAACCTGAACCTGCTCGGTCGCTACAGCTTCGCCGCCTCAGCCCCGGCCGCCGGCGCCCTGCGCCCACTGCGCGACCCGGACGCCCAGGAGCTCGGCGGCTGGCCGAGCGGGAGGGCGCCCTGACGCGGTAGAAGGCGGGTTCCGGGGGCGGTGGTGGCGCTGGCTGTAGTGCGGAGACACCCACGTGTGGGATCGATCGCGAGCCGGCCGCGCCGACATGCTGGTGACATCGCAATCACGCCGTCAAGGGAGTTTTCCGTGTCTCAGCATCCTGCCCTCACCTTCCGCAGCGCCGCGGCGGTCCTGGCCCTCGCGCTGGCCACCGTGAGCCCGGCGGCCGCCGACGCCGCTCCGCCGAACCAGCCGGGCGACCTTGTACAAAAAGCGCTGGACGAACTGGTCGGCGGCGGCGAGTTCGCCGGCGCGCTGGCCGCGGTGAGGGAACCGGGCGGAGGCGGCCGGGACTACACCGCAGGCGTCAGCGACCTGGCCACGCGGGCGAAGGTCCCGGTCAACGGGCAGGCACGGATCGCCAGCGCCACCAAGACCTTCACCGCCGCGGTCGTCCTGCAACTGGCCGGCGAGGGCAAGGTGGAGCTGGACGTACCGGTCGAGACGTACCTGCCGAGGCTGGTACGCGGCAAGGGAAACGACGGCCGCCTGATCACCGTCCGCCAGTTGCTCCAGCACACCTCGGGCCTGCCGGAGCACGGCAGGGCCATCGCGGGAACGTTCTTCGAGACCCGGCACCGCTACTTCGAGCCCAGGGACCTGGTCGATCTGGCTCTGACCCGCAAGCCGCAGTTCGGTCCCGGCAACGGCTGGAGCTACAGCAACACCGGGTACGTCCTGCTCGGCCTGCTGGTGCAGAAGGTCACCGGCCGGCCGATCGGCGTGCAGATCACCGACCGGATCATCAGGCCGCTGGGGCTCGATGACACCTACTGGCCTCATGCCGGCGAGCAGCGGATCCGGGGCGCCCACCCCAGGGCCTACAAGTCCAGGACCGGCAGGCCCGGTGGCGAGCCGGTGGACGTGTCGGAGATGGATCCGTCGCGCGGATGGGCAGCCGGGCAGCTGGTCAGCACACCGCGGGACGTCAACCGGTTCCTGGGCGCGCTGCTGGGCGGCAGACTCCTCAAGCCGGCCATGCTGGAGCAGATGAAGCAGACCGTCCCGGTGCCCGGGGCCCCACGCGGGTGGGGGTACGGCCTCGGGCTGACGAAGATCGCGCTGAGCTGCGGCGGCCTCGCCTGGGGGCACCCTGGTGACGTCGGCGGGTACTCGACCCGCGACGGCATCACCGAGGACGGCCGGTCAGCCACCGTCGTCGCGACCGAGAAGGCCCTGACGGCAGAGGCCGACAAGCACCTCGACTCCGCCCTCGACACCGCCCTCTGCGCCGGAGGACGGCCGGGAACCCGCTGAGCGGCAAGGCCCCGGGTCAGGCCCTGAGGTGGGCGAGCACGGCCAGGACCCTGCGGTGGCCGCTCTCGGAGGGCTGCAGGCCGAGCTTGGCGAAGATGTTCCTGATGTGCTTGTTGACCGCCCCCTCGCTGATCACCAGCCGCTCGCTGAGGTCGGTGTTGGACAAGCCCTCGGCCATGAGCGCGAGCACCTCCCGCTCGCGGGCGGTCAATGCGTGGAGGGGATCGCCGGCCCGGCGGCGGACCAGGAGCTGGGCGATCACCTCCGGGTCGATCGCGGTCCCGCCCCCGGCCACCCGGTACAACGCGTCCAGGAAGGACTGCACCTTGCCGACGCGCTCCTTCAACAGGTAGCCGACGCCCACGCCACCCTCGCTGAGCAGGGCGGAGGCGTAGGTGTCCTCGACGTAGGAGGACAGCACCAGCACGGGCAGCCCGGGCCGGGCCCGCCTGGCCTCGATCGCCGCACGCAGGCCCTCGTCGCGGAAGTCCGGCGGCAGCCGCACGTCCACGATCAGCGCGTCGGGCTCCTCGGCCGCGACGGCGGCGAGCAGGTCGGCGGCGTTGTCGACGGCGGCCGGCACCTCGACGCCCTCGGCGGCCAGCAGCAGCGCCAGCCCCTCGCGCAGCAGCGCGTCGTCCTCGGCGATCACAACCCGCATGGCAACTCCACTTTCAACAGGGTCGGCCCGCCGGGCGGGCTCGTCAGGGTGCTCCGGCCGCCGAAGGCGGCGGCTCGGTGGTCGATTCCGGTCAGGCCGCTGCCGGCGCCGCTCTCGGCGCCGCCCACGCCGTCGTCCTCGATCTCCACGGTCAGCAGGCCGCCGTCCAGGTGCACGCGCACCGCCGCCTTGCCGGCGCGGCTGTGCTTGGCGACGTTGGTGAGCGCTTCGGCGACGGTGAAGTAGGCGGCCGCCTCGACGGCCGCGGGCAGGCGGGGGAAGCCGGCGGTCTCGACGGCGCAGGGGACGGGGCTGCGCGCGGCCAGCGCGGTGAGCGCGCCGTCGAGCCCGTGTTCGGTGAGGACGGGCGGATGGATGGCCCGGATGGCGTCACGCAGGTTGACCAGGGCGTCGGAGGCGGCCTCCTGGGCGCGTACGGCCAGCTGCCGGGTGCCGTCGGGAGCGGCGGTCAGGGCACGTTCGAGCATGCCGAGGTGCATGACGACGGCGACCAGGCGGTTCTGCGTGCCGTCGTGGAGCGTGCGCTCGATGCGCCTGAGCTCCTGCGCGTGGGCTTCGAGCGCCGAGGCCCTGGCCGCGGTCAGCATCGCCACCTGCTGCGCCAGCCGTACCCGGCCCACGGGTTCGAGCAGGCGGCGGCTGAGCCGTCCGGACAGGGCGGCGGCGGCCGGCAGGACCAGGCAGGCCACGCCCAGATAGCCCGCGGCGACGAACGGGCCGGTCAGCGCCAGCGGCCAGGAGTCGATGGCGTAGCCGAGCACCGACGGCGGGCTGCCCGGCGTGAGCCGCCACCACAGCGGCAGGGTGGCCGCGTTGAGCGCGGCCAGGGGCAGGCCGAGCGCCAGGAAGCCGAGCACGATGCCGGTGAGGCCGTGCGCGAGGAGCCAGAGCACCTCCCGCGGTGTGGCGGGGTCGCCCACGGCCGCGCGCACGCGTACCGGCAGTGGCCCCTCCAACGGCAGGTACGGCGGAGCCGGCACCCCCAGACGGCGGCGCTGCCACCCGGACAACCGCCTGACCAGACGCGTCACCGGCGGGATCAGGGGCAGGCCGACCCCCGCCAGGCTCAGCAGCACGACGCAGACGACCAGCCAGAACAGCGGCAGCGCGAGCAGCGCCGCGCCGGACCCGCGCAACAGGAAGAGCGCGGCGTTCCGCGTGGTCGTCAGGACGTTCATGGCCGACATTCTGCACATTCTGCATGGTGGTGCCCGCACCACCATCAAGACGCCCATCGGTGGGATGTCGCCCCCTCACCCCTCGCTCCTACGTTTGGTGCGGTCCAGGAGAGATCGATGGGGGGCTGCGTTGGCGGTTCGGGTGGAGGAGCTCCACAAGACATACGGGAAGGTGACCGCGCTCGACGGGGTCACGCTGGAGATCGCCGACGGCGAGTTCGTCGCGATGATGGGCCCCTCGGGCTCGGGCAAGAGCACGTTGCTGCACTGCGCGGCCGGGCTCGACACACCGAGCTCCGGCCGGGTGCTCCTGGGCGGCGTGGAGGTGACGGCGCTGGACGAGCCGGCCCTGGCCGCGCTGCGCCGGGAGCGGATCGGCTTCGTCTTCCAGGCCTACAACCTGCTGCAGGCGCTCGACGTCGCCGACAACATCACCCTGCCGCTGCGCCTGGCCGGCCGCCCGGTGGACGAGGCGAGGCTCATGGCCATCGCGTCCAGGGTGGGGCTCGGCGCGCGGCTGGGCCACCGCCCGGCCGAGCTGTCCGGCGGCCAGCAGCAGCGGGTGGCGCTGGCCAGGGCGCTGATCACCGATCCCGAGGTGGTCTTCGCCGACGAGCCCACCGGCGCGCTGGACACGCGGACCGCCCGCGAGGTGCTGACGTTGCTGCGCGAACTGGTGGACGAGGCCGGACAGACCCTCGTCATGGTCACCCACGACCCGGTCGCCGCCTCCTACGCCCACCGCGTGGTCTTCCTCGCCGACGGGCGGCTGGCGGGCCAGGCGCTGCGGCCCACGCCGGAGCGGGTGGCCGAGCGCATGACGCAACTGGGCGCGTCATGACCGACCTGATCTGGAAGCTCCTCAAAGCCGACAAGGCGGGCCTGGCCGGCGCGTTCGCCGCCCTGTTCGCCGCCTCGGCGCTGCTGACCGCCTGCGGGCTGATCCTGCAGTCGGGCCTGGCCGCCGGGGTCCAGGCCGAGCGGTACGCCGCCGCCGACGTCGTGGTGAGCGGCCCCGACTCGGTACGGGTGACGATCGGCGGGGAGAGCGAGACCGAGCCGCTGACCGAGCCCACGACTCTGCCGAGCGCCCTGCTCGAACGGGTGGCCGCGGTGCCGGGCGTGCGCGCCGCCGTCCCCGACCGGGGCTTCCCGGTCGATCTCGTCAGCGGCGGCGGCTCGCCGGCCGCCACCGGGCACGGCTGGTCCACCGCGCCGCTGGCCCCGTTCACCCTCGCCGCCGGGCACGCCCCCGGCCCCGGCCAGGTCGTCGTGGACGCCTCCGCCGGGCTGCGGCCGGGCGATCGCGTCACCGTCGTCGCCGGTACGGCTCCCGCCGCCGCCTACCGCGTGGCCGGTGTCGTCCGCGGCGGCCTGCGCCGCCCGCTGGTGCTCTTCCCCGACGAGGAGGCCATCCGCCTGTACGGCGGGCCGCGGACGCTCGACGCCATCGGCGTGCTGGCCCGGCCCGGCAGCGACCCGGAGGAACTGGCCGGGCGTCTCAAGGAGGCGCTCGGCGACTCCGTCACCATCGCCACGGGAGAGGCGCGCGGCCGGGCCGAGTTCGGCGACGTGCGGAAGGCGCGCTCCGACCTCCAGGAGCTGGCCGCCTCGCTGATCGGCAGCGTGGTCGTGATCGCCGGGCTGGTGCTGACCGGCGCGCTCTCGCTCACCGCCCACCGCAGGCGCCGCCAACTCGCGCTGCTGCGGGCGGTCGGCGCGAGCTCGCGGCACGTCACCAGGATGATCGCCGCCGAGACCGCCGCCGTCGCGCTGCTCGCGGGCCTGTTCGGGTGTCTGCCCGGCGGGCTGCTGGCTGCGCTGCTCCTCGACGCGCTGCGTCTGGTGGGCCTGACGCCCGATGACTTCGAGATCTCCGTGGGGCCGGTCCCGATGCTGGCCGCGGTCGCCGCCTGCCTGCTCGTCTCGCAGGCCGCCGCCTGGGCGGTCGGACGCCGGGTGCTGCGGCCGCTGCCCGCGCAGGCGCTGACCGAGGTGTCGGTGGAGCCGGCCCGGTTGCCGGCGGTCCGGCTCGCCTCGGGCGTGCTGCTGCTGATCATCGGTGTCGCCGCGTCTTTGGTGCCGCTGTGGTGGAACAGCGTGTACGCGGTGGCGCTCGCGGCCGGCCGCGGCCTGATCATGATCATCGCGTTGAGCGTGCTCGGACCGCCCATCGTGCGGCTGGGAACCAGGATGCTCGCCGGACGGCTGCGCCGGAGGTACGGGGCGGCGGGCCATCTGGCCGTGGCCAACAGCCTCGCCCACTCACGGCGGCTGGCCGCGACGGTCTCGCCCATGGTTCTCGCGATCGGCTTCGCGCTCCTGCAGATCGGCCTGCCGGCCACGACCGCCGCCGCGGCCCGGCGCGATCTGGAAGGGGGCACACTGGCCACGCACACCCTCACCGGCGGTGAGTGGGGCCTGCCGCCCGGCGTGCGCGCGGATGCCGCCGGACTGCCCGAGGTACGGGCGGTCACGCCGATCGTGCGCACCCGCGTCTACGCCGCGATCCGCCTGCTCGACAGCCCGGAGGTGCTCGACTACCAGGCGCAGGCCGTCGATCCGGCGGGGCTCGCCGGCACTGTCGACCTGGGGGTGGAGGCCGGGTCGCTGGCCGGGCTGCGTCCGGGCACGGTGGCGATCAGCCGGGCCGCCGCGGGCACGCTGTCGGCGAAGGTCGGTTCGACGCTCACCCTGTACCTGGGGGACGGAACGCCGTACCGGCCACAAGTGGTGGCGATCTACCGCCGCGGCTCGGGCTTCGGCGATCTCACGCTGCCGCGCGCGGTGGTGCCGGCGAGCCGTGATGACGCCGTCCTCGTGCGCGCCGGCCCGTCGGCCGATCTGGGCGCGCTCGTACGGGCGCATCCGGGGCTGGTGGTCAGCGACGGCGCGGCCATGCGGGCTGCCCAGGAGGAGGGCGAGGCCGCCGCGATGCTCGGCGGGCTGCTTCCACTGCTGCTGGTCTTCGGCTATCTGGCGGTGTCGGTGGCCAACGCCCTGATCCTGGCGGTCACCGAGCGGACCAGGGAGTTCGCGCTGCTCCGCCTGGTCGGGGGCGACCACGGCCAGGTCATGCGGATGCTGCGCGCCGAGTCGGTGCTGACCGTCCTGCTCGCGGTCGGCATCGGGACCGCCGCGCCGCTCCTGCCGCTGACGATGATCGCCTACGGCCTGACCGGGCTGCCGTTGCCCACCGTCCAGCCCGTGACCTACCTGGCAGTGGTCGGCGCCACCTCGGCGCTCGGCGTGCTGTCGGTGCTCGTCCCCGCGCGGATCGCCCTGCGAACGCGTCCCGTCCAGGCCCTCAACGGCCGCACCTGACAAGGAGATCGACATGACCGAACCCCGCTGGACGCCGCCGAAGCAGAGGCGGCAGTGGCCCTGGACCCTGCTGGCGATCGTCGTCGTCGCCGTCGTGATCAACGTGGCCCTGACCATCTGAGCGGGAACCTCAGATGGACAAGCATGCCGTGCATCGGCTCGCCGAACTGCTCACCCGGCAACCTTCTCCCGACCCCGGCCGGGCCGCCGACGCCCCCACCGCAGACCCCGGCCGCGCGCAGCCACACGATCTGCCCAGCCACGACTCCAGCTGCCCGGCGGACTCCGGGCAACAGGAACCCGCTCTGGCAGCAGCCAGGGCCGGCGAGCCACCGCCTGTGGGGGCGGCACCCGCTCCCCTGTTCACCGACACCGCGGCGGCAGCTGCGGCACAGTCGCATGAGTCTTGACGTAAAGGACGTCCCCCGTGCCCCTACACCGAGAATCCCGGGCCCGACCACTGGTCGCGTGCCCAGCCGAGCGTGGCCGAAGGGTTCTGCCCCGAGTGCCTGCAGCCCCTCACCTCCCGAACCATGACCGTATCCACGCCGGACGGCCAGCCGCGGCGGGCCACGATGCCCGAATGCGCGCACTGCGACGTGGAATGGATGCCCCGCCACCTGTTCGAGCCGGGAGCCCAGGAATGGGTGCGCTTCCAGCGCATGGACAACGTCCTGGACACGGTGCGCGGGCGAGACCAGCCCGATGCCGAAGCCTGAGTTCGCGCTGGCATCCGCTCGGAACGACAAGTCTCCATGGACATCTTGAAGAGAAGGTGAACGTGCCTGACACCGACCTCGCGCCCTGTCAGGTCTGCGGCGAAGCGCTGGATGCCTGCACCGAGCAGCGACGGCTGACCTTCGAGCGGTGCTGCCCCGCGTGCCGGGCCCGGGACACGCACACGGCGGCCGCGCACCAGGCGGGCCACGACGACGGCTCACGGAGCCGTGCCGAAATGGCCCTGATCCGCACGCTGGCCGACATCGACGACGGACATCTGAGCCTGTGGATCCGTGGCCGCTTCTTCGACGAACACACCGGCCGGCCGCTCGATCCCCGCAGATCGAAGTCGTTCCGGACCGGCAGCCCTACCACGGGGTTCCCGACCCGGGCTGCGCCTGGTGGAGCACCCTGGTGGACAGGGGCCGCTGGGAGATGCCCGTCCCCGGCAGCTACCCCATGCGGTACCGGGTGTCTGAGACCGGGCAGGCCGCCTTGCAGGCCGCCCACCGTGATGGCATCGTGCGGCAGTGCCCGCCGCACTTTGCTGATGGTGGGGAATCACCAGCCCGTCATCCGGTCCCTCCGAAAGGATGACCTCAGAGATGGACAGCGAGAGTACGATCATGACTAGAGGCACGGTGAAGTTCTTTCTGCCTGAGAAGGGTTGGGGAGCGATCTCTTCTCCTGACCTTCCGGCAGATCGTGATGCGTTTGTGCACTTCAGCGATATCGCGGCGAGTGGGCGTCGCGTTCTGGAGGCAGGTGACGAGGTCGAATTCGACGTCGTCAAACGGTCACAGGACAGCTTCGATTACGTGGCCGAGAACGTCCGCCTCCTGTAGGGGAGGACGAGTGGCGACGGCCAGCGGGCGAATCAAGCCTCTCCAGTCATCACAGGCCGACCAGAGACGCGGGTGGCGAGTACTACGCCGCGCGCCGCGCCACGGACTCCTGGGTGTTGCTCACGTCCGTGGGTGCCATGACGAGCGCGTAGCCGATGTCGAGGTGGTGGTGAGCAGGCTCGTCGCTTCCTGGCTGCGCCAGTACGCGACCGCGCCTTCGTCATGGTGGCTCCCCGGACGCGCACCGCGGGGCGGCAGATCGTCACGGAGAGGGTCCAGCCCGCACGCCAGACCGTCGCACGATTCGGGGCTCTACCCCTGCCGACGCCGCCCGTGTTCTGGCGGGGCATGCGATGGCTTGCATACCTCCAAGGGGCGGCTGTGCACCGGTGATCTGCACGGATCATGAGTGGGGTCGGGGGCGTTCGCGACGTCGGTGATCGCGATGTGGGTGTCCCGAGCGCAATAACCTCTGGGCTGCGGCGGTCATGCTGACGGTCGCTGTAGTCTCGTTCGGCTCCGAGGCGATCACCGCGCGAACGGAAGCTCATCGGCCGCTCACCGTCTCCTGGGAACCTCAGCGCTGTGGAGACTCGCCTCGGGCTTCGCGGTGGCGATGGCTGCAGCGGCGATGCTGGGGTGATGGGTGTTGCTACTCGGGCTTGTCTGGTCGGGACTGAGTGGACGGCCGGCCCGCCCACATGACCGGGCAGGCCCTGCGCAAGATACTGCTCAAACGCTTCGAACAGGCCGCCCAGAGCGAGCCCACGATCGCCGGGAAGAAGGTCGCGCCGCACGACTTCCGGCGCACGTTCATCGGCGACCTGCTCGACGCCGGCGTGGACCTGGCCACCGCGCAGGCCCTCGCCGGGCACGCCTCACCGACCACGACTGCCCGCTACGACCGGCGGCCGAAAGCCACCCGCCGTGCCGCGGTCAAACGGCTACGCTTGCCCAACCGGCCCCCACAGCCAGGAGCTGACCAGTGAGCTACCGCAATCGTGCAGATTCTTCCTGGGGGGCCCGCACAGCCTTAGCGCTGGCCGCGATCCTTGCGTCCGCTGCGGCGGGCGCGGCGGGCGCGGCCCTCGCCTCCGCCCGAACCTCAACGCCCAGCCCTCCGCCAGCCCCCGCCCCCGAACCCGCGCAACCCCCGCCACCGGCCACGTCCCCGCCTCCGCTACGACGCAGACGACTGCTGCGAACGCTCGGCCTCGTCCTCCTCCTCGCCAGCATCGCAGCCGCAACCTGGGCCGCCCTCAACCCCCTGCTGCTGGCCTGGACGCGCTGGACCCTCGGCACCCTGGCAGCGGGCGCCACCATCTGCCTGGTCATCGCGCTCCTGATCGGCCCCGCCGCCCGCTACTTGTCCGGCGAACGCACCCCGATCACCGAGACCGAACGCAAGCAGATGACCGTCACCGAGCGCATCGAAGCGCTCAACGCCGCCCGCCACACCCTGATCCAGGCTGCCACCGGCCTCGTCGTCATCGGCGGCGTAGCCTTCACCGCCCTCGGCCTCTGGTACACCGCCCGCACGGTAGAGACAGCACAGCAAAGTCAGATCACCGACCGCTACACGAAGGCCGTCGAACAGCTCGGCTCAGAGAAACAGGACGTGCGTCTGGGCGGCATCTACGCACTCCAGCGCCTCGTCGGCGACTCTCCACGCGACAGAGACACCGTGCGCAGCGTACTGTCTGCCTACGTCCGTGGCCATGATGTCTGCGCCCTTCCGGCTGACCAGAAAAAACTCCCCCCGTCCTGTACCGTCAAGAGCTTGGACAAGCTGGTCAAGTTATCGCGTTCTAGGCCAGAGGCGGACGTGGCCGCAGCACTCACCGTCGCCGTCGATCTGGCACGCGGCAGCGAAACTGCCCTTGACTTCACTCAAGTGCGCTTCCCTGCCACAGAGTTTGGAGCCGAACACTTGTCGCACGTCCTCCTGGGCGAGGCTGACCTGCGTCACGCGGACCTGTATGGCGCGAACCTGAGTCGCTCGTACCTGTTCAGGGCGGACCTGCGGAGGGCAGAGCTGACTAAAGCGAACCTGCGCGGAGCGTTCACGATATATGCGAACCTCAGCGGCGCGAATCTTGCCATCGCGAACCTGAGTGACGCGACCATGCCGTACACGGATCTGCACGGCGCGGACCTGTCCGGGGCGAACCTGCGCGGAGCGATGCTGAGCGCAGCGAACCTGCGCGGAGCGAACCTGCGCGGAGCGCACCTGCGCGGCACGAAGCTGGCCAACGCGGACCTGCGCGGAGTGGAACTGCGCGGCTCGGGCCTACAGGGCGCAGACCTGACCAGCGCAGACCTGCGCGGAGCCAATCTAGGCCGTGCGGACCTGAGCGGAGCCAACCTGTACAAAGCTGATCTACGGGGCACGGACCTGCGCGGTATTGAGGGCATCGTAGAGAAAGACATACGCGCGGCTGCAACCGTTGACGACCAGACACGGTTCGGGCCGTTATCGCGCGATGAATACCTTAAGGAGAAGTGACGGTCGAGGTCGTGCTCGATCCTCAGGGCCATGTTCTCCTGCCGACCGAGGATGACGAGATCGTGGACAGGCCCTAACCGCCCAAGCCCTCGCCGGTCACGCCTCCACCACTACGACCGCCTGCTACGGCCGGCGGCCGAAAGCCACCCGCCGAGCCGCGGTCAAGCGGCTACGCTTGCCGAGTAGTTCCCCCGCAGAGCCCGGCGCAGGCGAAGATTCCACGTAGCAGGGGCACGGGCCACTTCCCACGCTGTTGGAGGCTGTCATGGGCAAACTGCCCCCTGAAGATTCGCAAGAGAATTGGCCCCTGCTCGCCCTTCCAGAAGATCGGGACCCGTGCCTGGGACACCTGGACCTTAGCTACAACGGGTCCGACGACTTCCATGCATACAAGGAAGTCGTCAAGCGGCACACAGGTCCTGACCTCAGTCGCGTGTCGAGGATCCCCCCGGTGCAGGGCTCACCAGCACCTTCCGACAGCCAGCTCAGGAAGCTGATCAAGCAGCTGAGGAGCCGGTTGGTGGCCCCCATCTTTAGCTCCTCAGACGAGGCCTTGCCGCTCGTCATCGTCTATCTGGAGTCACGGGACGACGACGCCGCACTAGACCAGGTCAAGAAGGCGATCCGCGAGCTTGGTGGGGAGATCCGCGACTCCACGCCGATCGTCCGGGGCAGCGTCTGGCAAGCCTTCGTGGCGGTCTTCAAGCGTGAGGCCAGACCGGAGCTCGCGAACGGGGCTGGCGAGTACGGGGCAGCGGCCATCAAGAACAAGGTCTACGGGGAGACCCAGGCGTCGATCAACAAGACCAACGCCGAAGCGCTTCAGGTCATGCTGAACTCCATCGGCGACGTCGAAAACGGCCTCATCCTCCTGGGGAACCTCCTTGCCCTACGGGTTGACGGCATCCCCTACGGCATAGAACTGACCCCTGCCGAAGTGCGTATTCTTCAGGCACGACCGGACCTTCAGCGCAGGCCCGCTGACCTTCACGCGCTCCTCTTCACGGGGGGCGTGGCCAACCTGCCGTGCGAGCCCCATATGGCGATCGAGCAGGCGTCACAGGGCGAGGCGGGATAGCGCGGCCCGTCTCGCCGCCGGCCTGGGCGCATAACCTCCACCACTACATGCCTCGGTGACCTGCGCCCACCGAACACTCCAGCGCATCAGCGACCAGCGCACGGCATGACGATGGGCGGCTGTTGACCAGCGTCCTAGTACTACAGCGAGGCTTTGAGATCTGTAGCGTGTAAACATGCCAGATGACTTAACCGCTGCTGATCTGCGGGAGTGGGTTACGGGACTGGAT
>NZ_JBEXYU010000055.1:3021-48882 GCF_040631115.1 Nonomuraea sp. NPDC005692 | reverse complement strand
CGCGGCACGGCGGCTGCGCATCCACCGCAGCACGCTCTACTACCGGCTCGACCGCATCCGCGAGGTCATCGGCTGCGACATCACGGACGGGTCGGCGAGCGCCACCACGACCCGGTCGCGCCCGCCGACCCCGGCCGCGCGCAGCGCCGCCGCGGTGAGGCCGGTCGCGGCGGTGGCGTCCTCGGGGCCGAGCGGGAACACGCTGGACAGGTCGGGCGCCACGAGCAGCAGCCCTTCGGCGGAGCGTGCGGCCGAGGCGAGGTCGTCGCGGGTCAGCCAGCGGGCGGCGGTCAACGGGCCACCTCGTTCATGAACAGCGTCATCGACTCGCACACCCTCTCGTGGGCCAGCCCGCCGACCTGCGCCTGGATGATCAGGTCCGTGGCGCCGGCCTCGGCGATCCTGGCCAGGGCCTTGCGCGAGCCCTCGACGTCGTCCACCACGACCATGAGGTGCTCGCGCAGGGTGGCCATCGCCTCCTCCGGCGGCATCCCGGCGGCGAGCTGGCCCAGCACACGGTGGGTGGCGTGCCGGGCGTCGTAGTAGTCGGGCGGGGTGACCAGGTTGACCTGGCGGCGGATGTACCACAGGACGGCGTCGGCGGCGGTGGCGGTGGCCTCGTCCCGGGTGGGGGCGGCGAACCAGGGGATCATCAGCGCCACGCGCCGGGAGGCGGGGTCGAAACCGCTCTCGGCCAGGCACTCCCGATATCTCGCGATGTCGGCGGCGACGTCGTCGATGCCCTTGAGCATCGTCATGCCCAGCAGGTTGTAGCCGTGCCGGGCGGCGGCCAGGTAGCCCTCCAGCGAGGTGGAGGCGACCCACACGGGCGGGTGCGGCTCCTGGACCGGACGGGGGTAGACGGCCACGTCGGGGATCTCGAAGAACTCGTTCGACCTGCTGATCGGCTCGCCGTCGGCGCGCCAGATGGCGAGGGTGGCCTCCAGCGAGTCCTCCCAGATCTGCCGCGACTTCTCGAACGGCCGCTGGAAGGCCTGGTACTCCAGGGGGGAGGCGCCGCGTCCGGTGCCGAACTCGACCCGGCCGCCGCTCAGCACGTCGAGGGTGGCGACGCGCTCGGCGGTGCGGATGGGCGACTGGAACGGCAGCAGCACCACGCCGAGCCCGAGATGGATGCGCTCGGTGCGCTGGGAGATGGCCGCGAGGACCAGATCGGGGGCGGAGGAGTGGGAGAAACCCCTGGTGAAGTGGTGCTCGACGAACCAGGCCGTGTCGAACCCCAGCCGATCGCCGAGGACGACCTGCTCGATCACGTTCTCGAACGCCTGTCGCTCGACCTCGCGGGTGCGGCCGCGGACCTCCAGTTCGTACCCCAGGCTGATCCGTAGGGACGTCATCGCGCCTCCGGCGAAAGTAGTGAACCAAGCGCTCGCTTGGTAGAGAGTATCAGGGCCGAAGACTTGCGGGAAGGGCGCGCCGCCGATCAGAGTGGTTGCTCGTGAGGCGAAAGCACGCGCTGCGGCGGTCGAAGGACGGCACGTTCCACGACCACGGGGACGACGGTCCCTCGCTCCCCGACGCGCGCGGTTACGAGGCTTTCGGCCGGGTCATGGCCGCCCTCGCGACCGAGGCCGACGTCATCGAGTCGTGTCGCGACCTGACGTGGTGGCGCGGCGCCGACCGGAGCTGGCACATCGAGTGGCGCGACGGGCCGTACGCCTCGGAGGTGGCCGCGCTGCTCGCCGGCCAGGTGGGCGACGCCGGCGGCGCGCCGCTCACGGCCGCCGGCCCCGCGGGCGCGGGCTCGGCGGTGCTGGAGGTGATGGGGGTGCGCTTCGTACTGCGCGCGATCGACCCCATGGGCCGGGCCCGGGTGCGCGCGCGGCCGGGGTTGTGGCGCCTGGCCGAGGCCCTCGACACCACCCGCCGCACCAACACCCGCCATCCGTGGGAGGAGCTGCTCGGCGGCTGAGCCGTCTCACGCCTCGCCGAAGACGTGCGGGGCCAGGCGGGCGCGGTGCGTCCGCGGCGGGCACAGGAGCTGGGCGTCGGACGTGGCCCGTTTGAGATACCGGTGCGCCGGATGCTCCCACGTCACCCCGATGCCGCCGTGCACCTGGATGTTCTCGCCCGCCGCCGTCAGGTAGGCCTCCGTGCAGTACGACCCCGCGACGGCGGCGAAGACGTCCGCCCTTCCCTCCGGCCCCGCTCCCGCCTCCGCCGCCGCGGCCCGTGCCGCCGAGCGGGCGGACTCCACGAGCAGCAGCACGTCGGCCAGCTTGTGCTTGATCGCCTGGAAGGAGCCGATCGGCCGGCCGAACTGCCGCCGCGAGCATGCGTACTCGGTGGCCATCTCCAGGCAGCGTGCCGCGCCGCCGGTCTGCTCGGCCGCCAGGGTCGCGATCCCGAGGTCGCGTACGCGGGCCCACGACGTCCCCGGGCCCAGCCGCCGTACGGGTGCGCGGTCGAAGGCGAGGGAGGTCAGCGGCCGGGTCTCGTCCATGGTCGGGTACGCCGCCCGCCGCGTCGGCACGGCCTCCACCAGGTGCCCGCCGGCGTAGGCGAGCACGATCTCGCCGTCCAGCGCGTACGGCACCGCGCCCGAGAGCCGGTCGTCCGCCAGCGTCAGCTCCCCGTCGCCCGGCAGCACGACGGTCGCCGTCGCCGCCCCCGAGGCCAGCTCGGGCAGCAGCCGGGCGCGCGCCTCCTCGTCCCCGTCGGCCATGAGCGCCCCGACGGCCAGCACGGCCGACTGCAGGAACGGGTGGGGTGACAGCGCGCGTCCCAGCTCCTCGGCCACGGCCGCCGCCTCGGCCGGGCCGCAGCCCGCGCCGCCGTACCGATCGGGGACGAGCAGCCCCGCCACGCCCACCTCCCGCGCGAACGCCTGCCACGTCGCGTCCGGCCGGTCGGCGAGGTAGGCGCGGACGACGGCGCCGAGCTCATCGGAGAGGGTCACCCGAGCATGGTAAACCAAGCGATTGCTTGCCTTAGGTACGGATGACCGAAATTTGCCTTTTTTGGATGGATACATAATCTGGATGCGGTCATCCCTAGACATTTCCGGGGGAGGGATTGACCAGGGAATGAAGATGAACCACACCGCGATCGAGTACGCCGACTTCGCCGAATGCGACCGGCGTCTGCGCCGCATGGAACACCACGTGCTGGCGGCCTTCCTGGCAGGACTGGCCGTGGGCCTGATCGGCATGTTCACCGCCGGCAAGGGCCCGGAATGGTTCGGCCAGCTCTACGACCCGTACGCCTACCTGACCCTCTCGCTGGTCGTGGGCGCCACCGCGTCGGGGTTCGGCTGGGCGCTGCTGACGACGTTCCTGGCGGCCGTGTCCACCGTGGTCGCGGCCATGGGCGCGGGCGCGCTGCGCGGTGTGGACGGCTTCGACGTCATCGGCGGCGGCGTCGCCGGGCTGAACTGGACGGTCGGCCTGCTCGTCGGCCTCGGCCTGCTCGCCTACGTCACCCGCAGGCGGGACCGCTGGGGCGACCTGGCCGCGGGCGCGATCGGCGCCCTGCTGATCGCCGACGTCGTCGACCGCGCGACCCCCGGCTTCATCGACAGCGAGCAGTCGTTCTGGCCCGGCCCCGCCACGGTGGTCGCGCTGCTGGCCGTGGCCCTGGTCGTGGTGCTGCGCAGGAACCGGCGGGCCCGCGTGCGCGCCCTGGCGGTCTCGGCCGTCTTCGCCGGTCTGTTCACGGTCTGCCTGGGCGTCTTCGTGGGCGGCTGGCTGCCCCTCTCGGCCTGAGCGGGCGTACCGGCCGCCGATCGCCGTGAGCCCGGTGATCCGGGCCTTCGCTCGTACGCGCCCGGTTAACGCCGCGCGGCGCGGCCCCCCGAGTCGATAGCCTGTAATCCTTCAGATCCAGGCCCGAGCAAGGAGTAGCCGTGTTGCTGCGCATGTCGTCGTTGTTTCTTCGCACCCTGCGGGACGACCCGGCAGACGCGGAAGTGCCGAGCCACAAGCTCCTCGTCCGCGCCGGCTACGTCCGCCGCGTGGCCCCCGGCATCTACTCGTGGCTGCCCCTCGGCAAGCTGGTGCTGGAGAACGTCACCAGGATCGTCCGCGAGGAGATGAACCGGATGGGCGGCCAGGAGGTGCTCTTCCCCGCCCTGCTGCCCCGCGAGTACTACGAGGCCACCGGCCGCTGGACCGAATACGGTGACACCCTGTTCCGGCTCCAGGACCGCAAGGGCGCCGACTACCTCCTCGGCCCCACGCACGAGGAGCTCTTCACCGACATGGTCAAGGGCGAATACTCCTCGTACAAGGACTACCCGGTCACGCTCTACCAGATCCAGACCAAATACCGCGACGAGGCCAGGCCCAGGGCCGGCATCCTGCGCGGCCGCGAGTTCCTCATGAAGGACTCCTACTCCTTCGATCTCGACGACGACGGCCTCAAGCGCTCCTACGAGCAGCACCGCGAGACCTACATCCGCACGTTCGAGCGGCTCGGCATCGAGTACAAGATCGTGTTCGCCACCTCGGGCGCGATGGGCGGCTCGGCCTCCGAGGAGTTCCTGGCGCCGACCCCCACCGGCGAGGACACGTTCGTCGCCTGCCACTCCTGCGGCTACGCGGCCAACGCCGAGGCCGTCACCACCACCGCGCCGCCCGCCCGCGACCTCGACGGCGCCGCGCCGATGCGGGTCCTCGACACGCCCGACACCCCGACCATCGAGTCCCTGGTGTCCTACGTCAACGAGCGCCACGGCCTGTCCGTCACCGCCGCCGACACGCTGAAGAACGTCGTCGTCAAGGTCACGACCCCCGGCTCCGACAAGGTCGAGACGCTGATCATCGGCGTGCCCGGCGACCGCGAGGTCGACTTCAAGCGCCTGGAGGCCGCGCTCGCGCCCGGCGAGCCCGCCATCTTCGAGGCCGCCGACTTCGCCGCCCACCCCGGTCTCGTCCGCGGCTACATCGGCCCGCAGATCCTGCGCGAGCTCGGCATCCGCTACCTCGTCGACCCCCGCGTCGTCACCGGCACCTCCTGGGTCACCGGCGCCAACGAGCCGGGCAAGCACGCCGCCGACGTGGTCGCCGGGCGCGACTTCGTCCCCGACGGCACGATCGAGGCCGCCGAGGTGCGCGCCGGCGACCCCTGCCCCCGCTGCGGCTCCCCGCTGTCCATCGACCGGGGCATCGAGATCGGCCACATCTTCCAGCTCGGCCGCAAGTACGCCGACGCCGCGGGCCTCGACGCGCTCGGCCCCGACGGCAAGCCCGTCCGCATCACCATGGGCTCCTACGGCATCGGCGTCTCGCGGGCCGTGGCCGTCATCGCCGAGCAGGCCCACGACCAGCTCGGCCTGGTGTGGCCGCGCGAGGTCGCGCCCGCCGACGTGCACATCGTCGGCACCGGCAAGGAGAACCAGGTCGAGGCCGCCCTTGAGCTGGCCGGCGAGCTGGAGGCGCAGGGGCTGCGGGTGCTCGTCGACGACCGCGCCCAGGTCTCGCCGGGCGTCAAGTTCAAGGACGCCGAGCTGCTGGGGCTGCCCACGATCGTGGTGATCGGGCGCGGGCTGTCGCAGGGCGTCATCGAGCTGCGCGACCGGGTGACCGGCGTCAAGGAGGAGATCCCCCTCGCCGAGGCCGCCACCCGCATCCTGGCCGCCTGCCGCTGACCCCACACCGCCGCGGGCCGGGCGACTGCCCGCCCGCTGCCCGCTGCCCGCACCCCTTCGGAGCCGGGCCGTTGTCCCGGCTCCGGCGACGGGGCGGGGCCACTGTTCGTCTCCGCGAGGGGGACGGTCTGCTGTCTCGGCTTCGCGACGGGGACGGTCTGCTGTCCCGGCTTTGTGAGGGGAACGGGCCGTCGTGCCCGCCTTCCGTTGGTGTCGTCAGCCGCCGGAGCCGGAGGGCGCCGGTGTCGGGGGCGGCGTCGGGGGCGGGCTGCTGCCCGGCATGCCCGGGAAGGCCGCGGGTGGTGCCGGGTGGAAGGCGTAGGCGCGGGTCGCCGACTCCTGCATGGCCAGGGCGGCGTACTTGCGCAGCGCGGGGTCGCCGGCGGCGGCCAGCTCCAGATAGGCGGCCGTGATGCCGTTCTCCAGCTGCACGGCCAGCCGGGCGGCCTGCACGGCGCCCGTGGGCACGTACGGCAGCGCGTAGGAGGGCTCCGACTCGTTCGGCTTTTCCCCGCGGCCGGTGATCAGGTTGCGGAGCTGGTCGCGGCGGGCCCGGTGGGCCTCGTACGCGGCGCCGGTCAGGTCCCGCAGGGAACCGGTCGTACGCGCCCCCAGGAGCCCGTAGGCGAACACGGCGGCATGCTCGGCGGCCAGAGCCTTGCGCAGCCTCCCGACGTCGTCCCCGTCCACCACGACGCTGTCCACCACGACGCTGTCCCTCACGGCGCTGTTCACCACGACCCCGTTCATCACGTTCCCGTTCACGACGACTTGGGCAGCGACACGGCGTGGACCGCCTCGCACGCCCCGATGCTGGCGAGGAGCTGGGCCACGCCGGGGGACAGGCCGGCGAGCTGACGGGGCCGCTGCGCCGCGGCGCGGCGTTCGACGTCCCGCAGCCGTGACAGCGTGGGCTTGGGGGACTTCGACGGCGTGGCGCCGGGCGACGCGCCGGGCGAGGCCGGCGAGGAGACAAGCGGCGAGACCGGCGGAGAGGCGGGCGGAGAGGCGGGCGGCGTGCCCGCGGGCAGGTATTTGCGCAGCTCGGCCAGGTGCGCCTGGTGCCGGGCGCGGAAGGGCTCCAGGGACTCGGCGCCAGCCGCGATCAGCGCCGAGTAGAGGGCGACCGTGCGCTCCTTGTCGGCGACCACCTGCCGCAGCAGGACGGTCTCGGGCGAGTCGGGCGCCGGGGCCGCGGGCCCGGCCGGACCCGAGGCGCTGCAGGCCGTCAGGGCGGCCGCTCCGCCCGCCAGCACGGCTCGCCTGGAGAGGTGACGCGGGCGCACGGGCTTGGACCTCCGGTGACTACGGACCCGGTGACGAGGGACCCCAGTGACCGGGGCGCCGCCGGCGACGGCTCCAGGTGACTGCGGACGCAGATAGCATCGTACGGGCTGGTGCCCGGGAACGCCGTCAGGCGACGCTCCGCCACTCGACCACGACGAGTGGCGCTCTCTCCGTGCCTCCGTACAGATAGGGTGTCAACTGTCGTCGCTGGCTGCGCAGCCAGACGGCGGAGAGCCAGTGGCGAGGTCCGCCCGGCTGAGACATGACAATAGGGGAGGTCGATATGGGCAGCGCATCATCCCGCGACCACCTGATGAAGCTCCTGGAGCCTGTGGTCGGCGCGGAGGGCCTCGACCTGGAGGACGTCACGGTCACCCAGGCGGGCAAGAGGCGGTTGCTGCGCGTGATCGTCGATCGCGACGGCGGCGTGAGCCTCGACGACATCGCAGACGTGAGCCAGGCCGTCTCCACCGCACTCGACGAGGACGACGTGATGGGGCAGGCCGCCTACACCCTTGAGGTCTCCTCTCCGGGCGTCGACCGCCCGCTCACCGAGCCGCGCCACTGGCGGCGTGCCGCCAAGCGGCTGGTGAAGGCCGAGATGAGAGACGGCACCGTGGTGGAGGGCCGCATCCTGGCGGCGGACGAGAGCGGCGTCGACCTCGACGTCGCCGGCTCCGCCCGCCGGCTCGATTACCAGGACCTGACCCGAGGCCGGGTACAGGTGGAGTTCCGCCGGATCGACGACATCGACGACGTCGACGGCGACGAAGGCTAAGGGGGAAGCCTCGTGGACATCGACATGAGCGTCCTGCGCAGCCTGGAGCGGGAGAAGGACATCTCCTTCGACCTGGTCGTCAAGGCGATCGAGGACGCGCTGCTGATCGCCTACTTCCGCACCGAGGGCGCGGCGCCCAAGGCGCGCGCCGAGCTCGACCGCGGCAGCGGCCACGTCACGATCTGGGCGGCCGAGCTCGACGACGAGGGCGACGTCGTCAGGGAGTTCGACGACACTCCGGGCAACTTCAGCCGGATCGCCGCGACCACTGCCAAGCAGGTCATCCTGCAGCAGCTCCGCGACGCCGAGGACGAGATCAACTTCGGCGAGTTCGCCAGCCGCGAGGGCGAGCTGGTCTCGGGCGTGATCCAGCAGGGCAAGGACCCGCGCGTGGTGCTGGTCGACCTCGGCAAGATCGAGGCCGTGCTGCCGCACGCCGAGCAGGTCCCGGGCGAGGACTACGTGCACGGCGAGCGCATCCGCGCCTACGTGGTGCAGGTGAAGAAGGGCCACAAGGGGCCGTCGGTGACGCTGTCGCGCACCCACCCCGGCCTGGTCAAGAAGCTCTTCGCGCTGGAGGTGCCCGAGATCGCCGACGGCACCGTGGAGATCACCGCGGTGGCCCGCGAGGCCGGCCACCGCACGAAGATCGCGGTCCGGTCGCGCAAGCCGGGCGTCAACGCCAAGGGCGCCTGCATCGGCCCGATGGGCTCGCGCGTCCGCAGCGTGATGACCGAGCTGCACGGCGAGAAGATCGACATCATCGACTGGTCCGAGGATCCCGGTCAGTTCGTCGGGAATGCGCTGTCCCCGTCCCGTGTTTCCCATGTCGAGGTTCTCGATCTCGAAGGACGGGTCGCACGGGTGACGGTCCCCGACTACCAGCTTTCGCTGGCCATCGGCAAGGAAGGGCAGAATGCCCGGCTTGCCGCCAGGCTCACCGGATGGCGCATTGACATCCGGCCTGACACACAAGCCGAGGATGCCGCCGGTTCCGTAGATGCGTCAACACGGTAAGCTGGAATATGGTGGCCACGCGGCCCCACAGCGCACCTGTGTGGGCTGCAGGGTTCGCACGGCTAAGTCCGAGCTGCTCCGCCTGGTGCGGATCGAGGACCATCTGGTCCCTGATCTGCGAGGACGGCTTTCTGGCCGCGGTGCATCGCTGCATCCGTCCTTGAGCTGTCTGGAGCTCGCCGAGCGTCGCCGAGCGTTCCCGCGCGCGTTCCGCGTGCCGGGGCCGCTTGACGTCTCGCGTGTGCGGGCACACCTGGAGGAGGAATCACGAAATGTCATGTAGGACGCCGAGTTGATGGGCGGAGTCAGATTGCTATGAGCGCCTGATGAGCACGCGGCGATGAAGACGTCAAGTTAACGACGGTCCGGACGGCACAGCCAGCCTCCCGGGCCGAGTAAGGGAGTGCAGTGGCGAAGGTCCGGGTATACGAGCTCGCTAAGGAGTTCGGCGTAGAGAGCAAGGTCGTCATGGCCAAGCTCCAAGAGATGGGAGAGTTCGTCCGTTCGGCGTCCTCGACCATCGAGGCGCCGGTGGTCCGCAGGCTCACCGAAGCTCTGGGCGCATCGAAGGGTGGGCCCTCCAGGGGCGGCGGTTCGTCGTCCAACAGGCCGCAGCCGCCCAAGGCTGCGCCCCGTCCGGCAGAACACCAGGCCGGCAACGGCGCCGCGGAGGCGCCGACCCCTACCCCTCCGCGTCCTGGCCCGGCTCCGAGGCCCGGCCCGCGTCCCGGCCCCGCGGCTCCCGCGGGCGGCGCGCAGCCGCGTCCGCCGGTGCCGATGCCCCACCAGCCGCAGCAGCAGCCCGAGGCTGCGCGCGGCGAGGCCTCCGGGGCTCCGCAGGCCCGCTTCGAGAGCGCGGCCGGTTCCGGCGCGCCCGCGCGTCCGACTCCGGGGCCGCGTCCGGGTCCCGCCGCCCGTCCGGGTCCCAAGCCCGGTCCGGCGCCGCGTCCCGGGCAGCCTTCCGGTGGCGGCGGTGGCGGTCAGCAGCAGGCTCCGCGTCCGGGTGCGCCCGCAGGCGGCGGCCCGCGTCCTGGTCCCGGTCCCAAGCCGGGTCCGCGTGGCCCGCGTCCGGGTAACAACCCGTTCTCGTCCAACGCCAGTGGCATGGGCCAGTCGCGTCCGCCGCGTCCCGGCGGCAACCGCGACGGTGGTGGCCCCGGTCAGCGCGAGCGTCGTGAGGGTCCGCCGCGTGACGGCGCGGGCCCCCGTCCGCCGCGTCCCGGTGGCGGCGGCGAGGCCGGTCCGCGTCCCGCGGGTCCGCGTCCCGGTCCGCCCGGTGCGGCCGGTCCGCGTCCGGGTCCCGGCGCCGGTGGTCCGCGTCCCGGTGGGCCGCGTCCCAACCCGATGATGATGCCGCAGGGTCGTCCTGCCGGTCCGGGCGGTGGCCCGCGTCCCGGTGGTGGCGGCGGTGGCGGTCGTCCCGGCGGCGGTGGCGGCGGTGGCCGTCCCGGCGGTGGCGGCGGTCGTCCCGGTGGTGGCGGCGGCTTCGCCGGTCGTCCCGGTGGCGGCGGCGCCGGTCCCCGTACCGGCACCGGTGGTCCCGGTGGCGGCGGCGGTGGCTTCGGCGGTCGCCCGGGTGGCGGCGGCCGCGGTCGCGGCGGTGGCACGGCGGGCGCGTTCGGGCGTCCCGGTGGCCGTCCCGCGCGTGGTCGTAAGAGCAAGCGTCAGAGGCGCCAGGAGTTCGACAACATGTCGGCGCCGGCGATCGGCGGTGTGCAGGTCGCTCGCGGCAACGGCGCGACGATCCGCCTGCCGCGCGGCGCGTCGCTGTCCGACTTCGCCGACCGCATCGGCGCGAACCCCGCCTCGCTCGTGCAGATCATGCTGCACCTCGGCGAGATGGTGACCGCGACCCAGTCGGTCAACGAGGAGACGTTGCAGCTCCTCGGCGCCGAGCTCGACTACAACATCCAGGTCGTCAGCCCGGAGGAGGAGGACCGCGAGCTTCTCGAGGCCTTCGACATCGAGTTCGGCGAGGACGAGGGCGACGAGGCCGACCTGGCCGCGCGTCCGCCGGTCGTGACCGTCATGGGTCACGTCGACCACGGTAAGACCAAGCTGCTCGACGCCATCCGCAAGACCAACGTGGTGGCGCGCGAGGCCGGTGGCATCACCCAGCACATCGGTGCCTACCAGGTCCCCGCGGTGCACGAGGGCGAAGACCGGAAGATCACCTTCATCGACACCCCGGGTCACGAGGCGTTCACCGCCATGCGTGCCCGAGGCGCCAAGTCCACCGACATCGCGGTGCTGGTGGTCGCGGCCGACGACGGTGTGAAGCCGCAGACGATCGAGGCGCTCAACCACGCCCAGGCGGCCGACGTGCCGGTCGTGGTCGCGGTGAACAAGGTCGACAAGGAGGGTGCCGACCCCAACAAGGTCCGCGCCCAGCTCACCGAGTACGGCCTGGTCGCCGAGGAGTACGGCGGCTCGACCCTGTTCGTCGACATCTCGGCGAAGAACGGCACGGGCATCGACAACCTCCTCGAGGCGATCCTGCTCACCGCCGACGCCGAGCTCGACCTGCGGGCCAACCCGACGATGGACGCCCAGGGCATCGCGATCGAGGCCCACCTCGACAAGGGCCGCGGCCCCGTCGCGACCGTCCTGGTCCAGCGCGGCACGCTGCGCGTGGGCGACTCGATCGTGTGTGGCGAGGCCTTCGGCCGCGTCCGCGCGATGCTCGACGACAACGGCGACGCGGTCGAAGAGGCCACGCCGTCGCGTCCGGTCCTGGTGATGGGTCTGACGGCCGTTCCCGGCGCCGGTGACAACTTCATCGTCGTCACCGACGACCGCATGGCCCGCCAGATCGCCCAGCAGCGCGCGGCGCGCAAGCGCAGCGCCGACATGGCGAAGTCGAGCCGCCGCCTCACCCTCGAGGAGCTGTTCAGCAACCTCGAGAAGGGTCGCGTCGACGAGCTCAAGCTCATCATCAAGGGTGACGTGTCCGGTTCGGTGGAGGCCCTGGAAGACGCCCTGCTCAAGATCGACGTCGGCGACGAGGTCAGGCTCCGTGTCCTGCACCGCGCGGTCGGCGCCATCACCGAGTACGACGTCAACCTGGCCGTCGCCGACGACAACGCGGTCATCATCGGCTTCAACGTCCGCCCGGAGCCTCGGGCGCGCGACCTGGCCGAGCGCGAGGGCGTCGACATCCGCTACTACTCGGTCATCTACCAGGCGATCGAGGAGATCGAAGCGGCGCTCAAGGGCATGCTCAAGCCCGAGTTCGAAGAGGTCCAGATGGGCACCGCCGAAGTCCGCGAGGTCTTCAAGGTGCCGAAGATCGGCAACGTCGCCGGTTCGCTGGTCCGCTCCGGCACGATCGTCCGCAACAGCAAGGCCAGGGTGATCCGCGATGGCGTCGTCATCGCCGACAACCTGACCGTCTCGTCCCTGCGTCGCTTCAAGGATGACGCGACCGAGGTCCGTGAGGGCTTCGAGTGCGGCATCGGTGTCGGTTACAACGACATCCGGATCGACGACACGATCGAGACGTTCGAGATGCGGGAGAAGCCGCGGGCCTGACCAGCGGCCGGGCGCCCGGCGGAACCTCCGCCGGGCGCCTCTCGCACGTCCGGGCCCCCTTCCCACCGCAGTGGACCGGTCGTGCTTCCACCCCACCAGGCCAAGCGGTGGTTTCACACGATGTATGTGGGTGCTCTGACCCTGGACATCCTGCTCGGCGACGTGCGTTCGCTGAAGCAGAAGCGCTCTGTCGTCCGGCCTCTGATCGCCGAGCTGCAGCGACGTTACCCGTCCATCGCGGTGGCCGAGACCGGTCACCTTGACCTGCATCGCAGGTGCGAGGTGGGCGTCGCGGTGATCTCCGCCTCTGCGGGTAACTGCAAAGAGGTGATGGACGCCTGCGAGCGGATGGTGGCCTTCCGCCCTGAAATCGAGTTGCTGTCAGCCAGACAGCGCCTCTACAACGACGAAGATTGAACGACAGCACGGCCAGGTCGTGCGTGAGGGGGAGCGAACATGGTGGATGCCGCACGAGCGCGCAAGCTCGCCGACCGCATCCAGCAGATCGTCGCCGAGATGCTGGAGCGCCGGATCAAGGACCCGCGCCTGGGCTTCGTCACCGTGACCGACACGCGGATCACGGCTGACCTGCGTGAGGCGACGGTGTTCTACACGGTGTTCGGCTCCGACGCCGAGCGGTCCGACAGCGCGGCCGCCCTCGAGAGCGCCAAGGGCATCATCCGCGCCGAGGTGGGCCGCCAGACCGGCGTGCGCTTCACCCCGACGCTGACGTTCCGGCACGACCCGCTGCCCGACAGCGCCCGCCAGCTCGACGACCTGATCAACGCCGCCAGAGCGCGGGACGCCGAGGTGGCGCGCCGGGCCGAGGGCGCGGCCTACGCCGGCGAGGCCGACCCCTACAAGAAGCCCGATGAGGGTGAGGACGACCAGGCGTGACGTCGCACGTGCGCGCCCGAGCCGAGCAGCCCTCCCAGGAGGCCACGGGGATCCCCGAGGCCTCCTGGGAGCGCGCGGTCCAGCTCATCGGCCAGGTCGACGAGGTCGCCCTGGCCTGTCACGTGTCGCCCGACGGCGACGCGCTCGGCTCGATGCTGGCCGTCGGTTACGTGCTGCGCTCGATCGGCAAGCGGGTCGTGGCCTCCTTCGGTGACCAGTACTTCGCGGTCCCGCGGATCCTGCGGTTCCTGCCGGGGCAGGAGATGTTGTGCCCGCCGGCCGACTACCCCGAGGCGCCGGCGTTGATGATCACCTTCGACTCCTCCACGTTCGAGCGGCTGGGCCTGCTCAGCCCCAACGCGGCCAGGGCGGAGGAGGTCATCGTGATCGACCACCACCCGTCCAACGCCGGGTTCGGCACGCACAGCCTCATCGACCCGCAGGCGGCGGCCACGGCCATGCTGGCCGAGCAGCTCATCTACCGGCTCGGCGGCAGCCTCGACCGGGACATCGCCACCTGCCTGTACACCGGCCTGGTGACCGACACGGGCTCCTTCCGCTACGCCTCGACCACGCCGGCCGTGCACCGGATGGCGTCCCGGCTGGTGGCCACGGGCCTGCACACCGACGAGATCGCCCGCGAGCTGTGGGACCGTTCGCCGTTCGGCTACCTCAAGGTGCTGGCCAGGGCGCTCGACCGGGTGCAGCTGGAGGGCTCGATGGTCTGGACGTACGTGCCGCGGGTCGACCGGGCCGCGTACGGGCTGCCGTACTCGGAGATCGAGGGCATGATCGACATCGTCCGGCGCACCGACGAGGCCGAGGTCGCGGTCGTGCTCAAGGAGGACGACCACGGCGACTGGCAGGTGTCGACCAGGTCCAAGGGCGGGGTCGACGTGGCGGCCGTGTGCGCCGCGCTGGGCGGCGGCGGGCATCACAACGCGGCCGGGTTCACCTCCTACGACAGCGTGGAGGAGACCATGGCCAAGTTCAGACGAGAGCTGGGGAAGGCTGGATGGCCGAGAGCGGTCTGATCATCGTCGACAAGCCGGGCGAGTGGACCTCGCACGACGTGGTGGCCAAGATGCGGCGCATCGCGGGCACCCGCCGCGTCGGGCACGCCGGCACGCTCGACCCGATGGCCACGGGCGTGCTGGTGATCGGGGTGGAGAAGGCGACCCGGCTGCTCGGGCACCTGGCGCTGACCGAGAAGGTCTACGAGGCCACGATCCGGCTGGGCGTGTCCACCAACACCGACGACGCCGAGGGCGAGACCGTGGCCACGGCGTCGGCGGCGGAGGTGGGCGCGGCCGAGGTGCACAAGGGCGTCGAGGCGCTCACCGGCGCCATCATGCAGGTGCCGCCGCAGGTCAGCGCCATCAAGGTCAACGGGCAGCGGGCGTACAAGATGGCCCGCGCGGGCGAGGAGGTCGCGCTCGCGGCCCGGCCCGTGACCGTGTACGGCTTCGACGTGCTCGACATCAGGGCCGCCGGCGACGTCATGGACGTCGACGCGGTCGTCACCTGCTCCAGCGGCACCTACATCCGGGCCCTGGCCCGCGACCTGGGGGCCGCGCTCGGCGTCGGCGGCCACCTGACGAGCCTGCGCCGGACCCGGGTCGGCCCCTACGACCTGTCGCTGGCCCGGAGCATCGACCAGCTCGCCGAGGAGTGCGTGGTGCTGCCCATCGGCGAGGCGGTCTCGGCGGCGTTCCCGCGCCGGGACGTGACCGCCGAGGAGGCGCGCGTGATCGGCCACGGCGGCCGGCTGCCCGCGGTCGGGCTCGGAGCCGGGCCGATCGGCGTGTTCGGGCCGGAGGGCGAGCTGCTGGCGCTGGTGGAGGAGCAGGGCCGGATCGCCAAGCCGCTGGCCGTGTTCGCGGGCTGAGCGCCGCCGCCGGGCCGGCCGTGTTCGCGGCCAGGGCCCGCCGTGTTCGCGGCCGGCCCGCGGGCCCGTCGTCAGGCGGGTTTGCGGGCGACCAGGATGTCGCGGACGATCGCCTGGTCGACCCAGTGCTCGAAGTCGGGGTAGTCCATGACCTCCAGGCCGGCGCCGGTGAGGATCGCGGCCAGCTCGGCGCTCTTGCCGCCGTAGGTGTTCCAGGAGATGCCCATCGCGCCGCCGGGGCGCAACAGCTCGGCCCAGACCGGCACGGCCTGCCTCAGCAGCTCGAGCGGGCTGCGGGACAGGCCGCCGCCGCCCTTGCTGCCGTGCTGGACGCCGTAGGGGGCGTCGGTCACGACGACGTCGAACGTGCGGGGCTTGAAGAACTCGCGGCTCTTGAGCGTGTCGGCGTTGACCACGGCGAGCTGCTGCACGTCGCCCGCCTTGACGGCCTCCTTCGACAGCCCGAACGTGACGTTGAGCCGCCGCCCCACCAGCGCCCGCGCCCGCCGCACCGGCACGGTCTCGGCGGTGTGCTTGAGCCGCTTGTTGCGCAGCCAGGTCTTGATGAACGTCGTGTACGCCTCGAAGTCCTTGACGTCGACGTCGAGGCCGTAGGCGTCGTAGCCGTACATGAGGGCCTGGTTGAGGGTGGTGCCGCGGCCGCACATCGGGTCGAACACCGACAACCTGCCGGACATGGGCCGGTCGGAGGCGAGCACGGTGACGTTGAGCAGCAGCTTGGTGAAGTGTTCGTTGGTCTTGCCGGCGTATTTCTGGATGGTCAGCAGGTCGCTGCTCAGCCGGTCGAGGGGGCGCATGGCCAGCGGGCGCAGCAGGTCGCCCTCGACGCCGAAGACCGCGTAGACGGAGGAGAGGTTGGACAGCAGCGCGACGTCGGGCTCGGAGAGCGGCTCGGCGGTCTCGAACGTGATGTACGGGACGCCGCCGATGGTGGTCTCCGCGCTGCTCAGCACGGTGTTCTCGATGGCGTGGTCGCTGAAGACGGCCAGCTCGCCCCTGGTCAGGCGTGGGGAGCTCTCACCGTAGACCCGGTTGAAGGCGGGCAGGATCAGGAGCGCGTATCGAGGCATGATGGCTCATCCTACTTGCGGGAATACCGCGCTCCGCCCCTCGATTGGAGGTGAGCGGGAGGTGCATGGCAGGCTTGTCTCGGATTGATCTGCCACGAACGAATGGGGCCTAGCGTGCGGGGTTCGAGAAGGTCTGTGGTGACCATCGGCGTGTACGACGGGGTCCATCGCGGGCATCGCAAAGTGATCGAGCGGACGGTCGAGCTGGCCCGCGAGCGGGGGGCGCGCAGCGTGGCGGTCACGTTCGAGCCGCATCCCGACGAGGTGGTGCTGCCGGGCACCCGGCGGGCGCGGCTGACCACGCTCAAGCGGCGCGCCGAGCTGCTGGCCGAGCTGGGCATCGACGACGTCGAGGTGGTGGAGTTCACCCTCGACCTGTCCCGGACGAGCCCCGACGACTTCGCCCAGGGCATGCTGAGCGAGCGCCTCGGAGCGGCGGTGGTCGTGGTCGGGGCGGACTTCACGTTCGGGCACCACGCCGTCGGCGACGTCGAGACGCTGCGCACGCTGGGCGACAAGTACGACTTCGAGGTCGAGGTGGTGCCCCTGCTCGACGGCGTCTCCTCGACCTCCGCCCGCGAGCTGATCGTCGCCGGTGACGTCGAGGGGGCCGCCGCCGAGCTGGGCCGTCCGCATCGGGTGGAGGGCGTGGTGGTGCGCGGCTACCAGCGGGGGCGGCAGCTCGGCTTCCCGACGGCCAACGTCGAGACGCCGCAGCAGACGGCCATCCCGGCCGACGGGGTCTACGCGGGGTGGCTGGAGTGCGTCCCGGTGGCCAACCTGCCCGCGCCGTACGAGGGCGAGCGATGGCCGGCGGCGATCTCGGTGGGGACGAACCCGACGTTCGAGGGCGTGCCGCGTACAGTGGAGGCGTACGCGCTCGACCGCGACGACCTGGAGCTCTACGGGGTGCACGTGGCGGTGGAGTTCGCCGCCCGGCTGAGGGGCAACACCCGTTTCGAGTCGATCGAGGCGCTGATCGACCAGATCCACGCCGACGTCGACGCCGCCCGCCACATCACGTCGTGACACCGGGCGGCGACGTCAGCAGTCGCGGGCGTGAAACGCTTGACTCCGATGGTAACCTTGCATGTCGGCTCTGTAACGGTGGCGCTCTGCGCTGCTCATGACGGCCTTCACGCGGCGACTGTAGGCACGCACGGTCGTTCGCACTCTCATCTCATTCGCGCGTGTCCGTAGATCGAAGGAGAGCCGTGTCCCTCGACACCGCTGCCAAGAAGACCATCATCGGCGAGTACGCGACGACCGAAGGCGACACCGGTTCGCCCGAGGTGCAGATCGCGCTGCTCAGCAAGCGCATCAGCGAGCTCACCGAGCACCTGAAGACGCACAAGCACGACCACCACAGCCGTCGTGGCCTGCTTCTGCTCGTCGGTCGCCGGCGTCGTCTGCTGAAGTACCTGCAGAAGGTCGACATCCAGCGTTACCGTTCGCTCATCGAGCGACTCGGTCTGCGCCGATAACATGAAAGGGAGCGGCGTAGGACGCCGCTCCCTTCTCATATGGCTCCGCCCATGTGGGTAGGGGCACACACGACCGGCGCGTCGTGGCGGCGAGCCGCCGCGCCGTCGGCGTACAACTGAATATCCGAGACACACAGCCCCCGCGTCCGATTCAGCACCATGCGACCCGCGACGCCTGCGGGCCGGTCCTCGGTAGTGGCTTCCGGTAAGAACGACCGGGCGCTTCGATCGAAGACCGGCGCTGCACCTTCTATGGGGAGACGCGCTGATGGATCGCCGCCACCGTGCCGCCGGGCACGACGGATGGGCGGCAATCTGACGAGCGGGTCCTTTCATAGGCACGAGGGTGCCGGTGAGAAAAGAGGGCGCGGGTGACCGACCACAAGGAGGTCCCCCGTGGAGGGTGTCCACACCGCTGAAGCCGTCATTGACAACGGCTCTTTCGGCACGCGCACGGTCCGGTTCGAGACCGGCCGTCTCGCGCGCCAGGCGGCGGGTTCCGCCGTCGCCTATCTCGACAACGACACGATGGTGCTCTCGGCCACCACCGCGTCCAAGGCTCCCAAGGAGAACTTCGACTTCTTCCCGCTCACGGTCGACGTCGAGGAGCGCATGTACGCCGCGGGCCGCATCCCCGGCTCGTTCTTCCGCCGTGAGGGCCGTCCGTCCGAGGACGCGATCCTGACCTGCCGCCTGATCGACCGGCCGCTGCGCCCGTCGTTCGTCAAGGGTCTGCGCAACGAGATCCAGGTCGTCGCCACGGTCATGGCGCTCAACCCCGACCACCTCTACGACGTGGTCGCCATCAACGCCGCCTCGCTGTCCACGCAGCTCGCCGGGCTGCCGTTCTCCGGCCCGATCGGCGGCGTGCGGGTCGCGCTGATCGAGGGCCAGTGGGTGGCCTTCCCGACGCACCCCGAGCTGGAGCGGGCCACGTTCGACATGGTCGTGGCGGGCCGCGTGCTCGACGACGGCGACGTCGCGATCATGATGGTCGAGGCCGAGTCCACCAAGGACACGCTCAAGCTGGTCGCCGAGGGCGCGGTCGCGCCGACCGAGGAGACCGTCGCGCAGGGCCTTGAGGCCGCCAAGCCGTTCATCAAGGTGCTGTGCGAGGCGCAGTCCCGCATCGCGCAGGTCGCCGCCAAGGAGACCACCGAGTACCCGGTCTTCCTCGACTACCAGGACGACGTCTACAACGCGGTCGAGGCCGCGATCAAGACCGAGCTGGCCGCCGCGCTGACCATCGCCGGCAAGCAGGAGCGCGAGAGCGAGCTCGACAAGGTCAAGGCGCTGGCCGGCGAGCGGCTGCTGCCCGAGTTCGAGGGGCGCGAGAAGGAGATCTCCGCCGCGTTCCGCTCGGTGATGAAGAAGCTCATGCGCGAGCGGGTCGTCAAGGACGGCGTCCGCATCGACGGCCGTGGCACCAAGGACATCCGCGCCCTGTCGGCCGAGGTCCACGTGGTGCCCCGGGTGCACGGCTCGTCCCTGTTCGAGCGCGGCGAGACCCAGATCCTGGGCATCACCACGCTGAACATGCTGCGCATGGAGCAGAACATCGACACGCTCAACCCCGAGCGGACCAAGCGCTACATGCACAACTACAACTTCCCGCCGTACTCCACCGGTGAGACGGGCCGCGTGGGCTCGCCCAAGCGCCGTGAGATCGGTCACGGCGCGCTGGCCGAGCGGGCGCTCATCCCGGTGCTGCCCTCGCGCGAGGAGTTCCCGTACGCCATCCGCCAGGTCTCCGAGGCCCTGGGCTCCAACGGCTCGACCTCGATGGGCTCGGTCTGCGCCTCCACGATGGCGCTGCTGGACGCCGGTGTGCCGCTCAGGGAGATGGTCGCCGGCATCGCGATGGGCCTGATCAGCGAGGGCGGCAGCTACGTCACGCTGACCGACATCCTCGGCGCCGAGGACGCCATGGGCGACATGGACTTCAAGGTCGCCGGCACCAAGGACGTCATCACCGCCCTGCAGCTCGACACCAAGCTCGACGGCATCCCCGCCTCCGTGCTGGCCGCCGCGCTGAAGCAGGCCAAGGGCGCCCGTCTGGCGATCCTCGACGTGATGCAGGAGGCGATCGACTCCCCGGCGGAGATGAACCCGACCGCGCCGCGCATCATCACGATCAAGGTTCCGGTCGACAAGATCGGCGAGGTCATCGGCCCGAAGGGCAAGATGATCAACCAGATCCAGGACGACACGGGCGCCGAGATCACCATCGAGGACGACGGCACGATCTACATCGGCGCCACCGACGGGCCCTCCGCCGAGGCGGCCCGGTCGGCGATCAACAGCATCGCGAACCCGCACATGCCCGAGGTCGGCGAGCGTTACCTGGGCACGGTCGTCAAGATCGCGGCCTTCGGCGCGTTCGTCTCGCTCATGCCCGGCAAGGACGGCCTGCTGCACGTCTCCCAGATCCGCAAGCTGCACGGCGGCAAGCGCATCGAGAACGTCGAGGACGTCATGGGCGTCGGCGAGAAGATCCAGGTCGAGATCGCCGAGATCGACGGCCGGGGCAAGCTCTCCCTCGTGCCCGTCGAGGTCATCGAGAAGGAGGCCGCCGAGAAGGAGGCCAAGGCCGCGACCGGCGACGAGGACGGCGAGGCTCCCGCGCCCGAGGCCGACTCCGCCGCCGCCGAGGACAAGCCGGAGCGGCCGCGCCGCACCCGGACCCGCGTGCGCACCAGCCGCCCCAACGAGGGCGACGACCGCAACTCGTGACCGGGCAACCACAGTTCTCGGCACCCCCGAAGCAGGAGGCCTCGTGATGACCACCACGCTGCACCCCGGAAAGGACGGAGCCGGGGTCGTCAGGCGCACCGTCCTGCCGGGCGGGCTCCGTGTGGTGACCGAGACCATGCCGACCGTGCGTAGCGTCGCGGTCGGCATGTGGGTCGGCATCGGCTCGCGTGACGAGGCCCCCGAGCACATGGGGGCCACCCACTTCCTCGAACACCTGCTGTTCAAGGGCACGCCCACGCGGGACGCGATGGAGATCTCGGCCTCCATCGAGGGCATCGGCGGCGAGATCAACGCCTTCACCGCCAAGGAGTACACCTGCTACTACGCGCGGGTCCTCGACGAGGACCTGCCCGTGGCGGTCGACGTGCTCGCCGACGTGGTGACCAGCTCGCTGGTCACCGAGGAGGACGTCGAGTCCGAGCGCGGGGTGATCCTGGAAGAGATCGCCATGCACGACGACGACCCGTCCGACGTGGTGCACGAGCAGTTCGCCGCCGCGCTCTACGGTGACTCGCCGATCGGCCGGCCCATCCTGGGCACGGTCGACTCGATCAACGCCCTGGGCCGCGAGCGCATCGCCGAGTACTACCACCGGTACTACCGGCCGCGTACCACGGTGGTGTCGGTGGCGGGGAACGTGCGGCACGAGGAGGTCGTCGAGCTGGTCGCCCGCGCGTACGAGCGGGCGGGCGCGCTGGAGGGCCCCTACGAGTTCGCCCCGCCGCGCACCAGCGGGCCGGGCGCCGAGACCCGTTCCGGGGTCAGGGTGCTGGACCGGCCGACCGAGCAGGCCAACCTGGTGCTCGGCACGACCGGCATGTCCCGCACCGACGACCGCAGGTTCGCGCTCGGCGTGCTCAACGCCGCGCTGGGCGGCGGCATGTCCTCCCGGCTCTTCCAGGAGATCAGGGAGAAGCGCGGGCTGGCCTACTCGGCCTACAGCTACACCTCGGCCTACGCCGACACCGGGCAGTTCGGGATCTACGTGGGCTGCCTGCCCTCGAAGATCGACGACGTGCTCAAGATCTGCCGCGACGAGGTGTCCCGGGTGGTGGCCGAAGGCATCACCGCCGACGAGATCATGCGCGGCAAGGGGCAGATGCGCGGCGGGCTCGTGCTCGGGCTGGAGGACACCGGGTCGCGCATGTCGCGGATCGGGAAGAACGAGCTGGTCTACGACGAGCTGATGTCGGTGGACGAGGTGCTGGCGCGGATCGAGGCGGTCACCCCCGACGAGATCGGCGAGGTCGCCCGTGACGTCCTGAGCCGGCCGCTCACGCTGGCCGTCATCGGGCCGTACGGGGACAAGGACTTCTCGGACGCCATCGCCTGAGCGGTCCGCCCCGGCTGGGGTTCTTTTCGAGGGGGAGAGCGGGGTTCCGCTCTCCCCCTCTCGGTTCGGGGGGTGCTTGGGAGGGGGTGGCGGGCGTAATAGGGTTGGGGGCGTGATCAGGGTTGGTGTGCTGGGCGCGCGTGGTCGCGTGGGCGTCGAGGTGTGCAAGGCGGTCGAGGCTGCGGACGACCTGGAGTTGGTGGCCGCGCTCGACAAGGACGATCCCGTCGAGGGGCTCGAAGGCGCCGAGGTGGTGGTCGACTTCACCCATCCCGACGTGGTCATGGGCAACCTGGAATGGGCCATCGCCCACGGTGTGCACCCGGTGGTGGGCACCACGGGCTTCGACGCCGGCCGGCTGGAGACCGTGCGCGGGTGGCTGGAGCGGTCGCCGGGCGTCAACTGCCTGATCGCCCCCAACTTCGGCATCGCGGCCGTGCTCATGATGCACTTCGCGCAGCAGGCGGCCCGCCACTTCGAGTCCGTCGAGATCATCGAGCTGCACCACCCGAACAAGGCCGACGCCCCTTCGGGCACCGCCCGGCGTACCGCTGAGCTGGTGGCCGAGGCGCGCGGCAAGGCCGGGCTCGGCGGGATGCCCGACGCCACCAGCACCGCACTCGACGGCGCCCGCGGCGCCGACGTCGGCGGGGTGCACGTGCACGCGGTGCGCCTGTCCGGGCTGATCGCCCACCAGGAGGTGCTGCTCGGCGGCGACGGCGAGATCCTCACCATCCGGCACGACACGATGAGCAGGTCGGCGTTCACGCCGGGCGTGCTGCTGGGCGTGCGCCGGGTGCGCGAGCTGCCCGGCCTCACCGTGGGCCTGGAGCCCCTGCTCGACCTGTGACCGCTGCACGACGTGCCCATGACCGCAGCGGACCGGGGTCATGGGCACGTCGTGAGGAGAGGGTCCCGGCTCCGCACAGCCGGGCCTACGATCATCAACACTAATACCAGCGGCGTGGTCCACCCGAAACATGAGACCGTGTCGTCATGGTGCGATGGGCGGACCCGGGCGAGCTTGCCGGGCTGATCTCCGTGGAACTGGCCGCCGACAAGCTGTTCGAGCAGGCCGGCATAGTCTTCCCGGCGGGCACGACCATGGTCGAGGACGTGACGGACGCGGCCTCGGTGCTGGTCGAGGGCGACCCGCCGGCCGGGTTCGCGATGATCGGCTGGGTCGACGGCAACCTGCATCTCGACCAGCTCGCGGTGCACCCCGACCACATGCGGCAGGGCATCGGCGGGCGGCTGGTGGAGGCGGTGGCCGACCACGCGCGGGCGGTCGGGGCGCCGGCGGTCACGCTGACGACGTTCCGCGACGTGCCCTGGAACGCCCCCTGGTACGAGCGGCACGGCTTCGCGGTGCTGCCCGAGGCCGAGTGGGGTCCGGAGCTGCGCGCGCTGGTGGAACACGAGCGCGAGCTGGGCATCGAGGTGGCGCCGCGGGTCGTGATGCGCCGATAGCCTGGGCGGGTGAGCCGGTTTCGTGATGAGTTGTGGCAGGTCGTCGGCGGTGTGTACGACCAGATCCTGGCCCACCCGTTCCTGTCGGGGCTGACCGACGGATCCCTGCCGCGCGAGGCGTTCCGCCACTACGTGGTGCAGGAGGCGCACTTCCTGCCCGACTACGCCAGGGCGCTGGCGGCCTGTGCGGCGCGTTCGCCGGAGCCGTCCGGCGTGCAGCGTTTCGCCCGCGACGCCGCCATGACCGTCGAGGTCGAGCACAGCCTCGTGGTCGAGCTGCTGGCGGCGTTCGGGCTGGACGAGGCCGACGCGCGCAAGACGCCCGCCGGGCCCACGACGGTCGGTTACACGTCGTACCTGGTGCGCACGTGCTCGCTGGGCACGTTCCCGGAGGCGCTGGGCGCGATCGTGCCCTGTTACTGGATCTACGCCCGGGTCGGCGAGACCCTGCTCGGCCGTTCCTCTCCCGACCCGCTCTACGCCTGGTGGATCGACACCTACGGCGGCGAGGGCTACCAGGAGACCGTGGCGGGGGTGCTCGACCTGCTCGACGGGCTGGCGCCGGGCGGCGAGGAGCGGATGCGGCTGCTCGACCGCGCGCTCACCACGGCCCGCTACGAGTGGATGTTCTGGGACGCGGCCTGGCGCCGGGAAGGCTGGCCATGCGGCTGAGGGACCTCCTCCAGGCCGGCCAGCTCGCCCTGAAGGTGCTGACCGGGCACGACCTGCTCGACCGGCGCGTACGCGGTGTCGCCACGACCGACCTGCCCGACCCGGCCATGTTCGTCAAGGCGGGCGAGCTGGTGCTCACCGAGCTGACCTGGCACACCGGCCCGGCCTCCTCGCGTGACTTCGTCGCGAACCTCGGGGACGTGGCGGCGCTGGTCGCCGGCACCGCGCTCAAGGTGCCGCCGGCCGACCTGATCGACGCCTGCGCCGAGGCCGGCCTGCCGCTGCTGACCCTGCCGGTGGACGTGCCGTTCAGCCAGGTCACCGAGCACGTGCTGCGGGCCCTGATCGCCGAGCTGGGCACGCCGCCGCGGCCCGCGTACGCCGCCCGCAGGCGGCTGGCCAGCACCCTGGTCGACGGCGGCAGCCTCACCAAGCTCGTCACGGCGGTGGCGGGCGAGCTGGACGTGCCCTGCTGGGTGCTCTCGCCCACGGGCCGGGTGGTCGTCGGCTCCCAGCCGCTTCCCGCCGCGGCCCGGCTGCGGCTGGCGCACACGTTCCTGACCGCGCGTTTCCTGCCGGGGATGGTGACGCAGGAGGACGGCACGGCGCTGTCGGTGTTCCCGGTCAGCAAGGGGGCGCCGCACCGCATCGCCAACTGGTTCCTGGCGTACGCGGGCGAGCAGGTGCAGGGGGAGAACGAGGACCTGGTCGTCGAGCTGGCCGCGCTGGTGGCGCTGGAGCGCTCGCGGCTGGAGGCGGCGCAGCGCATCGAGCGGCGGGTGCTCGACCAGCTGCTGACGCTGCTGGAGTCCGGCGACGCGGCGCTGCCCGGCGTGGTCTCGCGGCTGCACACGCTGCACGTGGAGACCGAGCACGGCCTGCTGGCGGTCGCCCTGTCGGCGCGGCTCGACGGCGGCGGCGACGAGGTCGCCGTGCCCGTGCTGGACGAGCTGCTGCGGCCGCTGGCGCCCGGCATCGTCACGGCCACCGGCCCCGCCGAGGCGGTCGCGCTCGTCCCGCTGGCGGGCAACACGGCCGACGAGCTGACGGCCCACGTGCTCAGGGGCGCGCGCACCCTGGAGGCGGGGCTCGGTCAGGGCCGCATCACGCTCGGGATGAGCAGCGTGACGACCGGCCCGGCGGCGCTGAGCAGCCTGATCGAGGAGGCCAGGCACGCGCTCACGCTGGCCGGCCTGAGCGGCGACCGGGTCAGCGTGATCACCGGCGACGACGTCAGCTCCCACCGCACGCTGCTGGCCGCCATCCCGGGGGAGCTGCGCCGGGCGTTCCGGTCGCGGCTGCTGGGGCGGCTGGAGTCGTACGACGCGGCCAACCAGACGGATCTGCTGGAGACGTTGCAGGCGTACCTGGAGGAGTCGGGCTCGTGGGCGGCCACGGCCGAGCGCCTGCACGTGCACGTCAACACGCTGCGCTACCGGCTGCGCCGGATCGAGGAGCTGACCGGCAGGTCGCTCAACTCCTGGGACGAGCGGGTCGACTTCATGCTGGCCCTCAGGATGCGCTGAGGATGCCGGCCCTCAGGATGCGCCGAGGCGCGCCCGCACCTCCTCCACGCCGGGGTTGACCAGGGCGGAGCCGTCCGGGAAGACGACCGTGGGGATGAGCCAGGAGCCGCCGTTGAGCTCGGCGATGTGGTCGACGGCGCCGGGGGTCTCGTCCACGTCGATCTCGGTGTACGGGATGCCGGCGCGGGACAGCTGCGCCTTCAGCCGGTGGCAGTGACCGCACCAGGGAGCGCTGTACACGGTGATCATGTATTTCCGATTCGTTAGGTGGGTTTGACTGGTGGCGCAGGCGCCGAATACTCTCGTGTGCCAACTGGAGTTTACCGGTAGACACTGCAGCTAGGCGGGTTGACCGGTCGTGTGAAAGTAGGGTCCCCCGGTGGCCGATCTGCCTGTTTCCCGGCGTTCCGTCCTGCGGTCCGCCGCCTTCGCGGGGGCACTCGCCGTGCTGCCCGGCCTGCTGTCGGCATGCGGGCCGGCCGAGCCCGCCGGGACGGGCGCCAAGAAGAGCCTCGACGTCCTGCGCGTCGCGCTGCCCTCCTCCATCGGGTCGCTGGACGCGGCCAAGGAGGCGGGCATCATGAACTACGTCGTCGCCCTCCTCGTGCAGGAGTCCCTGGTCGGCGTCGGCCCGGACGGCAGCCTCCAGCCGTCCCTGGCCGAGTCCTGGACCAGGAAGGACGCCACCACCTACGTCTACAAGCTGCGCAGCGGCGTGACGTTCTCCGACGGCAGCCCGCTCACCGCCGCCGACGTGGTCGCCAGCCTGAACCTGCACGCCAAGAAGGGCTCGACCACCGCCTTCGCCTACGCCTACGCCAACGTGGACACGATCGAGGCCACCGGCGACGCCGAGGTGACGATCAAGCTCAAGAGCCCCGACGCGGCGTTCGCGTGGGTGCCCACGCCCGGCACGCTGCTGGTGACCAGCGCGAAGTTCATCCAGGCCACCGGTGAGCGCATCGGCACGCCGGAGGGCAAGCTGCTGGGGACGGGGCCGTACAAGGTGGCCGAGTTCGCCCCCGACTCGCACGTCACGCTGGAGCGCAACGACGCCTACCGGGGCGGCAAGCCGGCCTTCAGGCAGATCAGGATCGACTTCATCGCCGAGGAGTCCACGCGGCTGCTGGCCATGCGCGGCGACAACGTGGACGTCGCGCTCAACGTGCCCGCCGAGCAGATCGACCAGTGGAAGGCGGTGCAGGGCGCGCAGGTGCTGACCGCCGCCGACCGTTCGCTGGTCACGCTGGCCTTCAACACGGCCGAGAAGCCCTGGGACGACGTGCACGTGCGCCGGGCCGTCGCGCACGCCGTGGACCGGGAGGGCATCGTCAGGAGCGTGCTGCGCGGCCACGGCAAGGTCGCCACCGCCATCCCGGACCCGGCCCAGTGGGGCGGCGTGCTGGACGAGGCCGGGGTCGCCGCCCTGTACGCGTCCATCCCCCAGTACGGCTTCGACCTGGCCCAGGCCAAGGCCGAGCTGGCGAAGTCGGCCACGCCGCAGGGGTTCGCCGACACGCTCACGTACCCGAGCAGCGGCCCGCAGCTCGGCCGGGCGGCGCTCACCCTGGCCGAGAACCTCAAGACCATCGGCATCACGCTTGAGGTCAAGGAGGTGCCGCTCGAACAGTGGATCGCCGACCTCGGCAAGCACGGCTCCGGCGTCTACCTCGGCTGGTACTTCGCCACCACCGGCGACCCCGCCGAGTACGTCCAGCAGCTCCTGCACGGCGGCGCCACCGGCGAGAACGGCACCAACATCGCCGAGTACGACAACGCCGAGGTGACCGGCCTGCTGGACAAGGCCAAGGCGGGCACCGACGACGCCGCCCGGGGCAAGCTGCTCGGCCAGGCGCTGGTCAGGGCGGCCGCGGACGTGCCGTACCAGCCGCTGTGGTGGGGCGAGGCGGCCACCGCGTTCGGCAAGGCGGTCGCCGCCGAGGGCTTCGGGCCCTACTTCTTCGTCGGCCCGTGGGCGACGAAGGTGGCCGCACGCTGATGACCGACGCCACCCACGGGCACCGGGCGGCCGGGACGACCGACCCCATCGACGTGCACCAGGCGCTGGCCGGGATGCGCTATCCCGAGTCGGTGTCGCTGCACCCCGACGGCGACCGCGTCGCCTGCGTGATCGACGGCGTCGCGTACGTCGTCGCGCTCGACGGCGCGCTCGACGGCGCGCTCGACGGCGCCATGGAGGCCGCGGGCGACTGCCACGGCCCGGTCCGCTGGCTGCCCGACGGGCGGCTGCTGCGCACGCCGTCGCCGTCCGAGCTGGCCGTCGACGGCTGGCGGGCCCGCGTGGACGGCGAGATCGAGGACCTGGTCCCCGGCGACGACGGCACCGTCCTGGTCCGGCTGGCCGACCCCGGCAGCGAGCGCGACGGCAGCCATCTGGGCCTGCGCGTGCACGACCCGTCCGACCCCTTCGTCCTGACGCCGGGCGGGCGGCTGCGCCGCCTGGCCTGGTTCGAGATCGGCGACGACCGCCCGCGCGAGCTCGCGCTGCCCGGCCTGACCGTGTGGGACGCCGACTGGCGCGGGCGCCGGGCCCTGGCCGTGACCTCGCCGGACGAGACGCCCGCCGGGTACTACCGGCCCCGGCTCGACCTGGTCGAGGACGGCGAGGTGCGCACGTTGCACCGCACGTCCTGGCAGCTCGCCCGGCCCCGGCTGGCCCCGGGCGGGCGGGCCGCCGTGGTGGTCGAGGGGCTGTCGATCGTCTCGGGCCGCGTCCTGCGGGCCGACCTGGTCACGGGGGAGGTCGCGTACCTGGGCGACCTGGACGACGTCACCGACCTCGGCTGGCTGGACGACGACACCCTGTGGTTCACCGGCTGGTCGGGCACCGGCGTGCACGGCGGGGTGCTCAGCGCCGCCGACGGCCGCGTGCTGAGCCGCTGGACGGCCCGGGGAACGCTGGGCGGCCGCGACGGCCAGCCCTCGCTGTCCGTGGACCGCACCGGCACGGTGGCCGCGGCCTGCTGGGAGAGCCCCGAGCTGCCGCCCGAGGTCGCCGTGGCCGTCCTCCGGGAGGGCGACTGGCGCCCGGTCACCGCGCTCAACGCCGGGCTGGCCGGGCTGGCGGCGCACCAGGAGGAGATCACCTGGACGGGCCGCGACGGCCTGCCGGTCAGCGGCCTGCTGCTCACCACCCCCGGCGCCGGAGAGGGCCCCAGGCCGCTGGTCGTCATGGTGCACGGCGGGCCCACCTGGTTGTGGTCCAGCTCGTTCGCGCCCGCCGAGTCCAACCAGCTCGCCGTGCCGCTCGCGCACGCCGGCGCCGCCGTCCTGCTGCCGAACCCCAGGGGCAGCAGCGGCCGCGGCCAGGACTACGCCCGCGCGGTCATCGGCCAGGTCGGCGCGGCGGACCTGGACGACGTGCTGGCCGGCGTGGACCACCTGGTCGCCGCCGGCGTCGCCGACCCGGACCGGACCGCGGTCATGGGCCTGAGCTACGGCGGCTACCTGACCGCGTGGGCCGTCACCCGCACGAGCCGCTTCCGCGCCGCCGTCGTCATGTCCGGCGTGAGTGACTGGCTGAGCTTCTCCACCGCCAGCAACCTCGCGGGCGGCTTCGACCCGCTCTACCACGCCGGCGCCGACCCGGCCACCAGCGAGGGACGCGAACGCCTGGCCGCCCGCTCACCCGTGCACCACGCCGCGAAGGCCGCCACCCCGACCCTGATCCTGCACGGCGAGCGCGACCGGACCACCCCTCCCGGCCAGGCGGAACAGCTCTATCGTGCCTGGTCGGCGGCGGGCGTGAGCACTCAGCTGGTCCTCTACCCTCGGGAGGGTCACGAGCTGGTCGAGCCCGCCCACCGCAGGGACGCGGCGGAGCGCGTGATCGGCTGGCTGACCGGGGGCGGGGTGTTGTGATGGGCTGGGCCGGGTTCCTGCTGCGCAGGTCCGCGGGCACCGCGGCCGTCGTGCTGCTGCTGTCGGGGGGGGTGTTCGGCCTGCTCTACCTGGCCCCGGGTGACATCCAGCAGACTCTGCTCGGCACCCGTCCGGCCACCGCCGACACGATCGCCGCCCTGCGGGCCCGCTACCACCTCGACGACCCCGTCGCCGTCCAGTACCTGCGCTGGCTCGGCGGCGTGCTCGGCGGCGACCTCGGCACCTCGATCAGGACCGGCCAGCCGGTCGCCGCGATGCTCGGCGAACGCCTGCCGCGCACGCTCGTCCTGACCGGTTACGGCACGCTCCTGGCCGCGCTGGCGGGGCTGCCGCTCGGCGTGCTGGGCGCGCTGCGCAAGGGCCGGGCGAGCGACCGCCTGGTGGTGACCGCCGGGGTGGTGGGGCTGAGCGCGCCGCCGTTCGCGGTCGGCCTGCTGCTGCTCGTGGTGTTCGCGCTGGGGCTCGGCTGGTTCCCCGTCTACGGCACGGGGGAGGGGTTCGCGAGCGAGCTGTGGCACCTGACGCTGCCCGCCGTCGCGCTGGCGGCCGGGGCGGCCGGGATGCTGCTGCGTTTCAGCAGGGCCGCGCTCGTCCGCGAGCTCGACCAGGACTACGTGGTCTTCGCCCGCGCCCGCGGCCTGAGCGCGCCCGTCGTGCTCGGCTACGCCGTGCGCAATTCGCTGGTGCCCGTCCTGACCGCGGCCGGGCTCGTCGTCACCGGCATGCTCGCCGGGACCGTGCTGGTGGAGGTCACGTTCGCGCTGCCGGGGCTCGGGTCGCTGCTGGTCGACTCGGTCACCTTCAAGGACGTGCCCGTGGTGCAGGCGCTCGCGCTGCTGCTCACCCTCCTGATCGCCGCCGTCAACCTGCTGGTGGACGTCGCCTATTCGGTGGCCGACCCGCGCGTGCGGCTCGGCGGGGGCGCGTCGTGACCGCGGGCCGTACGCGCGGGCGTGCCCTCATCCGCCGGTTCCCGATCGCGGTGCCGCTGGCCCTGGCCGTGCTCGTGGCCGTCGTGGCCGCCGCCGCGTTCGCGCCCTGGCTGGTCCCCGGCGCCACCGCCCAGGACCTGATGACCGGCATCTCCATGCCCGGCCCCGGCCATCCGCTCGGCACCGACGACCTGGGCCGCGACGTGCTGAGCCTGCTCGTCGCGGGGGCCCGCACCGCCGTGCCGGGGGCGTTCGCCGTGGCCGCCGGCTCCATGCTGATCGGCAACCTGCTCGGCCTGGCCGCCGGGTACTTCGGCGGCTGGACGGACACCCTGGTCATGCGCTGGGCCGACCTGATGTTCTCGCTGCCCGCGCTGCTGGTCGCGATCGTCGTGGCGGGCGTGCTCGGCGGCGGCTACGGCCTGGCCGTGGCCGTGCTGGTCGTGCTGTTCGCGCCCACCGACACGCGCGTGGTGCGCGGCGCGGTCCTGGAGCAGCGGCACCGGCCCTACGTCGAGGCGGCCCTGCTCAAGAACCTGTCGTCCTGGCGGATCATGACCCGGCACATCTGGCCGAACATCGTCCCCGTCAGCCTGGCCTCGGCCTTCCTGAACTTCGCCTTCGCCCTGGTCTCCCTGTCGTCGTTGTCGTTCCTCGGCCTGGGCGTGCCGGCCGGCTCGCCCGACTGGGGGCGCACGCTGGCCGACAACCGCACCCAGCTGCTGGCCAACCCGTGGGCGGTCATCGCGCCCGGTCTGGCCGTGATCGTCACCGCCGCGGCGCTCAACCTGGTGGGCGACTGGCTGCACGAACGTTTCGAGCGGAGGGCCCGGTGACCATGCTGCGGGTGGCCGACCTGACCGTACGGCAGCCGGACACCGGCCGTACGCTGCTGTCGCAGGTGTCCTTCGAGGTCGCCGCCGGCGAGTCGGTGGCCATCGTGGGCGAGTCCGGCTCGGGCAAGTCGCTGACCGTCCGCGCGCTGCTCGGGCTGCTGCCCGCCGGGCTGGAGTCCACCGGCCGGGTCGAGATCGACGGGCGGCGGGTCGACGACGACCCCAGAGCCAGGCGGCGGCAGCGCGGCGGCACGGTCTCGCTGCTCATGCAGGACCCGTTCACGCTGCTCAACCCCCTGCGCAGGGCCGGCAAGCAGATCGCCGACGGCCTGCCGGAGGGCGCCGACCCCAGGACCGAGGTGCCGCGGCTGCTGGCCGAGGTGGGCCTGCCGGGCGAGGTGGCGGGCCGCTACCCCTTCCAGCTCTCCGGCGGCATGCGGCAGCGGGTGGGCCTGGCCTGCGCGCTGGCCGCCGCGCCGCGGATCCTGCTGGCCGACGAGCCGACCACCGCCCTCGACGCCACCACGCAGCGCGAGGTCCTCGCCCTCATCCGCCGTATCCAGCGCGAACGGGACATGACGTTCCTGCTCATCACCCACGACCTGCGGCTGGCGTTCTCGATGTGCGACCGGGTCGTGGTCATGTACGCGGGCCGGGTCATGGAGGTCGGGCGCGCCGCCGAGCTGCGTGAGGAGCAGCGGCATCCGTACACGCGGGCGCTGCTGGCCGCCGAGCCGCCCGCCGACCGGCGGCTGCCGGTCATCCCGTCCGTGCCGGGCTCGGTGCCGGCCCACGACGCGGTGGCCGGGCGCTGCGGGTTCGCCGACCGGTGCGCGCACGCGGGGGAGGAGTGCCGCGCGGGCGTCCCCGCCCTGGTGCCCGTGCCGGGCGCGGAGGTTCGCCTGTCGGCCTGCGTACGGGCCGCCGCGCTGCCCGAGGCGCCGCCGCCCCCGCAGGGCGTGCCGTCGCCGCCGCGTACCGCCGCCGCGCCCCTGCTGGCGGTGACGGGCCTGCGGAAGACGTACGCGGGCGCGTCGCGGCCGGCCCTGGCCGGCGTGGACCTGACCGTGGCGCCGGGCGAGGTCGTGGCCGTCGTCGGCGAGTCGGGGTCGGGCAAGACCACGCTGGCCCGCTGCGTCACCGGCCTGGAACGCCCCGACGCGGGCGTCGTCACCCTCGACGGGCTCGACTGCTCCGACCACACCCGCATGTCCCGCCAGGCGGTGCGCCAGGCCCGCCGGACGGCCCAGATGATCTTCCAGGACCCGTACTCGACGCTCAACCCGGCGCGTACCGTCGGGGCGACGCTCAAGGAGGCGCTCGCCGCCGAGGGACGCCCCACGGACGTCGGCGCGCTGCTGCGCCTGGTGGGCCTCGACCCCGCACTCGCCCGCAAGCGCCCGGCCGGCCTGTCGGGCGGCGAGCGGCAGCGCGTGGCCATCGCGCGGGCCGTGGCCGGCGAGCCCCGCCTGCTGGTCTGCGACGAGCCCGTCTCCGCCCTCGACGTCTCGGTGCAGGCGCAGGTGCTCACCCTGCTCGCCGGGCTCAAGGAACGCCTGGGCATGGGCCTGCTGTTCATCACCCACGACCTGGCCGTCGTCCGCCAGCTCGCCGACCGCCTGTACGTGCTGCGGGCCGGCGAATGCGTCGAGACCGGCGACGTGGACCAGGTGCTGGACGCCCCCGCCCACCCCTACACCCGCGAGCTGCTGGCCAGCGTGCCCGACGGAAGCAGCCGCTGGCCCGGCTAGTCGTAGGAGATCAGCGTGAGCATCCGGCAGCCGCGCTCGCCGGTCGAGTAGACGTGGTCGACCTCGGCCCCGAACCGCACCGCGTCGCCCTCGCCCAGCCGCACCGACCACGTGTCGCTCTCGACCGTCACCTCGCCGGACACCACGTAGGCGTGCTCCACGGACCCGTGCCCGTGGGCGCTCCTGGCACTGCGCGTCAGCGGCGGCAGCTCGCCCTCGGCCAGCTCGAACCGCCGCCGGTCGGCCGCCGCGAACAGGCCGCGCACGGTCGTGTCGCCCACGGCCACCGGCAGCCCCTCGCTCCTGCGCAGCACCTCGGGCTCGGCGAGCCGGGTACGGGTCAGCTCGGCGAAGGTGAGCTCCAGCGCGCCCGCCAGCCGGGTCAGCACCTCGATCGTCGGATTGGCCACGCCGCGCTCGATCTGCGAGATCAGCGCCTTGCTCACCCCGGTCAGCTCGGCCAGCTCGCGGACGCTGAACCCCCGGGCCAGCCGCGTGCGCCGCAGGTTGCCCGCCAGCGCGCCGCGCACCCCGGCGGCCTGCCCGTTGGTGACCGCGAGTTCCTGCCGCACGTGGTGAGTCCTTCCTGTCCCGGCGTCCACCCCCATCATGCCCTGCGCGTCAGGCCACCTTGTCCAGGAAGCCTGTCACCGCGGAGACGAACGCGGCCGGGTCGTCCACCCACGGGAAGTGGCCGGCGTCGGGCAGTGTCACCAGCGTGGCGTCGCGGAACAGGGCGGCGAAGGGCCGCGCGTAAAGGCGGCAGGGGTGGACGTCCACGTCGCCGGTCAGCAGCAGCGCCGGCGCGTCGAGGGCGGCCAGCCCGGCCCTGACCTCCTCGGGCGTCACGGGGGACGGCGCGTAGAAGCCGTCCGCCGCGGCCTCGCCGCACTCCTCCTCGGCCCCGGCGGAATGGGCCGCGGCGCGTTCGGTCCAGGGGCCGTAGAAGAACCGGTGGCGCTCCACGCCCTCGTCCGCCAGGAACTCCGCCAGGGCGGCGGCGTACCACGGCTCGTGCGCGCGCAGCTCCAGACCGGCCTGCCAGTCCTCCTCGGTCGGCGTGCACCCCACGGCGACCGGCGAGGGCGCGACCAGGCACAACGATCTGAGGCGGGCCGGATGCAGCCCGGCGTACCGGACGGCCACGTTCGCGCCCGCCGAGTGCGCCAGCAGGTCCATGCGGTCCAGCCCGAGGTGCTCCCGCAGCGCCTCGACGTCCTCGGCCAGCCGGTCCCACCGGTACGTCCCGGGGTCGGCCGGCATCGCCGAGTCGCCGGTGCCCCGGCCGTCCAGCCGGATCAGCCGCCGGGGCAGGCCGCCGAGGTCGCCCAGGTAGTGGGAGGCGCGGCCCGGGCCGCCGGGCACGCACACCAGCGGCTCGCCCGTCCCGGATACGTGATAGGCCAGCTCGGTCCCGTCGTGGGCGAGAAAGGAGGGCATGGGGCGATTATGCCGGGTGCCCGTGGTCGTCGGGCGGCGGATCCTCGAACCGCGGCCGCTGCGGCGGGCTGCCGCTCACCGACCGGACGATCGTCGCCGCGACGTGGTGCACCTTGACGTTGCGGTCCTGGGAGACGTTGCGCAGGATCTCGAACGCCTGGTGCGCGGTGCAGCGGCGCTGGGCCATGACGATCCCGATCGCCTGGTCGATGACCGGACGGGTGCCGAGCGCCTCCTTCAGCTGCGCCGACACCTCCCGCGTACGGGCCACGCCGATCGCCACGTCGAACAGCACGCCGATCGTCGCGGCGCTCACCTGCGCCGCGACATGCGTCGGCGCGGCGAAGCCGGCCGCGCCCGCCGAGTAGAGGTTGAGCGTGCCCAGCAGCCGACCCTGGGAGGTCAGCGGCTCGGCGTGCAGGCTGCGGATGCCGTGCGGCTGCGGGCGGAAGGAACCCCAGCGGGCGTCGGAGGCCGCCAGACCGGCCGCCGTGACCGCCCGCCCGGCCTCGATCGCGTCGAAGCTCGGCCCCCGCCCGGCCGCCGACTGCAGGCCGTCGAGCATCCCGGCACGGGCGTGCGCGCACGCCGCCGAACGGATGCCGCGTTCGGTGCATAACGTCACGCTGACCAGCGGAGAGTCGGGCATCGCGCGGGCGGCGACGACGACACTCCGCACCAGTGCCCGTTCGAACTCGTCGATTCCGGCCGGAACAGCGGTCCTGTTCAACAAATCCCTCGCGCTCGGCTGCGGCTCACGCCTGCGACCAGACAGCCTGCCCCTCCAGCGGGGTTCTAAGCGGGCCCCGCCGGAGGATTCCCGGGATTCCTCAGGCGAGGTAGGCGTCGACCTCGGCCAGGTAGGCGTCCTTCAGGTGCCGCGGCAGCCAGGTGATCTCGAACGCGTTGCGCTCCAGCCGGGCCAGCTCCTCGCGGGTGAGCTGCAGCTCCTCCTGCAGCGCCACCAGGTTCTCGCCCACGTACCCGTTGAAGTACGCCGGGTCGTCGGAGTTGATCGTCACCCGCACGCCGAGCTCCATGAGCTTGCGGATGCCCTCGGCCTTCATGGAGTCGGTGACGTACCCGTTGGAGATCGGGCAGCAGGTGAGGCCGATGCCGCGGGCCAGCACCAGGTCCACCAGCCGCTGGTCCTCCAGGATGTTGACGCCGTGGTCGATCCGGTCGACGCCGATCTCCTCGATCGCCTGCCGGATGTGCTCGATCGAGTTGTCCTGGTCGACGTCGCAGTGCATGGTCAGCAGGTAGCCCTCCTGGCGGGCCCGCTCGTACACGGCGGCGAACTTGGCCGGCGGGTTGCCCTTCTCGTCGGAGTCCAGGCCGATGCCGACGATCCACTCCTTGTACGGCAGCGACTCCAGCAGCGTCGCCATCGCGTACTCGGCCTGGAAGTCGCGCAGGAAGCACATGATGAGCTGGGCCCGCACGCCGAGCTGCCGGTCGGCGTCGATCAGCGCCCGCCGCAGCCCGCGGATCACCACGTCGAACGGCACCCCGCGCGAGGTGTGCGCCTGCGGGTCGAAGAAGATCTCGGCGTAGCGCACGTTCTGCTCGGCGGCCTTGCGCAGGTAGGCCATGGCCAGGTCGTAGAAGTCGGGCTCGGTGCGCAGCACCTGCATGCCCTCGTAGTAGACCGTGAGGAAGGAGGGGAGGTCGTCGAAGGAGTAGGCGGCCCGCATCTCCTCGACCGACGTGTAGGGCAGTGCGATGCCGTTGCGCCGGGCCAGGTCGAACTTGAGCTCCGGCTCCAGCGTGCCCTCGATGTGCAGGTGCAGCTCGCACTTGGGGAGACCGGCGATGAAGTCCTTCATGATCAAACCTCCGTGAGGATGGGGTCGACGACCTCGAGCCGTACGCAGTCGACCAGCCCGAGGTCGGTGACGGCGTAGTCGGGGATCGCGGTGATCGACAGGAAGAACAGGTACATCAGCGGCGCCGGCAGCGTGCAGCCCAGCTCGCGGGCCAGGTCGTCGAGCCGCTCCTCCAGCACCGCCATCTCGGCGGCGGGCAGGTCGGAGACGATGCCGCCGACCGGCAGCGGCAGCAGCGCCCGCACCTCGCCGTCCACCACCACGGCCTGGCCGCCGCCCTGCTCGGCGACGGTGTTGACGGCCAGCGCCATGTCCTCGCGGGAGGCGCCCACGCAGATGATGTTGTTGTCGTCGGGCGCCGCGCTGGTGGCGATCGCGCCGGCCCGCAGGCCCATGCCGCTGACCATGGCGACCGGCTTGTTGCCGGTCTTGCCGTAGCGCTCGACGACCGTGACGAGCAGCGCGTCCTGCTCCACGGACGGCTCCACGACGCCGTCGGTCACCGGCAGGGTCACGTCGCGCCTCCTGCGCACGAAGACCTGCTCGGTGAACCCGAGGGTCAGCACGGTCGCCTGGTCGCCGTCGGCGCGCAGCACGAGGTCGGCCGCGGTGACCGGGGCGATCGGGAACGGCCGGACCGGACCGCGCTCGGGGGCGGGCGTCGGCGTGACCATCCGGCCGTCGCGGGCGGCGGGCACGCCGTTCGCGATCACCTCGCGGACCCGGAAGTCCGTCAGCGAGTCGACGATCAGCACGTCCGCGAACCGGCCGGGGGACAGGCTGCCCACCAGGTGGTCGATGCGATACATCTCCGCGCAGTTCACCGTGGCCATCTGGATCGCCGTCACCGGGTCGACCCCCGCCGCGACCGCCATCCGGACGAGCTTGTCCATGTGGCCGCCCGCCAGCACGTCGGCGGCGTGCACGTCGTCGGTGCAGAACGCCAGCCTGCGGGAGCCGGCCAGGGCCACGGCCTTGATGTTCTCGTCGAGGAAGTGGGCGACGGACGACTCGCGGATGATGCCGTACATGCCGCGGCGCAGCTTCTCCAGCATCTCCTCGTGCGAGTACGACTCGTGGTCGAGCCGCACCCCGGCCGCCGCCAGCCCGCTGATCCGGCGCGGGTCGGACAGCGGCGCGCAGCCGAACACCGGCAGCCGCCGTTCCCGAGCCAGGTCGAGGGCCTCCATGACGGCAGGATCGGAGTGTTCCACCATCTCCTGGACGGTCTCCCAGATCCCCACGCATTCCGGCCACTCGTGGGCGATCCTGTGCTCAGCCGGACCGAACGGATGCCCGACGGTCGACTCCGGCACGGTGTAGGGCGCCTTGGCGGGTGCACCCCACCAGATTCGCATGCCGGTCGCCGCCGACTCGTCCAGGAAACGCCGTACGCCCGGCAGACCCTCGGCCACGAGGATCTGGTCCAGCCCCGACACCACGCTCGTCGTGCCGAACGGCACCACCAGGTCGGCGAAGCTGGTGACCGACAACTTGCTGCACTCGATGTGCAGGTGCCCGTCGATCAGGCCGGGCACCAGGTAACCGCCGCGGGCGTCGATGACCTCGGTGTCCGGGCCGCGCTCCAGCACCGGCTCGACGGCGGCGATCCGGCCGCCCACGATGCCGATCTCGGCCGGGTACAGCTCGCCGGTCAGCACGTTGACGAGCGTGCCGCCCGCGATGATCGTGTCCGCGGGCCGTCGCCCGTACGCCACGTCCAGCAGGTCGCGGTCCATCATGCCTCCACAGTCCGTACGGCGGGCCGCGGGACGAGCAGCGCGTAGGCCGCGCCCGCCACCAGGAAGCCCGCGAAGATGCTGAAGTCGCTGCCGCCCGTCGCCTCCGACAGCGGCCCGACGAAGACGGCCGAGTTGATCCACAGGGCCGCCGCCACCATGCCCAGGACCTGCGCGATGATCGCCGGCCACCGGACCTGGCCGGGCGCCTGCTCGTCGAACAGCGCCTCGGCGTCGTAGCGTCCCCGCCTGCGCAGCCAGTCGGTGATGTAGACCCCGGCCCAGGGCGCCAGCCAGATGATCAGCAGCGCGAGGAAGTTGTTGAGCATGGTGTTGAAGCTGTTCGAGGTGACCGCCACGAACGTGATGATCACGCAGAGCACGAGGTCGCCGACGACCGCCACCCAGCGCTTGACCTTGATCCCGGCCGCCTGCAGGTTCAGCCCCGAGGAGTACAGGTCGGTGGTGTTGACCGCGAACAGCGACACGATCGCCAGCAGCAGGTATGGCACCACGAACCACTGCGGCAGCGCGCCCGGCAGCCCCGAGATCGGGTCGGTGTTGTCCTTGACCACGGTCGCCACGGCCGCCCCGAGCACCATCAGCAGCACGTACGGGACGAACCCGCCCAGGGCCGCGTACCCGAAGACCGCCTTCCTGGAGGAGTTCGCCGGCAGGTAGCGGGAGTAGTCGCCGCCGAGTGGCCCCCACGACAGCCCGCCCGCCGACATGATCATCGCGATCGCCATCGTGAACGTGGCGAAGTCCGCCGACCCGCCGCCGCCCCCGAGCTCCACCTTGGGCGCGATCAGGATCGCCATCAGGCCGAACAGCACGACGAACACCCAGGTGAAGTACTTCTGCGCCTTCATCACCGCGGCGTGCCCGATCAGCGGCAGCACGAGCTGGATGGCCGCGGCCACCAGGATGACCACGACCTTGAGCCCGAGCCCCTGGTCGCTCACCCCCGCCTGCTCCAGCAGCGACAGCGCCGCGAACGCGATGAGCACCATGCCGCCGGCCTCGAAGCCCACCATGTTGAGCCAGCCGAAGAAGCTGAGCACGCGGGCGCCCTTGGGCCCGTAGGCGGCCCTGGAGACCGCCATGGTGGAGGTGCCGGTGGCCGGGCCCTGCAGGCTGGTCAGGCCGACCAGCGGGAACGACAGCAGGTTGCCGATGACGATCGCGATGACCGCCTGCGTGAAGCTGAGCTGGAACGCCGCCACGATCGTGATGCCGTAGACGAGGGTGAAGATGCCCATCGTCGTCCCGGACCAGAGGAAAAGCAGGTCACGCGGGCGGCCGTACCTTTCGCCGGCCGAGACCAGCTCGATCCCGCGTTGTTCCATGGCCCCTCCTGAGGGTCGCTGGGTGTGTGCGCACACAGTGAACCGTAGGGGGGTGACCTGGTGATTTATTCGGACATACGAGCGTGCTGGGGGCCAGTTGTGCCCCGGCTACAAAGTGATCGCCAAGGACTGCCGTACCCGGCTACAAGGTGATCGCCAAGCCGACCGCCGTACCTGGTTACAAGGTGATCGCCAAGCCGACCGCGAACAGCAGGCCGTACGCCATCTGCAGCTTGCCCGTCTGCTGCAGGACCGCGATCAGCGCCGGCCCGACGGCCTTGCCCAGCACGGTCCTGATCGGCGTGACCGCGAGCGGCGCGGCCAGCGCCGCGAGCGCCGCCCACGGCGTAACCGCGATCATCGCCAGCGCCACCACGAACGGCACCACCTGGCACAACACGTACAACGCCCGGGTGCGCTCGGCGCCGAGCACCACCGCCAGCGTGCGCTTGCCCGACGTGCCGTCCGTCTGGACGTCGCGCAGGTTGTTGACCACCAGCATCGAGCACGACAACAACCCCACCGGGATCGAGGCCAGGAACGCCGTCCAGCTCAGCTGCTCGGTCTGCACGTACGCGGTGCCCATCACCGGGACCACGCCGAAGAACACGAAGACCGCCAGCTCGCCCATCCCGCGGTAGCCGTAGGGCCGCTTGCCGCCGGTGTAGAACCAGGCCGCCGCGATGCACGCGACCCCCACCAGCAGGATCCACCACGCCCGCGTCACGACCACCAGCACCAGCCCGAGCACCGCCGCGACCGCGAAACAGCCCAGCGCCGCCGTCAGGACCTGCCGGGGCGTGGCCGCCCGCGAGCCCACGAGCCGCATCGGGCCGACGCGCTGGTCGTCGGTGCCGCGGATGCCGTCGCTGTAGTCGTTGGCGTAGTTGACGCCGATCTGCAGGGACAGCGCCACGAGCAGCGCCAGGACCGCGCGCCACCAGACGAATCCGCCGTCGCCGATCGCCACGCCCGTGCCGACCATGACGGGGACTACGGCGTTGGGAAGCGTGCGCGGGCGCGCGCCCGCGATCCACTGACCGGGGGTTGCCATGCTGTCGAAACCTCTAGCTGATATCCGTGGTGAGCCTGACCATGCGGATCGGACGGCCCATGTCGAGGACACGTTCGGCCATGTCCTCGCCCCAGCCGGCCGACTCCAGGAAACCGAGCACCGCGTAGTTGTCGGCGAACACCCAGGTGACGATCTGGCGGAAGCCGTCCTCACGCAGGTAGTCGACGGTGGCGTTGAGCAGGCGGCTGCCGTGGCCGCGGCGCACGAAGTCGGGATCGACCAGCAGCGTCAGCATCTCGGCGACCCTGCTGGGATCCAGGTCGGGATCCTCGGCGGGGGCGTGCGAGGCCAGCCCCACCACCCGCTCGCCGCCGCGCGGGGTCGTCAGCGCCGCGCTGCCGCCCGCGCCCAGCGCGGGGAAACCCTCGGTGTCGAGGATGGTCTCCACCGCGACCAGCACCCGGTGCGAGGGGCCGGGCGGGGCGACGATCGCCTCGTCCCACTGACGCAGCCACATCTTCTCGGCCGCCGGCCCCGTCATCTGCTCGAGTGGGCCTTCCGGGAGGAACTCCCGATATCCGTAGCGCCAGGCGCGGATCTGAGTATTCGCTACCTGGAGAACATCCTCGCGCCGGGCCGCCCGGACGCCTACGTCTGCCATCTCGGCCCGCTCCTTCGCCTGCCGTTCGTGCCACAAGGCACGAGTTACACCGTATCGGTGTTTGAGCCTTGGAGACGACGCGAACCCCGCTTCCCCGCCCGGTAAGCGCGTGTCTTGGTGTTGTCACCGCATACCCGCATCGAACACCATGAGCGCGAACGATTCCCGGACGCGTCGATGAACACCCGCCGACACGTTCCCCCCACCGGCCTCCGCCCGCCGCCCACCCATCCGCGCGTGTCGATCCACGGCCGCCGCCCGAGATGACGGTGACCTGCGGCAGCGATCGCGGCCGGGCATCTGATCACCGGACCTGTGCGTCCAGCGCCCGTCCGAGCCGCCGCACCCCCTCGGTCAGGACCGTCAGGTTGGCGGCGGCCATGTGCGTCACCCTGATTCGCGGGCCCGGCGGCTCCGACGGGTAGTACATCCGCCCGGGGCTCACCTGCGTCCCGTACCGCCGGGCCGTCTCGACCAGGGCGTTCTCGTCCACCTCCGCGGGCAGCCGCAGCCACAGGTGCAGACCGCCGATCGGCAGCAGATGCACCTCCGCGCCGGGGGCATGGGCAGCCAGCGCCGCCGCGAGCGCGTCCCGCCTGGTCGCGATCTCGGCGTGCACCGTGTTCAGATGCCTGCCCCACGCCGCCGAGCCCACGAACTCCAGCGCCGTCTCCTGCAAGGGCCGCGCCACGAAGAACGACTCGACGAGCTGGCTGGCCCGCAGCCGGTGCGCAGCCGGCCCACGGGCCACGACCGCGGCCACCCGCAGGCTGGGCGACAGGATCTTGGTCAGTGAGCCCACGTTGACGACCGTGCCGTGCGCGTCCATGGAGGCCAGCGACGGGGGAGCGGCGGGGGACAGGTAACGGGCGTAGTCGTCCTCGATCACGAACGCCCCTGCCGCCCTGGCCACCTCCAGCACCTGCGCGCGCCGCTCCAGGGGCAACGTCGCGCCGGTGGGGTTGTGCAGGGTGGGCTGGCAGAAGAACACCCGCGCGCCGGTGACGGCGAACGCCTCGGCGAGCAGGTCCGGCCGTACGCCGTCACGGTCCATCGGCACGGCCGTCGCCCGCAACCCGGCCGCCTTGGCCGCCGCCAGCGCTCCGGGATAGGTGGGCGTCTCGACCAGCACCGGCGTACCGGGGGCCGCCAGCGCCCTGAACGCGTGCGTCAGCGCCGCCTGGCCGCCGCTGACGATCAGCGCGTCCGCCGCCGTCACATCGCCCCCGGCCTGGCGGGCGAACCAGCCGCGCAGCTCGTGCAGGCCGGTCAACGGCGGCGTCGCCCAGACGTCCGGACGGCGCACCGCCCGCGCGGCGGCCGCCGCGAGCTGCCTGTCCGGCCTCAGCCCCGGGTTCAGGTAGCCGCCGGTCAGCGGCACCACCTCCTCGGGCGGCTGCGCGAGCAGCGCCGCCACCGGCCCGTCGTCCACGACCCGGTCGCCGAGGGCGACCGTCTGCCAGGACAGGTCCAGGGGGTCCTGGCCGCGCACGACCGGCCGCGGCGCCACGAACGCGCCGCTCCCCGGACGCGACACCACCCGCCCCTCGGCGGCGAGCTGGCCGATGGCGCGCGAGACCGTCACGGGGCTGACGTTGTGCCGCCGCATGATCTCTCTGCTGGACGGAAGCCGCGCGCCGGGCCCGAGACGGGTGGCCTCTTCGCGCAGTATCGCAGCAATCTGGGCGATACTGCTATCGTTGGTCATGAAGGACAAGGATAGCGCTACCGCCCAAAACGCAGTAGCACCCCCTCCCACCCCCCACCCCGCGACGGCCCCCACCCCGCCTCCTGCCACCGGTTCGTCCGCCGCTGGCTCTCCCGCCACCCCCAACAAGCCGGCCGCCCCTCAGAACCCGGCCACCTCTTCCAGCCCCTTCACCAGGACCAGCACCTCACCAGCCCCTGTCATCGAGCCCGCCACCTCTCCCGCCTTCTCTTCGCCCCCCTCGACCGGCGTCACCACCTCGACCGGTGCCATTTCGAACGGCGCCGCCACCTCGAACGGACCTGGCACTTCGAATGGGCCCGCCACTTCGAACGGGCCCGCCACTTCGAACGACGTCGCCCCCTCGAACGGCGCCGCCACCCTTCGCGACGCCCTCAAAGGGACCGGCGGAGCCGCCGCCCGCGCCCGGCAAGGGACGATGCTGGCCTTCCTGGGCGTCCTGGCCTTCTCCGGCAGCTTCCCCGGCACCGTCTACGCGATGCGCGGCTTCGACCCCTGGCTCGTCGCCATCGGCCGCGCCGCCGTCGCCGGCGTCATCGCCCTGGTCTGCCTCAAAGCCGCCCGCCTGCCCCTCCTCCCGCCGCGCCGCCACTGGCCCGCGTACGCCGTGATCTCCCTGGGCGTGGTCTTCGGCTTCCCGGTGTTCAGCAGCCTCGCCCTCAACCTGGGCGCCAGCACCTCCCACGCCGCCGTGGTCATCGCCCTGCTCCCCGCCGCCACCGCCGCCTGTGCCGTCGTACGGGCGGGCGAACGCCCCCGACCCCTGTTCTGGGCCGCCTGCGCCGCCGGCGCCGCCGCGATCACCGCCTTCACCCTCACCCGAGGCCAGGCCGGCGCCGCCTGGCCGGACCTGCTCCTGGTCGGCGCCCTCCTGTCAGCCGCGCTCGGCTACACCGAAGGCGGCCGCCTGACCAGGACGACCCCCGGCTGGCAGGTGATCAGCCACACCCTCGTCCTCTCCCTCCCGCTGACCGCCGTGATCACCGCGGTCCTGACCCTCACCACCCCCATCACGCTTACCGCCCCCGCCCTGGCCGGCTTCGCCTACGTGGCGCTGATCTCGATGTTCCTCGGCTTCATCCCCTGGTACGCCGGCCTGGCCAGGGGCGGCATCGCCAGAGCCGGCCAGACCCAGCTGGCGCAGCCGCTGCTGACCCTCATCTGGGCCTGGGTCCTGATGGGCGAACGCTTCGGCCCGGCCACCGTGGCCGCCGCGCTCGCCGTCCTGGCCTGCGTCGCCGTCACGCAGCGCACCCGCGCGTAGGGAAGAGACCTGGCACGACGACGTACGCACCGGGCCGCGGCGAAGCTTGCATGGCGTGACTCTGCCACGCAGGATGGCAGGGGAGGTGTCACGATCATGGCGGACCTCACGATCCCGGAAGGCGGCTTCTGGCCCGCGCCGGAGATCCCGCAGCCCAACATCTATCCGATGGAATGGCGCGTGGAGACCGAGAAACTCGCGGCCATCTACGAGAAGTCCAAGCGCAAACTCTGGAACCCGGCCGACCTCCCATGGGACGGCCTGAACCCGGACGACTTCACCCGCGAACAGCGCCTGGGCATCATGTACTGGTTCGCCGTGCTCGCCAATTTCGACGCCTCGGGACCGGCCGTGTTCGCCCGCGCAACCATCCAGGCTTTCGAGAAACACGAGGAAGACCCGGTCAGGAAGTGCTTCTTCTCCATCACCCGCGACGAGATGAACCATGAGGAGTGCTGCCAGCGCACCATCGCCCGGCTCTGGCCCGGCGGCCCCCTGAGCTGGACCCCCGAAGACGATCTCGAAAAGGCCGCCCACAACAACATCGGCTGGCTCTACCACAACGGCGGCCGCTACTGGAACGGCTACACCAGCGCCGTCGGTAGATACTCGCTGCCGGTCCTGTTCACGAGTTTCATGATGGGCGAGATGGCCGCGTCCACGCTGTTCAGGGGCATGGCCACGGGCACCCGGCATCCGGTCTTCGGCGAGATGTTCCAGCGCATCGGCCTCGACGAGTCCCGCCATCTGCAAATCTGCATGACCATTCTGGAAAACGAGTGGCCGGGCCTCACCGACGAGACCCGCAGCCTCATCACCCGCCAGCTGCGAGCCGGTTTCGTGTTCCTCTCCATGATTCTCTGGGAGCCTCCGGAAGGTTTCTGGGAACTCCCGCCGTACTTCCTCGACAACCACCGCGTCCTGATGGACCACGCCAGGGAAGCGGGCCTGGGCGTGCTCTCGTACGAGGAACAGAAGGAGAACTGGCGCGTGGCCATGGCGAAGGTCCGCGCGATCGTCGAACGCTGGGGCATCGCCTTCCCCGCCATTCCGGAACTGGACCTGGAGGGCGTCGAGGTGAACGTCATCGACCCGGAGGAGATCATCCCCGTCTTCTAGGATGCGCGTATGTGGCCCCGCATCGACGGACGCAGAGTCCTCGCCCTCGGCACGCCCGGCAAGGTGCGCACCCTGCTGACCGACCTCACCCTCTCGGGCGCGAAGACCGCCACCGCCGGACTCCTGCCCCTCGACTACGAGGCGGAAGGCGAAGAGGTCGAACACGTCGGCGAACACCTGATCCTCGTGGACGACGCCGGCGAGAAGGCCGCCACCATCGAGATCACCTCAGTGGCGCTGGTGCCGTTCGCCGAGGTGCCGTGGGAGTTCGCCGAGGCGGAAGGCGAAGGATTCACCTCGATCCAGCACTGGCGGGAAGTCCACCAGCGCTACTGGTCATCCTTGGGCCACGAGGTGAGCGACACCTCCACAATCGTCTGCCTCCACTACCGTCTACTCCCCACATAACCCCCGACCACAAACAGCCAGCCCCCAAACGGCCCCCACCAGCCGCACCACTCTCAGCCCCACACCACCGCCTTGGGGGAGTACGGCCCTCAACCCCCCGTACACACCCCTGGGCCAAGCACCGTCCCTCAGTGCCGCACCTCACGCCACCGCCTTGGCGGAGTACGGCCCTCAACCACCCGCGCACACCCCTGGCCACGGCCCCTGGGCCAAGCATCCGCCCCTCAGTCCGCTCCCCACACCACCGCCTTGGGGCAGCGCGGCCCTCAACCACCCGTACATCCCCTGATCATGCCCCTGGGCCAAGCGTTCGCCCGCGGACACGAGCCCCCGGACACGAGCCCCGCCGCAAAGGCGAGGCGGCCCGCGTCGCCGTCACTCCCGCACCGACCCCCTCAGCGAACCGCCCCACCCACCTCCCGCACACTCCCGCCTCCGTCGTCCCCTGTGCCGTCGTCCCCTGTGCCGTCGTCCCCTGTGCCGTCGTCCCCTGTGCCGTCGTCCCCTGTGCCGTCGTCCCCTGTGCCGTCGTCCCCTGTGCCGTCGTCCG
>NZ_JBEXYU010000055.1:0-2930 GCF_040631115.1 Nonomuraea sp. NPDC005692 | reverse complement strand
GTACGTCCCTCATCCCAGCCTCGGTGCCCCCGACGAACGTCCCCTTCCCTTTCACCGTGTGGACGAGCTGCCGCCGACGCAGCTCCCGCACCACGTTCCGGACGGTTGACCGCGCCACGTCGAACTCGGCCTCCATGGCCAGCTCGCTCATCACCGCCTCGCCGGCCAGCAGCTCACCTCTCAGAATCTGACCCTCGATCATCTCGGCAATCTGCACATAGATCGGCACCGGGCCGTCTCGGTCGAGCATGCTCATACCTTAGACGTCTGGATACAAGCAGATGAGTGAATCTCAATCCTGGGGCCACGACTCTTCGGGTGACACGTAACTCCCACGTTGCGGCACGGTGTAGATCCACCCTTGCTCCCGCAACAACGCCATGGCCCGCCGCACCGTCTCCCGCGCCACGTCGTACTGCTGCACCAACGCTGTCTCGCCCGGAATCGCCCGCTTGGGCAGGAAGTGCCCCGCTCTGATCTGCTTGGCCACATCGGCAGCAATCTGCCGATAGAGCGGCACTTTCCGCTGCTTACGCGGCGCTTCATGAGGTGCGCCGACGAACGTTCCCTCGCCCTGGACCGTGTAGATGAGCCCTTCCTCGCGCAACACGTGGATGGCCCGGCGGGCCGTCGTCCGCGCGACCCCGAACTCGTGCTGAATGTCGGCCTCGCTCGGCACGGGATGCCCGGACGCGAGCCCCTCGACCCGCAGCCGAAGGATCTCCGCGATCTGTACGTAGATGTGGGTGTCGCCGTCGTAGTCCAGCACACCGGCAACATAGACGAAGGTGTACGAGCCCTCCCATATCCTCCTGCCTGGCCAGACAGAGTCATCTTTCCGAATAGACGAGCGGATACAACCAGACGTATTCTCTGGCCATGGCCGTCCTCTCCCTGGACTACGAACGCTGCATCGGCATCCACCTCCCAGAACCCCGCCCAGGCCGCACAGCCATCCGCTGGTATCCCGCGAGCTCCCCCTACGAACGCGTACGGGTCCGGGGATACACCTGCCACTGCCAGCCCACGATCTACGAGCTCTGCCAAATCGGAGGGCAGCGCTTCATTCGCCGAACCCGTACGAATGACAGAATCCCGATCGCGGAGGAGACCTTCCGGGGCTCCGCCCTCAGGACCCAGCGGCTCTGGAACAGTCTGTTGACCGGCAACGCCCGATAATCCCGGGCACCCACTACACCTGTACTCCACGTCGGCTCATCCTCTAGAGGAAACCCGCCCCCTGAGCCGCTACCTACAGCAGCACGACCCCGCGTTGCCTGCCCGCCTGAGGCAACCTACCGGGAGAGCCTGACAAAACCAGCCCTCCCGTCGAGCGCAACTCTCAAGCTCCCTGTGCCTCTGAAGCGCGGCTCTGCGGCCCTACGCAGGCCCGCCCCCTGTAGGCGTTCGTCTCGCGGCACGAACACTCTCTACAAACGCGCGGTCGCCTACGTAAGTGGCCGGCAGTGACAACCAATGACGATGGCGACACCGCTGCAAAATGCACAGATTGCTCACCAGGGCTTCCCGGATGCCCTCGTCCGTGAGTATCTCCATACGCCATCCCGGGCGACGCTCGGCACCCTCCGGTCACCGTACTGAAATTTCGCCAACGAGCTGTCATTCAGCTCGATTTTCCTGATTAAGAGGGACACGCTGGCATTCCATCCAGAACCGACTCGAGAAGAGAGAAGTAGGAGTCACAGTTCCAAAACGGCTTTGCACGCCATCTCGAAGGAGGCACACTGTTCCTCGCGGCCATCACGTTGGCTCCTTCGTTCTCGGACAAGGCCCTAGAAGGAGTACGGGATGGCCGTCACCATTTCCCGGCGCCCCCCTAGCTGATCCGCTCAAACCAGCTCCGAAGCCCACCTCCAGCGTCATCGCCATCAAATGTTGGAGCAGTCGAGCGATCCCAACCAAGAGCCCCCGACCTGGACCGGAGGCTCAAATGCCGCCTACGCATCATCTTTCGCCAACAGGCGATCCAGTCTGAGCCCAAGGTCAGTGAGCTGGAACCGTAGCCCCTCAAGCATCGTCAACGTCTCTGCCAGGCTGGCCTTGCAGCTCTCGTCAAACCGTTCCCGAAGGCGTGCGATCTCGAAGTTGAGGATCTCAAAGTCCCGACCGACCCCTGAGCGAACCTCGACGATCTCCGCCCTCGCCGTAGCCAGCCCTGCCAACACCGCATCTCGTTCACCCGAGCACGAGCGAGCCTCCAGCGCCTGCAGACGGAGTTGTAGATCGAGGATCTCCACCTCAACGTTCACGTACCCCTACCCCTTACCAATGGACGACGAGGGAACCCGCCAACGGCGGCCGGCCCCCACTTGCTGCGAGCACATATTGGCAAGTCGTCCGTGCCTGAAGCGATCCCCGACAAGCAATCCGGAGTGGTTTTCTTCCTCCGCCGACGCGCGCTTTTCCGGTGAACGTCCACATCCGCCCGGCTTGTCGGAGGAAATAAGACCACCTCGGTAAGGAGGATCAACCTGCCGCCGCCCCCAGCAAGGGGCTGCGAGCCAAGCCCAAGCGCCTAAGGGGGGCGGCCGGATCGAGAGTGTCATGATTCAGTCCCACCCGCCCGGCCATCGAAGCATCCAGAAATGCGGATGTGGCCCAGTCATGTCCTGTCATTACCGGCATGTAGGCGGACTAGGCGGAAGAAGCCAGGTAATCTCCAGCCGATAGCCTGATATGAGATGGCGGTCTCCCGAAAACAGGGGCCACAGAATGAGCTGAAAGCTTAGACGTCACCCTGCTGACTCGATCACCTCCGACCTACAGGCGAGCCGTTGGTGGCAAGCGGCGGGCCGGTAGCCGCAGCGAGCCAAGCGGTTGCGTCCACGGGAGTGGTGTACGAGTTTGACCTGGTCACAAGCGTGGCGGCCGTGAAATGAAGACGGCCATCGCGTGATCCTTCGAGTAGC
>NZ_JBEXYU010000054.1:0-50601 GCF_040631115.1 Nonomuraea sp. NPDC005692 | reverse complement strand
AGGACTCGAAGTCCGGTCGACGAGAGTGCTCACTCACCAGCGGCTACCAGGCACCGAGTCTGCCAGCGAGGCCGACCCGGTAGGTCCCATTAGTCGTCGGTGATGGTCAGGCCCGCCTCGGCGGCCGCGGCGTAGGCGTCGTCGATGTGCACCACGCGGCGTCCGGCGCGGGCGAGCAGGCTGGTGGCGGCGGCTGCCCGGTAGCCGGAGCCGCAGTGCGTCCACACCGTGCCGGCCGGGACGTCGGCCAGGCGGTGCGGCAGGTCGGGCAGCGGGATGTGGGTGGCGCCCGCGACGTGGCCGGCCCGCCATTCGTTGGTCATGCGCACGTCCAGCACGACGTCCGGGGCGGGCAGGTGCGCGGGCGCGCGCCCGGCGCGGACGGCGGCCAGGTCGGCGAACGTGGCCACCGCCAGCTCGCCCAGCCGGTCGTCGTCGCCGCCGGCCCATCCGCCGGGGTCGCCGGTCGCGGCGGCGGCCGGGCGGTCGACGCCGATGCGGGCCAGTTCGCGCTGGGCGGCGGCGACCTGCCCGGCGTCCTCGCCCAGCAGGGTGATCGGCGCGCCCCAGGGAGCCATCCAGGCGAGCCAGGTGGACATGGGGCCGTCGAGGCCGAAGCTGAGGGTGCCGGTCAGGTGGCGGCTGGCGAACGCCTTGCGGGAGCGTAGGTCCACCACCCATTCCCCGGCCGCGATCCGCTTCCTGAGCTCCTCGGGGTCGGCGGTCCTTACGGGGGTGAGGTCGATCGGGCCGCCGCCCGCGGAGTTGCGCGGGCCCATGTGGGCGTAGTAGGCGGGGTAGGCGTCGAGACCGGCGAGGGTCTGGGCGACGAAGTCGTCGGCCTCCAGGCGCAGCGCCGGGTTGGCCTGCCGCTCGCGGCCGATCGTGGAGGCCGGGGCGTCGGCCTGCGTCGCCGAGCAGAAGCTGCCGAAGCCGTGGGTGGGCCACACGTGGGCGCCGTCGGGCAGCAGGTCGGCCAGGCGGTGCGCCGAGGTGTGCTGGCGGTGGGCCAGGTCGTGGGCGTGCTCGGCGCCGAGCAGGTCGGTGCGGCCGGTGGTGCCGAAGAGCAGGGAGCCGCCGGTGAAGACGCCCTCGGGGCCGTCCGGGCCGGTCAGGATGTACGACAGGTGGTGGAAGGTGTGGCCGGGCGTGGCCACCGCCTGGACGCTCATGGCGTCGGACAGCGTGACCTCGTCGCCGTCGGAGATCGGCCGGCGGTCGAACCGCACGCTCTCGTCGGCGGCGACCAGGTAGGCGGCGCCGGTCACCCGGGCCAGGGCCAGGCCGCCCGAGACGTAGTCGTTGTGCAGGTGGGTCTCGGCCACGTGGGTGATGCGCACGCCGAGCCGTCCGGCCAGGGCGAGGATCCGGTCGATGTCCCGCTGCGGGTCGACGACCAGGGCGACCTGCCCGTCGTGGGCGAGGTAGCTGCGGTCGCCCAGGGAAGAGGTCTCCACCACCTCGATGTGGATCGTGCTCATCTTCTTCGCCGCCTTCGTGTCGTTCGCGGTCGGTTTCCGGTCGGGGACGGTCCTACCCACTGATACCCAGGGGGGTATAGGGGAGGCAAAAAGACGGGCATACTCCGGCGTACGTGTTCAGTCGTCGCCTTCGGATGCCCGTGGGGAGTTCAGGACAGGGCCAGGAACAACTTCTCCAGCCGCTCCGGCGTGATGGGGGGCTCCTCGCCGCGCTCGCGCGCCGCCTGGCACTGTTGCAGGCCGGTGGAGATGATTTTGAAGCCGGCCCGGTCCAGGGCCTTGGACACCGCCGCGAGCTGGGTCAGCACCCGCTCGCAGTCGTCGCCGTTCTCGATCATGGCGATCACCCCGCCGAGCTGGCCGTGGGCCCGCTTGAGCCGGGTGAGCGCCTCGGCCAGGACGGCCGCGTTCATGTCCATTCGCTCCACCTCCATCGCCAATATACCCCCCGAGGTATTGTGCCGCGCACGTCGCGCGCGTCCGGCCGCGATGGAGGCGGAGGCGGTCACGGGTTGGGGGTGAGCCCTTCGGCGATCTTCTTCAGCTCGGCGGACACGGCTGCGGCGTCGCGGAACTCCTTGGCGTACACCGGGCTGAACATGATCTCGGCCCACTGCCGGTCGCCCATGCGGAGGAAGAGGGTGGGGGTGCCCTTCATGCCGTCCTCACCGACGTTCTGGACGACCAGGTAGCCGCCGCGGTCGCCGACGGTCACCTCCTCGCCGTCCTCCTCGTCGCGGTAGGCCGCGATCCGGTCGCCGACCTCCTGGACGGCCCCTTCCTCGTACATGTAGATCTGCACCCGGTAGGAGCCCGGGCCGTCGCCCTCGTAGATGTAGGCGGTGGTGTACTTGTCGCCGAAGTCCAGCGACCAGCCTGACCACTTGAGCCGCTCGGGCAGGTATCCCACCTGGACGTGCCCGAACTTCTTCCCGTCGCCCAGGTCGCCGAGGCTCGGCGGTTCCGACGGCTGGGGCGGGGTGTCGTCGATGGCGGGCGGCTCCGGCGTCACGGAGATCGTGACCTGGCCGCCCGTCGCGGTCGTCGTGCTCGCGCCCAGGTACGCCACGGGCGCGGCCACGACCGCCACGGACGCCGACAACGCCGCGATCCGCCCCCTCACCCGCCTGCGCCGGGACCCGCGCACCACCCGTTCCACCAGGTCGGGCGCGGCGTGCAGCCGGGCGGTCTCCTCCGTCATGAGCCGGAGGAGCTCCTCCTCAAGCGTGGGCATTCCTGATCACTCCTTCCACTGTCTCCCGTCCGAGGGCCGAACGGAGTTTGGCCGTCGCCTTCGACGCCTGGCTCTTGACCGTGCCGACCGAGCAACCGAGCACTTCGGCGGTCTGCGCCTCGCTGAGGTCCTCCCAGTACCGCAGGACGATCACCGCCCGCTGCCGGGGCGGCAGGGCGCGCAGCGCGTCCATGAGCACCTGGCGCAGGTCGGTGTCCGTCGCCCGGTCCGGTGTGTCCGGCGGGCTGTGCATCGGGATGATCCTGAGGATCGCCCGGCGGCGGGCCCGGCTGATGGCGGCGTTGACGATGGCGCGGCGCACGTACGGCTCGGGGCTGTCATGGCGGACCCGGTCCCAGTTCCGGTAGGTGCGCTCCAGCGCGGTCTGCAGCAGGTCCTCGGCCTCCGCCTCGTCGCCGCAGGCGAGGTAGGCGACCCGTAGCAGGCTCGTGGCGCGTGCGGCCACGAATGCGCCGAAGTCGTGTTCCGTGGCGCTCACGGCTGTCTGTCCGATTTCACGCTTCCTTATACGCCTGGGCGTCGGCGGCGGTTGCCCGCGGCCGCGAGCGAAGATGGCGGGCAACCCTTCGGGGGGCTCAGGCGTATGGAGGGTCATGACTTCGTATTCATGGACCGCGGCGGCGACCTTCCGCCGCCTGATCGCCATGGGCGCCGGGCTGGCGGTGGGCGCCGCCCTGGGCACACCGGCGCCCGCCGCGGCGGCCCCGCCGGAGGGCGCCTACTGGCACGTCAAGGAGCTGCTCAGCATGCGGCAGCAGGAGCGGTTCGGCACCAGGGCGCACCCGTACTCGCTGGTCAAGAGGCAGATCACGGAACGGTGGACCACCCCCGACGGCAGGGCCTGGTACGCCTACCGCGAACTCGGGACGACGCCGCCGACCCCGGCCGACAAGAAGGCCTGGCAGCGTGACGGCTCACCCGCCAAGTGGAGCGAGTCGGTCGACGGGAAGACCGTGCGGCTGTCCGCCGAGCCGACCAAGGGCCACCTGGGGACGGTGCGGGAGCGCGTGCAGTTCGAGCTGGCCGGGCAGTTGCTGACCTACGACGAGGTCCAGCGCCTGCCCGCCGACCCCGCCCTGCTCAAGGACTGGCTCACCAGGGCCGGCCGGGTCAGCCGCATCCCCGAGAGCGCCCTGCCCGGCTGGGTGGCCGGGACGCTGCCTCAGCTCCTGCACGTCCTGCCCGCGCCGAAGGAGGTCCGCAACGCCGCCTACCAGGCGATGCTCACCATGCCGGGCGTGCGCGCGGACGGCAACGCCAAGGACGAGCTGGGCAGGCCGGGCGCCGTCGTCGTGATCGACACGGTGAACGGGACGGGCGAGACGGCCATGCGGACGAGTGTCCGGCTGATCGTCGACACCGGCAGGATGGTGCTGCTGTCACAGGAGTACACCGGCGGTCGTGGCGGGAAGGGGCCCGGGAAGTCGTCCGTCACGACCCTGGCCGAGGTCGGCTGGACCGACGCCCGGCCCGCCGTACCGGCCCTGCCCTGACGGTCCGGCCCCTGCCCTGAGGGGCCGGCCTCGCGGCTGACGGCACGGCGGGGGCGGTCGTCAGTCGCGGAGGACCTCCACCCAGTAGCGGCCCTCGCCGTCGCGGTGGGCGCCGTGGATGTCGGTGGCCAGGTCGGGGAAGGCCCGGTCGAAGTCCTCCAGGGCGCGCAGGTAGCTCATCAGCGGGCCGTCGGCCGCGCCGGTCGCCTCGCCGGGCATCAGCATGGGGATCCCGGGCGGGGTGACCACCACGGTCGCCGCCACCACCCGCCCGGCCAGCCGGGCCAGCGGGACCCGCTCGGTACGGGAGCGGATCATGGCCTGGTAGACGTCGGCGGGCGTCGCAACGGGCTCGGGCAGCGCGGTGAAGACCTGGTCGAGCAGCGCGCCCACGGCCGAGTCGCGCAGCTCGGCGTGCACCTCGGCGCAGAACGCCCGCAACGACGCCCCGGACGGCCCGAACCCGGGCAGCACGTCCGCCAGCGCCCTGTCGTCGTCGTAGGCGTTCTTGAAGTCGGTGAGCGCGTCGATCAGCGTGCCCCACTTGCCCTTGGTGATGCCCATCGAGAACAGCACCAGCAGCGTGTGGTCGCCGGTCTTCTCCACCACGATGCCGCGCCGCTGCAGGTAGGCGGCCACGACCTTGGCCGGGATGCCCCACTCCAGCGTGCCCCCGGCCGCGTCCGCGCCGGGGCAGGTGATCGTCACCTTGACGGGGTCGAGCAGGGCGTAGTCGTCGCGCATGCCGTCGAAGCCGTGCCAGGCGGCGCCGGGCTCCAGCACCCAGCAGCGCGGCTCCGAGCACAGCAGCGCCGGGTCGGCGTCGGCGAAGGGCACGGCCCGGCCGGTGTGCGGGTCGAGCACCGAGGGCGGCTGCCAGAGGCCGAAGAACCAGCCGGGCCGGCGGCCGTCCTCGCGGATGCGGGCGGCCAGCCGGGTCATCGCCTGCCGGAACCGGACCGCCTCGACGATCGCCTCGCCGGTCAGGAACGAGCCCGAGGGGCCGTCCATCATCGCCGCGGCCACGTCGAGGGAGGCGATCATCGGGTACAGCGGCGAGGTCGAGGCGTGCATCAGGTACGTCTCGTTGAACGCGTCGTAGTCGACCGGCGCCCGCGGCGAGGGCCGGACGTGCAACATCGCCGCCTGCGACAACGCGGCCAGCAGCTTGTGCGTGGACTGCGTGGCGAACACGGTGGGCCGCTCCGGGCCGGGCAGCGTGCGCTCGTCGACCGACATGGCGTACCGGCGGGAGTAGAGCGGGTTGAACCGGCCGTAGGCGAACCACGCCTCGTCGAAGTGCAGCCGCGGCACGGAGGCACCCAGCAGCTCGGCGACCCGGACCGCGTCGTAGCAGACGCCGTCGTAGGTGGAGTTGGTGACGACCGCGTACGCCGGGTCGCCCGCCGCGAGCGGATGGGCGGCCACCCGCGCCCGGACGGCGGACGCCTCCAGCGCGGCGGCCGGGATCGGCCCGGCCAGGCCCAGCCCGTTGCGCTCGGGAACCATGTAGACCGGCCGGGCGCCGCTGATCGCCAGCGCGTGCTGGATCGACTTGTGGCAGTTGCGGTCGACCAGGACGGTGTCGCCGCGGGCGATCGCGTGGTGCCCGACGATGCGGTTGGCGGTGGAGTTGCCGTTGACCACGAAGAACGTGCGCTCGGCGCCGAAGACGCGGGCCGCGTTGTGCTCGGCCTCGCCGATCGGGCCGGTGTGGTCGAGCGGTGAGCCCAGCTCCCCGACGGAGATCGACAGGTCGGTGCGCAGCAGCCGCTCGCCGTAGAAGTCGAAGAACGCCCGGCCCACGGGCGACTTCAGGAACGCCACGCCGCCCGCGTGCGCCGGGGTGTGCCAGGAGTAGGGGTGGTGGTCCTCCAGGTGCAGCAGCGCGCGGAAGAACGGCGGGAGGATCTGGTCGGCGTACTGGTCGGCGGCGTGCGCGATGCGCCCGGCGATGAACTGCGGGGTGTCCTCCAGCGGGAAGACGTAGCCCTGGATGACCTCGTACACCCACAGCGGGAGCTCCTGGTCCTGGGTGATCAGGAAGACCGGCAGGCCGCGGAAGCGCTTGGCCACGGCGGCCAGCAGGTCTTCGGCGCCGGGCGCGTCCCAGGCGGCCAGGATCGCCGTGAGCGAGGCGTCGGACCCGACCACCGCCAGGGCGTCGGCCGTGCGGCGGGTCCAGCGCACCTGCAGGCCGAGCTCGCCCATCTCGGCGCACACCCGGCGGATCTGCTCGGCGAGCGCCGAGTCGGCGTCGGGGTGTTCGGTGACGGCGGCCAGAACCGTTCGCTCCATACGGCACTCCGTGGTCGATCAGGGACGGGAACTCCCTGATCGTAACTCCAAGGAATGGCAAAGACACGGTAGGTGACGAAAGCCTGCCGGATGCTCAGTCGGACAGGTCGCCGCCGGGCCGAGCGGTCGCGCCCGGGCCGGGTAGCAGGTCGACGTCGTCGGCGTGCATCGGGGCGCCGCAGTGGGCGCAGCGCAGCTCCACGGCGCCGATCTCGCCGCAGGCGTGGTGGCGGTAGAGCACGGGCGGCCCGGCCTCGCCCGCGAGCCACCTGTCACCCCATCCGGCCATGACCATGAGCAGGTCGACGAGCTCGGCGCCCTTGGCCGTCAGGTGGTATTCGTGGCGCGGCCGCCGGTCGTAGGGGCGGCGTTCGAGGACGCCGTGGTCGATGAGGTGGGTGAGGCGTTCGGTCAGCACCTTGCGGGAGATGCCGAGATCGGCCTGGAGCTGGTCGAACCGCCGCACCCCGGCCCAGACGTCCCGCAGGATCAGCGGCGACCACGGCTCGCCGATCACGTCGAGGGTACGGGCGATGGAGCAGGCCATCTCCGCGAAGTTCGTGCGTTGCATGGCCCCACCCTATCCCTCGGGGTTCCCTGAAGGAACTCACAGTGCTACGGTTACGGAGTCTCCTCAAGGAACTTCAGATCCGCCGGAACCCGGAGGGAACCATGAAACTCGACCCTGACGTGCGCGGCGTGCTCGACGGCACCCCGATCGCCCACCTCGCCACCGTGCTGCCCGACGGCGCTCCCCATTCCGTCCCGGTCTGGATCGGCACGCACGGCGACCATGTCGCCATCCTCACCGGCCCGCGCTCCCGCAAGGCGCTCAACCTGCGGCGCGACCCGCGGGTCGCGCTCTCCCTGACGCCGCCCGGCGACCCGTTCCGGCCGGTGCTCGTCCGGGGCAGCGTCGTGGAGTGGGTCGAGGGCGAGGCGGGCTGGGAGATCGTCGACCGGATCGCCGCCAAGTACATCGGTGGTCCCTACTCGCGCGCGGAGGAACGGGTCGTCGTGCTCATCGAGCCCGACCGGCAGAGCGTGGGGTGACCCCCGCCGCCGGGTGCGGGGTCTCCCGGCGGCGCCGGTGGTAGCTGACGGCGGCGGTGGCCAGCGCGGCGCCCCACACCGGCCAGAAGCACTCCGGCAGCCAGGCTCCCCACTCCTCCAGGGCGAACCGGCCGGCCACGGTCCAGCGGATGTAGGTGAGCCCGGCCACCGTGATGATGATCGAGACGAACCCGGCCGGGACGACCGCCAGCAGCGGCGGCACCCGCCGGCCGCGCAGCCCCGGGATCCAGCGCGGGAACACCTCGCCCCACCGCTGGACCAGCCCGAGGGTCAGCACGCCGCCCAGCGCCCCGAACGTCGCCAGGTACGCCCCCGCCAGCCACAGCCCGTCCTCGCCCTCGGCCAGGAACTGCGCGCTCACGCCGAGCGGGATGCCCAGCGCCCACGCCCACCGGGTGGCGCAGTAGACCAGCGGCACCGCGACCGCCACGTACACCGCGATCCGCCCGCGCGCCGGGGTGAACCAGTTCCCGCGCCCGCGCCCGTGGTCCCGCGCGGCGGCGGCCAGCAGCAGGCCGCCCAGCACGCACACGAGCTGGTTCAGCACCGGCCACGGCCAGGCGTCGGCGAACGTCGCGCCGCCCAGCCCCCAGCCGAAGAGGGGCGCGGCCAGGAGCAGCGGCGTGTAGGCGACGCCCATCATCAGCCGCGAGTCGGGCACCACCAGCACCAGCAGCGCGGCGATCGGCCAGGCCAGAAGGACCGGCACCCGCCCCCATGCCCCCTTCGGCGGGCGCTCACCACCCCGGGGGAGCGGCCCGGGTTCGTGGGCCGGGCGGGGGCCGTCGCGGCGGGTCAGGGCCAGTGCTGTGGCGGCCACCAGGGCCGCGAACGCCGCGATCCACCAGCCGAACGGCGGCGCCGTGCCGGCCAGGATCGACAGCGCGCCGTCGGGGTCGGGATCGTCGGCCCCCCACGGATAACCGGGCGCCCCGAGCGCCCACGCCGCGCCGAGCAGGCCGTAGGCGACCGCCCACAGTGCCGCCGCGTACCCGTACCGGCCGGAAGTGAAGATCGTCATGCCGACGAGCCTTCCAGCGCGGGCGCACGGCGGGCAGATGCCGTTCGGCACCTCCTGCCGGTCGCGGCAGTGCCGTTCGGCACGTGGGGGCGCGCCGGCGCGTGCGCCTATCGTGTCCCGGGTGAACGTGCTGTGGATGGTCGCCGCCTCGCTGCCGGCGGCGGTCGCCGTCGCCGTGGCGGCGACCGGGTTGTTCCTGTCCGGGAGCAGGGCCAGGTGGCTTCCCCGGATGACCCTGCCGGCCGCGGGCGGGTCCCTGGCGGTCACGGCCCTGTGGCTGGCCGCCGGGGGGCCGTCCACGCCGGGCGTCGGCGCGCTGGGCATGGCCGAGAGCGCGGGGCTGACGGTCGCGGCCGGCCTGGTCGTCCGGTACGCGCCGGTCCGCCGGGCCGTGCCCGCCGCGCTGCTCGCGGGGCTCGCCGCGGCCACCTGGTTGCCGCGCGTCTTCACGCCCGCCTCGCCGCTGGAGGCGCTGGGGGCGTGCGCGTTCTGGGGGGCGGGCGTGCTGGCGGGCGCCGCCGTGGGCGCCTACCTGCGCCTGCTCGACGTACGGCAGCGGCGGGCGGTGGCCGACACCAGCACCGTCCTGCGGCTGCGGCTGGCCGGCGACCTGCACGACTTCCTCGCCCACGACATCAGCGAGATGGTCGCGCACGCCCAGGCGGGCACCGTCGCGGGCGATCCGCTGCGGGCGCTGGAACGCATCGAGGCGGCCGGTCAGCGGGCCCTGTCCACGCTCGACCGCACGCTCGACATGCTCCACCACGACCGGCCCCTCGGCCCGTCCGGCGACCTGGACGGCATCGCCGAGGCCGCCGCGCGCTTCTCCGCCGCCGGACCGGCGCACGTCGGCGTGCGGATCGACCGCGCGGCGGCGGTCCCGGCGGAGACGGCGGCGCTGGCCTACCGGATCGTGATCGAAGGGCTGACCAACATCCGGCGGCACGCGCCGCGGGCCGGCCGCGTCGAGCTGTCCGTCACGACGCCGGGCGACGTCCTGGAGATCACGCTGACCAACGACGGGACGGCCGGCGCGGCGGGCCGCCGCCGCGGCGGCTCGGGCCTGCCCGGCCTGGCCGCGCTCGTCGCGGAACAAGGGGGCGAGCTGGTCGCGGGGGCCGTGCCGGACGGGTGGTCGCTGGCGGCGCGGCTGCCGCTGCGACAATCTCCCGGGTGAGCATCCGCATCCTCGTCGCCGACGACCAGGAGGGCATCCGCGACGCCTTCCGCCTGATCCTCGACGCCCAGCCCGACCTGACCGTGGTGGCCGAGGCGGCCGACGGCCGCACCGCGATCGACACCGCCCTCGCCGTCCGGCCGGACGTGGTGCTCGCCGACATCCGCATGCCCGGCGCCGACGGCATCGAGGTGACCCGCGCCCTGTCCGGCACCGGCATCCACGTGGTGGTCGTCACCACGTTCGGGCTGGAGGAGTACGTCCGGGCGGCGCTCAGGCACGGCGCGGCCGGGTTCGTGCTGAAACGCTCGGGCCCCGCGCTGCTCGTCGAGGCCGTCCGGGCGGCCGTGCGCGGCGACATGCTCATCAGCCCCCAGCTCACCGTCCGGCTGCTGCGGGGGAGCGGCCCGGAACGGGAGGTCTCGGACGTGGTGCTGACGGAGCGGGAGGACGAGATCGTGGCCCTGGTGGCTCAGGGATGGACCAACGCGGAGATCGCCGCCGAGCTCTTCCTGTCCCCGGGGACGGTGAAGAACCATGTCGCCGCGGTCCAGCGCAAGATCGGCGCGAGGAACCGCGTGATGATCGCGGGATGGGCGTGGGCGACCGGCAGGGCCCAGCCGTGACGGGGTGTGCCCGTCCGTGCCGTGCCGCCGGTCAGGGGAGGTGGCGGGCCAGGTAGAGGGCCGTCTCGACGTTCAGGGCGACCTGCTCGCCGAGCGTGTCGAGGAGCGTGCCGAACAGGTTCTCGCGCACGTCGTCGGCCAGGATGCGGTAGGACGACTGGGTGGACAGCAGGGCGACGTAGTCGGCGGTCGAGACCGTGCGTCCCGACCGGTAGAGCCGGGTGCCGAGGTCGCCGAACTCGGGCGGCAGCCCCATCTCCCCGGCCCACTCACGTGCCCCGGCCGCCTCGCCGATGGGCCTGCCGATCGGGCCGGTGTTGGGCCTGATGTGCGGGGCGAACCGCTCGTGCGCGGCCAGCAGCCTCGCGGTGACCCCCTCGTCGGCGGGCCAGTCGACGTTCCAGAACAGCGCGAGCCCGCCGCCCGGGGCCAGCGCCGCGGCGGCCCGCTGCCAGCGCACCTCCTTGTCGACCCAGTGCCACGCCTGGGCGCAGTACAGCAGGCCGAACGCCCGCTCCGGGACGTACTCCTCGAACGTGGAGACGGTGACCGTCACGTTCGGCCGGTCGGCGGTCCGCCGGGCCAGCACGGCGGCCATGGCCGGATCGGGCTCGGTGGCCACGACGTCGATGCCGCTCGCCGCGAACAGCTCCGTCGCCTTCCCCGTGCCCGCGCCCACCTCCAGCGCGGGCCCGCCGGCGTAGGCCAGCACGTCCGCGGCCAGCTCCGCCGGGTAGCCGGGCCGGACCCTGTCGTACTCGTCAGCGACTTCGCCGAAGACCCTTCCTTGAATGCGTTGTGTTGTCATGTGCCCGATCCTGATTCATGATCGTCCCGGGGCGCAACCCCGCCGGCGCACATTGAGTACGCGCTACTCAGGCCGTACGGGCCCCGCGGTCGCACGCTTGGTCGCATGAAGACACACATCCTTCGCCCGGCGGCCGTCGTCGCCCCGCTGCTCGTCCTCGGGCTCACCACCGCCCCGGCGCCCGCGTCGGCCTCGGCGTCGTCCGTCTGGGCCGCGTCCAACGTCCAGCTCGTCAACCGGCAGACCGGCAAGTGCCTGACCATCGCCGGAGGCGTCAGCACGGAGAACAACGTGCACGCCGTCCAGTACGACTGCGACAGCCACCCCTCCCGCCGCTGGGACGTCTGGGGCTACTCCAGCGCGGCCCTGCAGGTCAGGAACCGCCAGACCGGCAAGTGCCTGACCATCGCCGGAGGCGTCAGCACCGAGAACAACGTCGTCGCCCTCCAGTACACCTGCGACACCCACCCCTCGCGCTACTGGGCGCTCGGCAACCGCGTCGGCCAGTACGTCGAGTTCCGCAACGTGCAGACCGCCAAGTGCCTGACCATCGCCGGCGGGGTGAGCACCGCCAACAACCTGGAGGCCGTCCAGTACACCTGTGACGGGCACCCGTCCCGGTTCTGGGAGATCCGCGACTACTACGGGAGCTGACCAGGGCGCCGTCCCCGGTGGCGCCGGGGACGGCGAGATCCGGCGCCCGGCACCGGGCCGCTCACCGGGAGCGGGGCCTGAGCAGGGTGTCGAAGAGGGTGTCCAGCAGGTCGCGGGGGATGCCCGACCCGGTCAGGGCGCAGTAGACGACCGGGCCCAGCAGGGCGTCGAGGGCCGGCCCGGGGGCGAGGGCGGGGGAGACCTCGCCGGCCGCGGTCGCGCGGGCGAGCAGGTCGCGTTCGCGCGCGCGACGGGGGCCGAGGTAGCGCTCGTGGAAGCTGGCGGCCGTGGCGGGATGGTGCTGGGCCTCGGCGATGAGGGTGAGCAGGACCTTGCCGGCCGGATCGCCGGTGACGAACCGCGCGAAGTCGTGCAGGTAGCCGCGGATGTTCTCCGCCGTGGGCCGCTCGACGGGGACGGGCAGCCGCTTGCCGCTGTCCTCGATGAGCGTGTCGAGCAGGATCTCGACCTTCGACGGCCACCAGCGGTAGATCGTCTGCTTGGCGACGCCCGCGCGGCGCGCGATGGCCTCCATCGTCAGGGCGGCGAAGCCGTGCTCGACGAGCAGGTCGTCGGCGGCGTGCAGCACGGCCAGGCGCGCGGCCTCGTCACGCCGGTTGCCGGAGCGCGCACGGCGCTGCTCGGGGTTCACGGCTGGCATGCGGGACACGATACCGGCCCCGGACGCCGTGCTACTGTCTAGACGCAACGTCGCGTCTAGACAGATGGAGTGGCCATGTCCCTCACGGCCGACCGGCAGGCCCTCGTCATCGGCGCATGACCGACCCCGGGCAGCTGGCCGCCCTGCGCGAGCGCCTGACCGGCCGCCGGTTCGGCCTGCTGTTCGTCAACGCGGCGATCGACCGCGGCGACCTGCCGATCGGCGAGGTCCCGACCCGCATGTTCACCGAAGTGATGATCACCAACGCGCTGAGCCCGATGCGCGTCCTGGAGTCGCTGCGCGGGCTCGTGGTGCCCGGCGGGACGGTCGCGGTCATGTCGTCCGAGCAGGGCAGCGTCTCGCGCAACGACGAGCCCGGCTACGAGCTCTACAAGGCCGGCAAGGCCGCGCTCAACCAGCTCATGCGCAGCTACGCCACCCGCCACGGGGACGACGGCCACACCAAGCTGCTCCTCGACCCGGGCCACAACCGCACCCGGCTGGGCGGGCCCGGCGCGCCGCTCGTGCCGGAGGAGAGCGTCCCGGCCGTGGTGGACGTCCTGGAGGCGCAGGCGGGCGTGCCCGGCCTGCGGTTCCTGGGCCGCCACGGGGAGACCGTCCCCTGGTAGCCGCCGGTCAGCCGGTGGGCGCGCCCAGCAGGGGCAGCCACACCTCGTCCACGATCTCGGCGATCGACTCCTCCGGCACCCGGCTCATCGTGACGAGCATGTCGTGCCGGAGCAGGTCGAGCGGCAGGTTCACCACCCTGGACGAACGCGGCACGTCGGGCAGCTCGCCGCGCCCGACCGCGCGGCCCACGATCGTCTCGAACGCGGTCGCCTGGCCGGGCGGCAGCAGGGTGTCGCGCAGCTCGGTGAGGCTGGTGCCGGTCTCCCGGAAGTAGTCGGCGAGCTGCACGCTCATCAGCGTCAGCATGCCCGCGCGGTCGTCGCCGGCGTTGCGCAGGAACCCGACGGCGTCGTCGCGCAGGCTGCCGGTGTCGGGCACGTCGATCAGCCGCCAGAACTTGGCGAGGGTGGCCAGCAGCAGGTCGTCGCGCCGGGGCCAGCGCCGGTAGAGCACCGGGCGGCTGGTGCCGGCGCGGGCGGCGACGGCCTCGAAGGTGAAGCCGTGGTAGCCGTGCTCGACCAGCACGTGCCAGGCGGCGTCGAGGATGGCGTCCTCCAGCGCGGGGCCGCGACGGCGGGACGCGCCGCCGGGGGCACGGTGCTTGAGATTCACTTGCGTATCTTATCGCGGCGCCCTACGGTGACCGGAATTAGATACAGCCATGTACCCAAAGGACCGTCCATGATGTTCGACGTCATCGTCGTCGGCGCCGGGCCCGCCGGCCTCTTCCTCGCCTGCGAGCTGCGCCTCGCCGGCGTCCGGCCGCTGGTGCTGGAACGACGTCCGGAGCCCGACCTGTCGGACAAGGCCCACGGCCTGGCCGGGCAGGTCGTCCGGCTCCTTGACCACCGCGGCCTGTTCGAACGCTGCGGCGGCCGGGGCGTCCCGGCGCCCGCGCCGGGCCACTTCTTCGGCGGGCTGCCGCTGCCGCTGCACACGCTCGGCGCGGCGAACCCGATGTACCTCCTGCCCTGCGACCAGCGCGACCTCGAACGGGTGCTCGCCGCGCGCGCGGCCGAACTCGGCGCGGAGGTGCGGCGCGGCCAGGAGGTGATCTCCTTCGGCCAGGACGACGACCGGGTCGAGGTCGTGACCCGCGGCCCCGGCGGCGCCGAGACCACCCTGACCGCCCGCTACCTGGTCGGCTGCGACGGCGGCCACAGCACGGTCAGGAAGGCGGCGGGCATCGGCTTCCCCGGCGTCAGCGACGACCACGTCGTGGACCGCTCGGCCCTCATCGGCCCGAGCGAGCACTTCCGGATCCTGCCCGGCGGGCGCGTCCTGATCGAGGGGCTCGGCGAGATCCCCGCCCACTTCCACCGCACCGATCGCGGCGTCTTCACGCTTCTGGCCCACGACCCGCGGCGGCCGCTGATCAACACGGCCGAGTGGGAGGACCACCCGGCGGGCGGCTTCCCCGGGCCGGGCGCGCCGATGACGCTGGCCGAGATGGAGAAGAGCGTCGAACGCGTCCTCGGCGTGCGCGTGCCGCTGAGCCCGCCGCCCGAGGGGGCGCCGGTCATGTTGCGCCGGCTGTGCGGGCGCAACACCCGGCTCGCCGACCGCTACCGCGCCGGACGGGTCTTCATCGCCGGCGACGCCGCCCAGGTGAGCCACGGGCCCACCCTGAACCTGGCGCTTCATGACGCCGCCAACCTGGCCTGGAAACTCGCCGCCACGCTGCGCGGACGGGCCCCGGAAGGGCTCCTGGACAGCTACGAGACCGAGCGCCGCGCGTGCGCCGGACGCGTGGTCACCCAGACGCTGGCCGCGACCGCCCTGCTGGCCCCCGGCGCCGAGGTCACCGCGCTACGACGGCTGTTCGCCGAGCTCCTGGGCCGTACGGAGAACCTGCGCGTGATCGCCGAGCTGATGGCGGGCGGCGACGTCCGCCACGACATGGGGGAGGAGCGGCCCGCCGGGCCCACCGGCTGGTTCGCGCCGTCCCTGGCGCTGACCACCGGCGACGGGCGGCCATGGCGCCTGGCCGAGCTCATGCGCGACGCCCGCCCCCTGCTCCTGGACCTGACCGGCGGCGACGCCCTGGCCGCCGCCGCCGCGCCCTGGCTCGACCGGGTGCGGCACGTGCCCGCGACCGCCGCCGACGCCCCCGCCCCGGCACTGCTCGTCCGGCCGGACGGCTACGTCGCCTGGGCGGGCGCCGATCCCGACGGCCTCCGGGCCGCGCTCGCCCGCTGGTTCGGCCCGAGCTGAGCCCGGCCGCCCGTCCTGACCGGGAGGGGTCACTCCGGGCTGGTGACGCGGGCCAGCACGATGCCGCCCACGATCAGCGCCAGCGCCGCCATCCGGCCGATCGACATCGGGTCCTTGTGCACGACGACGCCCAGGGCGATCGCGCCGACCGCCCCGATGCCGGTGAAGACCGCGTACGCGGTGCCGACCGGGAGGGTCTTCATCGAGTACGACAGCAGCCAGACCGCGGCCACCATGAGGACGAAGCAGAGCAGGGTGGGCAGCGGCTTGGTGAAACCCTGGGTGGGCTTGATGCTCTGCGCCCAGGCGATCTCCACCAGCCCGGCCAGCCCGAGGATGAGCCAGTTCATCGTCAGAACTCCTTCCCCAGGTCGTGGGCGTTGCGCAGCGCGGCGGCGTACAGCTCGTCGTGCTGGGCGCGCAGGTGGAAGAGGCCGGGGTCGACGCGGGAGTTGGCCAGCTCGGCGGCGACGACGGTGGTGTCCTCGACGGCGAAGTGGCCGGCGAAGAAGTCACGCAGGTAGCGCTCCTGGTAGTCGAACCTGGCCTTGGGGGCGCCGGGGGAGTAGGCCCCGCCGCGCGCGGTGGTGACCACGAAACGCCGCCCGGCGAGCGACATCTTGGGGAAGGTCACCTGGTCGAGCCAGGCCTTGAGTGCCGACGGGATCGAGTAGTTGTACATCGGGGTGGCGATCAGCACCACGTCCGCGGCCACCAGCTGCGACAGCAGCGGCTCGACGATCGCCCACGCGGCCGCCTGCTCCGGGGTGCGGGCGGCCTCGTGGTAGCGGGAGATGTCGGTGATCTGGTTGGCCATGACGTAGTCGCACAGCTCGGTCCACGCCTCCCCGATGTGCGGCACCGGCTCGGCGGCCAGGTCGCGGTGGACGTAGGTGCCCTCGGGGTGGGCGGACCGCCACGCCTCGGCGAAGGTGTCGCCGAGCTCGCGGCTGATCGAACGGCGTCGGGCGCTGGCGTCCAGGTGCAGCAGAACGGCCATGGAGGGGCTCCTCGAAATAAGTGGACATCACGTCCGGTTTGTGGTCGAGGTGACCGTAGCAACTAAGCGGGCACGTTGTCCACTTATGTCGTGGTGGGTTAGAGTCGCCGCCATGGAGTCCCGTACCGAGTTGCTGACCGGACGTCCCGTGGCGGAGGCGGGCCGCCCGCGCGAGCGCGCCGACGCCGCCCGCAACCGTGCCAAGGTGCTCGCCGCGGCGGCCGAGCTGTTCGCCACGCGCGACCCGCGCGGCGTGACGATGGACGACATCGCCAAGGCCGCGGGCGTCGGGCGCGGCACGCTCTACCGCCGCTATCCCGACACCGTCTCGATCGCGCAGGCCCTGCTGGACGAGCACGAGCGCGTGCTGCAGGAACGCCTGCTGCGCGGCGACCCGCCGCTCGGCCCCGGCGCGCCCCCCGCCGACCGGCTCGCCGCCTTCTACGCCGCGATGGTCGACCTGCTGGACGAGCACATCTCACTCGTCCTGGGCGCCGAGCAGGGCGCGCTGCGGTACGCCACCGGCGCCTACGGGTTCTGGCGGGCGCACGTGCGGGTGCTGCTGGCGCAGGCGGGCGTCCCCGAGGCCGAGGCGCTGGCCGACATCCTGCTCGCCCCGCTGGGCCCCGAGGTCTACGCCGAGCAGCGCAGGCGCGGGCTCACCCCCGAGCAGATCACCGCCGCCCTGGCCCGGCTGGCGCACGGCATCGTCGACCGGGAGGCCGGGCGCTGACCGCACCGGCGGCGGCTCACCCCCAGGCCGCCGCCTTGTCGTACGGGTCGACGTTCCTGAAGGCCATCCCGACGATCTCCTCGACGTCGTCGTCGCCGTAGGCGCCGGGCAGGGCGAGGCCGAGGCGTTCGAACAGCGCCCGCACCTCCTCGACCGTGGGCGAGAACGACAACGTCACGTCCTCGGCGTCCCTGAGGTTCAGCGGGCGCGCCTGGCGGAGGCTGGCGTGCAGCTCGGTGGCCCAGCAGTCGAGGGCGAGCGCGTTCCCGGTGATGACGGTGGCGGGGAAGCCGGGCCCCCGCTGTGTGATGAACATGTGGCGGGAGGACAGCTCGTAGCGGAACGTCGAGGCGATCGAGGAGAACCCGATCTCGATGTCCAGGAGCTCGTAACGCTGGTGATGCCAGCAGGCGGACAGCACGGTCGCGTAAAGCTCCCTGCGGGTGCCGTCGCCGGTCCAGGTCAGCTCCGGGCTGTCGTCGTCCAGCGCCAGGCTCCGGTGCAGGCGGACGAACCGCTCGCACAGCGCGAGGTCGTCCGGGTCCAGGATCTCCAGCCGGACCAGCAGCGCCCGGCGTCCCTGACGGGCCTTGGCCAGGCATTCCGGCAGCGTCACCGCCCGCACGTACGCGCCGGTCGAGCCCTTGAAGATCCACCGGTCGGTGTCCCCGCGGGCCTCCGCCAGCACTCGGTTGAACTCCTCGCCCCGCACCAGCCGGACCGCCGACTGCTCCTGGAGCAGGGACGGCAGCAGGTCGAGCTTGCGATCGGCGGCGAGCACGGCCCGCTCCACGGCGTTCTCCGCCGACTGCGCCCGCGTCCGGCTGCGCAGCATGACGAACGCGAGCACCGCCAGCGTGGCCACGGTGGCGTTGCTGACGGCCTCCGCGGTGGCGATGCCCGCGACGTCCAGGACGCTCACGACGACCGCCACCGACAGGGCGACGAGGATGTCGACGTTGACGCCGATCCAGGCGAGGATGCGCTTCACTGACCGTCCCATCACGAGGGGCCACGGGGTGACACCCCGAATCATGAAGCAGAACCCGGCGGCACGCGAGGGGCCGGCCCGTCCCGCCGGCCCGCTCCGGTCGCGGGGTTACGCGGTGAGGGCGTCGTGGAGGAAGCGGCGGATGTCCGCCCGCGCGTCCTCGGCCTGGGGGGCCAGGACCGGCATGCTGAGGAAGGCGTGCCCGGCCCCCGGGTACTCGGCCAGGCGGGCGGGGGTGCCGGCGGCCCGCAGCGCCTCGGCGTAGCGGCGGCCGTGGTCGGCGATCGGGTCGTGGGTCGGCACCGCCACGAGCGCCGGGGCCAGCCCGCCCAGGTCGTCGGCGTGCAGCGGGGAGAGCGCGCGGGCGTCCGTTCCCTCGGGCACGGCGAGCCGGTGGAACAACCGCAACACCGGCACGCTGAGCGTCGGGGTGTCGGCGTACTGGGTCATCGAGGGATGGTCGAACATCGTCCCGGCCACCTCCACGGCGGGGTTGACCAGGACCTGGGCCTTCAGGGGCAGGCCGGCGTCGCGTGCCCTGATCGCCGCCAGGGCGCAGATCAGGCCGCCGCAGCTCTCGCCGAACAGGACGGCCCGCGCCGGGTCGACTCCCCACTGCGCGGCGTTGTCCAGCACGTGCCGGAGCACGTCCCAGCCGTCGTCGGCGGCGGCGGCCAGCGGCGTGCGCCAGTCGAGGAGGCGGTGGTCCACCGAGATCACGACGGCCGGCAGGTGGGCGGCGAGGTGGCTGTTGACCCAGTCGCTCTGCGGCGCCGTGCCGACGAAGCCGCCGCCGTGCACGTGGAGCACGAGCGGCAGCGCGTCCCCGCCGCCCGGCCCGGCCACGGCTCGCGGCCGGTGGACCCGGACGGGGACGTCGCGGCCGGGCAGCGCCACCGTCCGCCAGTCGATGGTGGCGCCGGGGTCCGGCCGGCCGGTGATCGCCTGCGCCTCGACGGAGGCGCGCAGCCGGTTCTCCGCCTCGACGTAGGCGGCCAGTTCGGCGGCGGTGACGTTGTCCCAGTCCGGCGTGACCGGACGCAGGCCGGTGGAGGTCTCGCTCATGGTCGTCCCCTCAGGTTTTCGCTACTTGAAGTTTCGATACCTAAGGTAGCGAAAACGTGGCATCACGGGCTTGTGACGTCGATCACATCCGTCCGCCCGCGGGCCCGCGAACAGGACGGCCTGGCCGGCCTCGCGGCGGGCGAGGGGGTCGGAGTGTGGGTTCTTCGTAACACGACATGTTGGGTGTGACTTTTTGATCCGCCCTATATATGGTGTCTCCCGCAGCCGGTTCGGTCGCCCCGCCAGGGCGGCCGAGGCAAGAGGGAACCCGGTGGAAATCCGGGACTGCCCCGCAGCGGTGAGTGGGAACGACCGCCGTCAGACGCACTGGGCCGAAGGCCCGGGAAGCGACGGCCAGTAGGCAGCGACAGCATGCCCATGAGTCCGAAGACCTGCCGGCGCGCCGCGCGCGATCATGCGTGCGCGGCTGCTCCGAGGCCGCGCGGGACGGTGGACGGCACTGGCGAGAGGGCTGTGGCGCCTCGCCGTCCGCCTCCTGCGCGCGTTCTCGGCGACTGACCGAGTTCACGAGGGGAGAGCGCAGTGACGGTCACAGGGGACCCGATGACGGACCTGGCCGGGACGGCGCGGGCGGACGCCGACAGGTCCGCGCCGCGGCGCGTCCAGATGCAGGTGCGCAAGCGCAACGGCACCGCGGAGCCGGTCGACGTCAACAAGATCGTACGTGCGGTGGAGCACTGGGCGACCGATCTGACGGACATCGACCCGATGCGGGTGGCCACCAAGACGATCAGCGGCCTCTACGACGGGGCCACCACCGCCGAGCTGGACCGGCTGTCCATCCAGACGGCCGCCGAGATGATCGGCGAGGAGCCGCAGTACTCGCGCTTGGCCGCGCGGCTGCTGTCGGGCTACATCGACAAGGAGGTCCGCGGGCAGGGCGTGGCCTCCTTCAGCCAGGCGATCCGGCTGGGCCACGCCGAGGGGCTCGTCGGCGACGAGACCGCCGAGTTCGTCAACGCCAACGCCCGCAAGCTCGACGACGCCGTCGACGTCACCGCCGACCTGCGGTTCGAGTACTTCGGGCTGCGCACGGTCTATGACCGTTACCTGCTGCGCCACCCGTCCACCCGGCTGGTGGTGGAGACGCCGCAGTACTGGCTGCTGCGCGTGGCCTGCGGGCTGGCCGAGACGCCCGCCGAGGCCGTCGGCTTCTACCGGCTCATGTCGTCGCTGGCCTATCTGCCCAGCTCGCCGACGCTGTTCAACTCCGGCACCCGGCACACCCAGATGTCCTCCTGCTACCTGGTCGACTCGCCCCGTGACGAGATCGGCTCCATCTACGACCGTTACGCCCAGGTGGCGCAGCTGTCGAAGTTCGCCGGCGGGATCGGCATCTCCTGGTCGCGGGTGCGCTCCCGGGGCGCGCTGATCCGCGGCACGAACGGGCACTCCAACGGCATCGTCCCGTGGCTGCGCACGCTCGACGCGTCGGTGGCCGCCGTCAACCAGGGCGGCCGGCGCAAGGGCGCCGCCTGCGTCTACCTGGAGCCCTGGCATCCGGACGTCGAGGAGTTCCTGGAGCTGCGCGACAACACCGGCGAGGACGCCCGCCGCACCCACAACCTCAACCTGGCCAACTGGATCCCCGACGAGTTCATGCGCCGCGTCGAGGCCGACGGCACCTGGTCGCTGTTCGACCCCGACGAGGTCCCGGAGCTGCCCGACCTGTGGGGCGAGGCGTTCGAGGAGGCCTACCGCGCCGCCGAGCGCGACGGCCGGTACGTCCGGCAGGTCAAGGCCCGCGACCTGTACGCCAAGATGATGCGCACCCTCGCCCAGACCGGCAACGGCTGGATGACCTTCAAGGACGCCGCCAACCGGCTGTGCAACCAGGCGGCCGAGCCCGGCAACGTGGTGCACCTGTCCAACCTGTGCACCGAGATCGTCGAGGTGTCCAGCGACGCCGAGACCGCGGTCTGCAACCTGGGCTCGGTCAACCTCGCCGCCCATCTGACGGGCGCCGGGCCCGACGGCGGCATCGACTGGGAGCGGCTGCGCGCCACCGTCCGCACCGCGGTCACCTTCCTCGACCGGGTGATCGACATCAACTACTACCCGAGCGAGCAGGCCGCGGCCAGCAACCCGCGCTGGCGCCCGGTCGGCCTCGGCGTGATGGGGCTGCAGGACGTCTTCTTCGCCCTGCGCCTGCCGTTCGACTCGGCCGAGGCCAAGGAGCTGTCCACCCGGATCGCCGAGGAGATCTACCTGTCGGCGCTGGAGACCTCCGCCGGCCTGGCCGAGCGCTTCGGCGCCCACCCCGCCTACGACCAGACGTGGGCGGCGCGCGGCCGGCTCCAGCACGACCTGTGGGGCGAGAGCGGCACCCAGGCCGAGCGCTGGGACGCGGTCCGCGAGCGCATCGCCGCCCACGGCCTGCGCAACTCGCTGCTGATCGCGATCGCGCCGACCGCCACCATCGCCTCGATCGTCGGCTGCTACGAGTGCATCGAGCCGCAGGTGTCCAACCTGTTCAAGCGCGAGACCCTGAGCGGGGAGTTCCTGCAGATCAACAACGCGCTGGTGGCCGAGCTCAAGTCGCGCGGCCTGTGGGACGAGCGCGTCCGGGCGGCCATCAAGCAGGCCGAGGGCTCGGTGCAGGGCATCGCCGAGCTGCCGGAGGACGTGCGCCGGCTGTTCCGCACCGCCTGGGAGCTGCCGCAGCGCGCCCTGATCGACATGGCCGCCGCGCGCTCGCCGTTCATCGACCAGAGTCAGTCGCTCAACCTGTTCATGAGCGCGCCGACGATCGACAAGCTCTCCTCGATGTACCTGTACGCCTGGAAGTCCGGCCTGAAGACCACCTACTACCTGCGCTCGCGACCGGCCACCCGCATCCAGCAGGCCACCGTGCCCCTGGTGAACAAGTCCGAGGAAGCCCTGGTCTGCTCCCTGGAGAACCCCGAGTCGTGCGAAGCCTGCCAGTGACCCCCGAGGAGAACCCGATGTTGCTCGACCCGGGCATGAGCCTGACCCTGCGGCCCATGCGCTACCCCCTGTTCTTCGACCGCTACCGTGACGCGATCAAGAACACCTGGACGGTCGAGGAGGTGGACCTGCACTCCGACCTGAAGGACCTGTCCAGGCTGTCGGCGGCCGAGCGCCACCTGGTCAGCCGCCTGGTCGCCTTCTTCGCCACCGGCGACACGATCGTGGCCAACAACCTGGTGCTCAACCTCTACCAGCACGTCAACGCCCCCGAGGCGCGCCTGTACCTGAGCAGGCAGCTGTTCGAGGAGGCGGTGCACGTCCAGTTCTACCTGAACCTGCTGGACACGTACGTGCCGGACGAGGAGGAGCGGTTCGCGGCGTTCGCGGCGGTGGAGAACATCCCCTCCATCCGGCGCAAGGCCGAGTTCTGCTTCCGCTGGATCGACTCCATCGGCAGCCTCCAGCGGCTGGAGACCCGCGACGACCGGCGGGCGTTCCTGCTCAACCTCATCTGCTTCGCCGCCTGCATCGAGGGCCTGTTCTTCTACGGCGCGTTCGCCTACGTCTACTTCCTGCGCTCGCGCGGCCTGCTGAACGGGCTGGCCTCGGGCACCAACTGGGTCTTCCGCGACGAGTCCATGCACATGGCCTTCGCCTTCGACGTGGTGGACGTCGTCCGGCAGGAGGAGCCGGACCTCTTCGACGAGGAGATGGCCCGCCAGGTCAGGGAGATGCTGGCCGAGGCGGTCGACTGCGAGGCGCAGTTCGCCGAGGACCTGCTCGGGCAGGGCGTGCCGGGCATGTCGACCACGGACATGCGCTCGTACCTGGAGCACGTGGCCGACCGGCGGCTGGCCCAGCTCGGCATCGAGCCGCTGTACGGGTCGAAGAACCCGTTCGCGTTCATGGAGCTGCAGGACGTGCAGGAGTTGTCGAACTTCTTCGAGCGGCGGGTGTCGGCGTACCAGGTGGGGGTGACCGGCTCGGTCAGCTTCGACGCCGACTTCTGACCCTTAAAGATCTACAATGTAAAGCCGCCCGGCGGGGGCGAACCCCCGCCGGCCCGGGTCAGGCGGGCTCGGGGCGGTTGTCCTTGCCGTCCAGCCAGAGGACGTCGGACTCGTCGCGGTGGGAACCGGTGGTGCCGACGTGCTTGGCGTCGATCTGCGCACCCTTCTTGATCACGTGGACGAGGGCCATGGCGTGGCCGCGTCCGAGGTCGTAGTCCTGCTTGAGCCAGTCGATGATCGTCCCGGCCTTGGTGGACGGGGCGTCGAAGCCGCGCTCCTCGGCCAGGGCGATGAACTCACGGGGGGTCAGCCCGGTCTTGCCTTCGATGTTGTCCAGGTAGGCCTGGAAGGACATGGTGTTCTCCGCTTCTCATGGGGTGTTGCCGCCATGATGCACCATTTCGATGGGCGCACCGTCTCAGTAGAATGCCGTTCCGCCGAGTGCCGAGGGGTGACGGTGATGGACGAGCGCGAACTGACCTCCCCGTGGGAAGGCGTCCTGGTCACACCGGGCCCGGCCGTCCGTACGGGGGTGCTCGTGCTGGCGGGGTCGAGCGGGCGGATCGAACGGGACAGGGCCCGCCTGCTGGCAGCGGAGGGGGTGACCGCGCTGTCGATCCGGTGGTTCGGCGGTCCTGGGCAGCCGCCCGGCATCTGCGAGATCCCGCTGGAGACGTTCGTGTCGGCCGTCGACCTGCTGGAGTCCACCGGCGTCCGGCGGGTCTGCGTGCTGGGCATGTCGAAGGGGGCCGAGGCCGCGCTGCTGACCGCCGTCCGGGATCGGCGGATCGGCGGGGTGGTGGCGCTGTCGCCGACCTCGGTCGTGTGGGGCAACGTCGGGCCGGGGCCGGACGGGGAGAAACGTCCCTACCGGTCGTCCTGGACGTGGAAGGGGCGGCCGCTGCCGTTCGTCCCGTACGACGACGACTGGGCCGAGGCCGAGCCCGAGCACGGCCCGCTGGCACTGCGCGAACTGTACGAGCTCAGCGAGCGCACGTTCGCCGGCCTGTTGCCGGCCGCGGAGATCCCCATCGAGGCGGCGGCGGCCGACGTGCTGCTGGTGGCGGGCGGGGACGACGCCATGTGGCCGTCGGTGCCGTTCGCCGGGCGGCTGGCCGCCCGCCGTCGTGCCGCCGGCCGCACGGTCCGGGTGGTCAGCCGGGCCGAGGCCGGTCATCGTCCGCGCCTGCCGGGGGAGGGGCCCGCCCCCGAGTCGCCGGACTTCCTCTACGGGGGCGACCCGGTCGCCGACGCCAGGCTCGGAGCCGACGCCTGGCCGCACATCCTCGACCTGCTGCACGGCTGACGCCCGCGAACCCAAGCAGTGATCGTCTTGTGCTAGTTTCTACCTTTCGGCCGGATGTTGCATCCGGCCGAGAGTGCTTGTATGACCATCTCTCAGGCAAGCGTGCGGCCCGTCGAGGCCGCGGACCATCCCACCGTCGAACGCCTCTGGCTCATGTTCCGCCACGACATGGCGGACTTCCAGGGCGGGCTGCCCGACCCCGACGGCAGCTACCACGGCGACCGCCTGCGTACCGCTCTCGAGGACGACGACTGGGCGGCCTACCTGTTCACCAGCGGTGACCGGCCGGCCGGGTTCGCGTTCGTCCGTGCGGTGTCCTCCCCGGTCCGGGTGCTGAACAGCTTCTTCGTCGTACGCGGGGCACGCCGGTCCGGGATCGGGCTGCGGGTCGTCCGGGAGGTGATCTCCCGGCATCCCGGGCCGTGGCGGATCGCCTTCCAGGACGCCAACACGGCGGGCGTGGCGTTCTGGCGGCGCGTAGCCACGGAGTTCGCCGGTGACGCGTGGACGGAGGAGCGCCTTCCCGTCCCGAACCGCCCGGACGTCACGCCGGACGTGTGGATCTCCTTCACCGCAGCCGAAATCTGATGGTGTGGTACGTTTCTGCAACGCATCGAACTGAGGAGGTGAGACCGATCAACGTTGTGACAGGTCGGGGCTCCCTCACGCGCATCGCCTAGGGAGCGCCCGCACAAGGCATCCCGAAAGGCGCAAGACGCGCATGCGTTTCATCTCCCGGACGTCGGCCGGCGGCGTCATCGAACGATCCTTCACCCTCGGCGAGATCCCCGGCGTCCTGTGGACCCCGCAGGACGCCGAGCCCCGCGGCCTGGTCCTGATCGGGCACGGCGGCGGGCAGCACAAGCAGGCCCCGGGCGTCGTGGGACGCGCGCACCGGCTGGCGGCCGAACGCGGCTTCGCGGCGGCGGCCATCGACGCGCCGGCCCACGGCGACCGGCCCGGAAGCGCCGAACACGAGCGGATCATCGCCGCGATGCGGGAGCGGATGGCCGGCGCGGGCGACCCCACCCCGCTGCTGGCCGAGCTGCACACGCTGCTGGCCGCCCAGACCGTGCCGGAGTGGCGGTCGGTCCTGGACGCGCTCGGCGACCAGGGGCCCGTGGGTTACTGGGGTGTGTCGCTGGGCTGTGCCCTGGGGATCCCGCTGGTGGCCGCCGAGCCGCGGATCGGCGCGGCGGTGCTGGGGCTGAGCGGCACCTCGCCGGACTCGGCCCAGGCCGCCGCCGGGATCACCGTCCCGGTGCGGTTCCTGCTGCAGTGGGACGACGAACGGGTGCCGCGGGCCGAGGCCCTGGCCCTGTTCGACGCCCTGGCCTCGGCCGAGAAGACCCTGCACGCCAACCCCGGCAAGCACGCCGACGTGCCGGACTTCGAGATCGACAGCGCCCTGCGTTTCCTCGCCGACCGGCTGGGCTGAGGCCGCCGCCGGCCGGGAGGTCGTCCCGGCCGGTCCGCCGCCGGTGAGTACGGGGGCGCGCGGCTGAGCACGTGCGTGCTCACGACAGGGGGCCCGCGGCGCGGCCACCATCGTGGTGCAGGAAGACCACGGCATGGAGGTGGGCGATGCACGACGAGCAGAACGGCGGCCGGGAGCCGTCCGTCGGCAGGAGAGGGCTGCTGCGGCTGACCGGGGCGGCCGCGGTGGTCACGACGGCGGCGATGGTCCTGCCGTCCGGGCGGGCCGCGGCGGCGACGCCGGCCGGAGAAGGGCAGACAGCGCCGGGACAGGGTCAGGGGGCCGCCGGCTCCGAGGCGCGGGACCGGGACTGGCGGTTGCGCGCCGAGCAGCTCCGCGCCAACGGCGACAGCCTCCAGCGCAGCGCCGAGCTGACCAGGCAGAGCCTGGCCGGCCAGACGGCCCTGCGCATCCCGGCCGGACCACCCCGCTGACCACAGCCGACAAAGGAGGACGGACCATGACGTTTTTCGCAAGGGTCGGCTGGACGTGGGAGGCCGGTGGCGCGGTCCTGGGCGCCCCCACACTCGCCCCCGCCGTGCACGACCTGACCACCGGTCACCTGGCGCTGCGGATGGCGACCAACCGCGGCGCGCCTTCCACCGCGGACCAGATCACCTCGCTGGGTGCGTTGATCGGCGTCCCGCGCAACGAGAACGGGCGCATCGACGGGCCCTCGGTGGCCCAGGTCGGGGCGACGTTCCGGCTGGACCCCGACTCCCGCTTCCACGTCGAGAGGTCGTGGAACTCCTCCGAGCTGTCGGTGACCCTCGCCATCAGCCTGGAGGACCTCACGGCGGGCACCGTCGTCACCGGGCCGGAGTTCGTCATCGCCCGGGACTCGGGGTTCAACGTGGGGGAGAACAAGCTGCTGTTCAGCAACCCGGCGCCGGGCGGGTCGGCGGCGGTCAGCGGCGACTTCGCCTGCGCCGCCCGCCACGACTACCGGGCCTGGATCGACCTGCACGCCCGCGTCAGCGGCGCGGGGTTCGGCGGGAGCGGCGGGTCGGGGGCCGACCTGATCGCCGGCGTCGTCGCGCCCACGCTCTCCTTCCTGTGGTACTTCACGCCGTTGCAGGGGGCGGCGCCGTCGTCGTGGACCCGCGAGACGACCGCGCCACCCGCCCGCGCCGCCGACCGGGCCTGACGGCCGCCTCTGATGGCCGGGCCTGACGACCGGGCCTGACGACCGGGCCTGACGACCGGGGCGGGCGGTCCGGGCGTGACCGTCAGGGGCGCAGGACGTCGCGCAGTTCGTCGCGGCTGGTGACGCCGAGCTTGGCGTAGGCGCGGGCGACGTGGTTGTCGACGGTGCGTTTGGAGATGCCCAGCCGTTCGGCGATCTGCCGGTGGGTCAGGCTCCTGGTGACGGCGCGCGGCGCGGCCGAACGCCTCGGCGGCCAGGGGGTGCAGGCCGAGGCGGGCGAAGTCGCCGGCCGCCGCCTCCAGCGCGGCCGGGTCGCCGGTGGTGATCGCCGCGGCGTATCGCAGGTAGGGGGACTCGCCGCCGTCCGTGGCGGGGGCGGGCGTCGGTACGTCCGCGCCGAGTCGTACGGCGTCGGTCAGGGCGAGGGCGTGCGCCGCCGCGGCGCCCATGGCCTCCGCCCGGACGGCGGTCGCGCGGGCCAGGCCGGCCGCGGCGCGGGTGTCGCCCCGGGCGGCGGCCACCCACGGCCGGGCCAGGTCGGCCCACAGCCCGAACATCGTCGCGGGCGGCCACTCCAGGCGGTCGGCGGTGCGCAGCGCGTCCCGCGCGGCGTCGGCCTGCCAGCGCCTCGGCGTGGGCCACCTCGCCGTAGAGCAGACGGTGGAGCAGGCGGCCGGTGACGGTGTCGGGCCGGTGGAGGACGACGGCCTCGCGCAGCCTGCGCCGGGCCTCTGCCACGTCGCCGGTGAAGCGGGCGACCTGGGCCATCGCGATCGCCGCCACCATGAGCGCGTACTCCCAGCCGTGGGCGAGGGCGGCCTCGTGCTCGCGTCCGGCCAGCCGCGCGGCCAGGTCCGTACGGCAGGCCAGCAGCGCGCCCTGCACCTGGACCAGCGCGGTGGTCGGCGGCAGCCACGGCATGTTCTCCACCGCCTCGGCCAGCACGGGATCGCGCGCGTCGTGCGGCGTGGCCGGCGTGCGGCCGCCGTAGGCGCCGGCCAGCTCGTGTGCCAGGCGGGCCTTGACCTCGGCCTCCTTGTTGCGCATCCCCGCCCGGAACAGCGGCGGCAGCTCGGACAGCGCCGGGCGCAGGTCGCCGGAGAACGCGGCGAACACCGAGCTCAGGGCCGCCAGCTCCTCGGTGTGCTCCGAGGTCAGGGCCGCGCCGCGGGCGGGGAGCGCGCGGTGGGCGGCGGGGTCGCCGAGCCCCCAGAACAGCGTCTCGGCGCGGCCGAACGCGATCTTGTCGTGGTGGTGGCCGGCGGTGACGACGGCGTCCATGACGTCGAGCATGGCCATGAGCTCGCCGGTGCGCTCGCCCGAGATGAGCACCCGCCACAGGACCTGCGCCGCGCCGACGCCCTGCTCGACGTCGCCGTCGCGCAGGGCCGACTCGGTGGCGGCACGCGCGAGCTGTTCGGCCAGCGGCAGGTCGAGCAGCGTCCAGGCGCGCCGGGTGGCGGTCAGCAGCATGCCTGGAGGCGGCTGGACGCCGGCGTCGAGGCTCCAGCGGACGATGCGCAGCGCGTCGGAGCGGCGGCGGGCTCCCGTGGCGGCGATGGCCTCGGCCAGCACGCGTTTGGCCCGGCGGGTGCGCAGCTCCGGGCAGCCGTCGCGGAGCGCCTCGCCGTACAGGGGGTGGGCCAGGCGGAGCAGGGAGCGGCGGCCGTCGCGCTGGATCCACAGCAGGCCGCGCGCCTCCAGGCGGGTGAGCAGGTCTTCGGGGACGGCCCGGGTCACCACGCCGACGGAGACCGGCTCGGCCAGGGCGAGCAGTTCGAGCGCCCAGCGTTCCTGGTCGGCGAGCGCGCCGAGCCGCCTGGCCACCAGCTCGGTCAGCCGGGGGGCGACCAGCCAGGGGCCCGCCTGGCCGCCGAGCACCTCGTGCAGCACCTGGCCGACCTCCGACGGCGACAGCGCGGCCGGCTCGATCCGCTCGGCCAGCCCTTCGGTCCACAGCGCGGCCAGCCACTCCGAGAACGGCTCACCGGCGCGCAGCACCACCAGCACGAACGCGGCCCGCGTCCGCGCCAGGTGGCGCAGCACGGCCGCCGACTCGTCGTCGAGCAGGTGGGCGTCGTCCACGACGACCACCGCGCGCCGCGACCCGGCCGTCAGCGCCGCGACCATGGCCCGCACCAGCACGCCGCGGCTGGCCACGCCCACGACGCCGTCGGGCACGAGCACGCCGAGCGGGCCGAGCGGCACGTCGGAGTTGCCCGAGGTGGCCGGCACGGAGTGCACGACGAACCGGGACGGGTCGAGCGTGGCGAGCGCCTCGTACACCAGCCGGCTCTTGCCGACGCCCGGCGGGCCGGTGATCGCCAGCGCGCCGGCCGCGGGATCGCGCAGGGCGGCCGTGACGCGGCCCAGATCGGACTGCCTGCCCACGAACGTTGGTTTCGGCGATGGCCCATGCCGCGGCGGCCAGTCGTGCCGAAGTCGCCGGATTGCCGGGTAGAGCTTGGCTGTAGGCGGCTGCCCCCCGGGAGGCAGCCTGAGCGCTGCGGGCCAGTGCCAAGGTGCGTTCCTGGTCGGCCTCTTGGGCGGAGCGCACCGCGATCCCCGCACTGATGGTCGCGACTATCAGCAGCCCTACCAGCACTGTGAACCGGAGCTGCCGACGGCGCCGGGCCCGGTCTGCGGTGCTGGAGCCGGCTACGGCCGTCCGCTTGAGGACGTGCTGCCGATCCCCCTCACCGGCCACCCCGAGGAGGCCGCCGGACGGCTGAACGACTACCGCGAGGCCGGGGCGACCCACGCGGTCGTCGGGATCTCGGGCGGCGACTGGCGGCGGCAGGTGGACCTCCTGGCGGAGGTGCGAACCCTCCTGCACGGGTGACGTCCCGGACGAACCGGGGGCGTGATCATATCCAGCTGAGCATTCCCGCTAAGCAGTTGGGTCCGCGACAGACGTGCCGCTGGCGATGAACGGGGCCAGTCACATCCCGCCGAGATCGCAGGCTCTGGAGGCCACATCTCGTGGGATTCCCGCTCTGTTGAGGGAGTCGCGGCACTGGAGCCAGCCTCCTATCTCGCCGCTGGCGGCGACCGCGCATGACGCCCTTGTCCGTGCGGTCGGGCCGTATCCTTTGCCCTCCAGGTAGGACACGCAATCGCTGGCGTCGGCCTGCGCCGGTGACGCGGTGAAGGCGACGAGCCCAGCCGCCATGGTCGCGGCTGCCGCCACAGTTGTAAGGAAAGCTTTCGACATGCAGGCTTCCTCCTTTCGTGGGCCGTTTGTGACCGTATGCAAACATGTCCAGATTTCGGCCGGAACGGGACGGTGACGTTGTGTCTGGATCTTTGGGCTTGCTGTCGGGTTCCCTGTGCCCGGCTCGCAGTTGCGGGACGAAGGGCAAAACAGGTGCGGCCGGACTACGCCAGAAACACACCGCGGCCTGGCACCTGTCGGCACCGCGAACAAGGCCAGTGCGGAACGTCTCCATCGAACGTTCGAGCACGGCCAGGAGCAGCCCCTCCTTGCTGCCGAAATGCCACGGGATGGAGCCCCCGCTGATCCCGGAGCGCATGGCCACGTCGCCGAAGGTGGTCTGGCGGTAGCCCTTCTCGGCGAACAGCTCCGCTGCGACGGCGAGGATCAGCTCGCAGCTGTCGTGGCTGGTCTGGGCGCGTCGTGTGGTCACGTGACCTCCTTCCTTGTGTTGGCAGCCATATTCCAGGCTTGGCAGCACAGGCGGTTGATCAGGTGCTGCGTCCAGATCCAAGCCGCCCGCAAGCCGGGAGGCCGATCCTGCAGACATGGACCAGCCAGGCCGCCGCCCCGTGACGCGGGCGGCCCGGCCTGACGCCACGAGCCCGGACTGACGCTCTAGACGAGTAAGTCCTAAGTCGAGTCAGTGGTCGTAGGCGATCAGGGATCGGGTGACGGGCTGGCCGGTGGCGCGGTTGTGCCAGATGGCGGCGGTCAGGGCCAGGATGCGCTGGGCGATGCGGGCGCCGACGCCGATGGCGGTTCTGGCGCCGTGAAGCTCCAGGTCGAGTTGGCCCTTGAGGGTGTCGTTGACGGACTCGATGAGCTGGCGGATGGGCTTGAGGAGTTCCTCGCCGGGGCGGGGTGTGCGGTTGCGGTAGGACGGGCGTAACAGCCGCACCCCCCGTTCGGCCAGGAAGGCGTCCAGCTCGGCGGAGATGTATCCCTTGTCGGCGATGATGAGCAGGCCGGGGCGTTCGGTCACGAGATCCGGGTCCTGTTCGATGACGGCCATGAGCACCTGGCGTTCGTCGATGTTGGGGGCCGGCCAGGGCCCAGGTGATGGGCAGTCCGGCCGGGGTGCAGATCAGGTGCAGGCGCAGGCCCCAGAACCAGCGTGAGTGGGAGCGGCAGTAGCCGTAGCCGGCCCACCCCGCCAGTTCGGAACGGCGGGCTGTGGGGCGGGAACGGCCACACTCGACCGGGGTGGAGTCGGTCACCCAGAGCGGGTCGTCCCACAGGTCGGTGTCACGGGCCAGGGCTCGGATCGCTCTTTTGAGCAGGGGGAGGGCCTTGTGCAGGCGCTTGTTGTAGCCGGACTGGCCGGGCAGGTACGGAAAGGCGCCGGGCAGGTGTGCGGGGACGTAGCGCAGCCAGCGGGTCTGGGAGTGCACGCCGAGCAGGACCTGGGCGACTGCCAAGGTCAGCAGTTCGGCGTCGGTCAGTCGGGGTGGTCGTCCTGGCCGGGGTGATTCGCCCAGCCAGTCGTCGATCTTCACGTACAGTGCGGTCAGAAGGGTGTTGAGGTCGTTCGTCACACATCGATCCTCGACACCCTTCGTCGTGCCTGCACTCCGAACGACTTAGGACTTACTCGTCTAGATGTACTGACCCCAGAGGTTGAGAACGCGAGGCCACACGATCGCCAAGATCGTTGCATAGGAAAGGGCCTACGGGTTCGGTGTGGACGCGACATCTACGCCGAGCCCCGGAGGCCCCTTCATGCCCCACAGTAAGCCCGCTGACCGAACTCGGACGCCTACGCCTGGCCCGCCCTGCTCGCCGCCGTCTCGACCCGCCGGCTCAGCGCCCTCCCGCGGTCGCGACAACCGAGTGCATTCGTATGGGCCGAGTCCCGCTGACCCCAGATGGCGCGAGCGCATGGCACCGCTTGACCTTGACGCCAATGTCAAGGAATAGCCTCGCTGGCTGCCGTGGAAGTTCGAACCAGCGGCAGACCGCTTGGCCGGTGATCGAGAAAGGGCACTCGTGACTCATCTGACACATGAGCAGTACTGCGACGCGGCCGAAGCCACCTCGCTGACGCCGAGCTCGCGCCGGGAGGCTTTCCACACATCGCCCCGGGCGTCGCCGCCGACAGGATCGAGGATCTCCTCGAGAATCAGCTGTATTTCCGAAGATCGTTGAACCCGTGAGCCGGCTGGATGGCGGCGGTGTGCAGCTGGCGTTGTCCGCCACCGACACCGATGACGCATGGCTGATCACGCTCGCGGACAACTGCGTCTGGGAAAGGGCTCGCGGGAGTGGCCCGGCGGCGGTGGCCGTACGCGGAGCATACGGCGATCTGCCGCTGCCCCACGGCCGGCTCTCATGCGGCGACACCGCGCCTGGCCGTCAACCACTGCATTATCCGGCACGACATCCGTAGGAAGACACCATCATGAGTGAAGTACCGTCCGACGCCGAGCTGGCGAGCTCGCTCGAGGGTGGGTTCGTCAGCAGGCACGCCGACGTCAACGGGACCCGCCTGCACTATGTGACGGGCGGGCGCGGCAGGCCCCTGATCCTGCTGGGCGGATGGCCGCAGACCTGGTGGGAGTTCCACAAGATCATGCCGCCGCTCGCCCGACAGCACCAGGTGATCGCCGTCGACCTGCGCGGCATGGGCGGCTCGGCCAAGCCCGCCTCCGGGTACGACAAGAAGACGATGGCCGCCGACATCGCCGCGCTCGTCCGCCACCTGGGCCACGAGCGGGCCGACATCGCCGGCCACGACATCGGCGGCATGGTCGCCTACGCCTTGGCCGCCAACCACCCCGCCCGCACCCGCCGCATCGCCCTGCTGGACATCGCGCACCCCGACGAGCGCTTCTTCAACCACTCCCTGCTTCCCCGTCCCGGCCGCCATCAGGTGGACGGCGACATCCACGCCGGGCCGGGCCGCTTCCTGTGGTGGTTCGCCTTCAACCAGGTACCCGGCCTGCCGGAACGCCTGCTCGCCGGCCGGTCCCGCGAGCTCATCGACTGGATGTGCGACTACCTGATCGAAGATCCCGCCTCCATCAGCGACCGCGACCGCGACATCTACGCCCACGCCTACTCGACCCCGGACGCCATCCGGGCGGGAAACTCCTGGTACCGGGCCTTCGCGCAGGACATCGCCGACGAGAAGACCTACGGCAAGGTCACCGCCCCGATCCTGGGCCTGGGCGGCGGGGAGAACGGCCACCTGCTCCTCCAGGCGGTGCTGCCGGACAAGGGCACCGAGGTCGAGGTGGTGCTCGTGCCCGGCAGCGGCCACTACATCCCCGAAGAACAGCCCGAGATCGTCACTGCGCACCTGACGCGCTTTTTCGCCTGACGCCGGACACCCGATCAGCCGCCTTGGCTCTGCGGGACAGCCGACCGGGCGAGGCGGGCCGCTGGTGATCCACGTGGCGGCACTGGGCTTGAGGTCCTGGAAACCGGCGGTCGATTGACCTACGAGACGGTCAAGCGAGTGCCGGCCAACGGCGCCGAACAACCCGAAGGTGCATGACAGCGAGGCCACCGCGGCCGGATCTCCCGCTGGGCCAGAACTGACGCGGCACCTGCATGGCGTTCTTGTCTATGCGTCGCAAACGTCCTGCGGCTCTGGTCAGCGCGCCTGCGGGGATCCAGCAGGGACGTCCCTTTTGTCGATGACCGGGGGCACCATCCCGTGCGCTTCACGTCCGCCTGAGCAGGGCGCTGATCGCCTCGGTGACAGCGTCGGGTTGAGTCTCCGGCAGGAAGTGCCCACCCGGCAGCATCAAGGTGCGGACGTCCGGCGCCCAGCGGTGCCAAATCGCCGAGGGGTCGAATGGCAGCACCATGTCGCCCGGGTCCTGCCAGATCGCCAAGGTGGGGGCCTTGATACGCCGACCGACCCGCCGATCCTCGCCGTCGTGGGCAGCGTCGACGAAGGCGCTGGCACGGTAGTCCTGACAGATGGCGTGGATCGTTTCCGGATCACGCGTCGCGGCCAGGTATGCCTCACGGACCTCGGCGTCGAACGTGCCGGCCGCGGCCCAGGAATCGAGGAAGTGGCCGAAGAACGCGTCGGGGTCGGCGCCGATCATCCGCTCGGGCAGGTCGTTGAGCTGCGCGAGGAAATACAGATGGAAGCCGAAGACCCCACCCACACCTGCCAGCGACTCCCACATGTCCACGGTGGGAATGACGTCGATCACGCCGAGGTGAGCGACGGCGTCGGGGTGATCCAACGCTGCCCGGAATGCGACCAGCGCTCCACGATCATGGCCGACCAGGCTGAAACGCTCGTGGCCGAGCTGCCGCATCAGCGCCACCACGGTCGCCGCGGTCACACGCTTGGCATAGTGCTCGTGGGCGCCTTCTGGCTTGGCGCTGGCTCCGTAGCCGGGCAGGTCGGGGCATATGACGCGGAAGCGGTCTGCCAGCGCTGGAGCGACGGCCCGCCAGGTCAAATGTGTCTGCGGGAAGCCGTGAAGCAACAGCAGTGGAGGTCCCTCTCCTCCGGAAGCGACATGAAGGTCAAGGACGTCCACCCTGATGAGGTGCTCATCGAAGCCTGGGATCGTTACCGACATTTCAGCCTTTCATCTGTCAATGCGGGCTCAACCGCATCGTGAACACTTCCGCCCCCGGGGCGCCGGGCAAGAGACGGCACCAAGAACGGGGGGAGGGGGCATTGAGATGCCGACGAACGACACAGCGCTCCCCTGCTGGACATTCCTAAACTTCTTGGACGCCCCCAACGCGTGCCCGCCGATGAGGATCGTGCCCGAGCCAGTGTTCGGGACTGGCCGGCCACAGAGGCAGTGGGCAGGCGGCCGAGGGGCTCCCCGGTCAGGTAGGCGAGTTCCGCATTCGTGAAGATCGTGCGACAACTATGCAACCTTGACGCTGACGTCAAGCAAGCCTGCCAGCGGCTGCAGCGCCGCATGTGCGAAGAGCAGCTGCCGGCTCTGACCGCGCCACGCCGTTCGCCATTGGCCTGCCGACGGAAAGGATCACGCCACGCGTGCCAGGCCGGCGGGAAGCCCGGCGAGGGTCCGGATCAGCGCGACGAACAGGCTGTCGTCGAGCATGCACTCACACATCTCGCCCGGTCTGGGCGAACACGCGGTTGTGCAGGGCCAGCAGCGTGCCGAGCGAGACCAGGCAGCGGACGACGTCGACGAGCTGCACCGGGGTCTTGACGATCTTCGTGACGCGCCGCCCGGCCAGGACGATCCCATGCCGCGTGCCTCGGCCCGGCCCGAGGCGCAGCGACGCTCCTTCGGCGGTCATGGCGGTCAAGGTGGTCATGCGGCGACCTTCCTCGTGCCGGCGTCTGGCCGAGTGAGCGCCAGGAAGACCTCGTCCAGACTGGGCAGGCGCAGGCCCAGCTCGTCGGCGGGGATGCCGGCCGGCTCCAGTCTGTGGACCGGCGCGGACACCAGCATCGGGTCGGCGGCGGGCACGGTGACCAGGCCCGCGCCCAGGTCCTGGACAGGAGCGTGACCGGTAAGCCCGGTCAAGATCGCGGTGACCGTGTCGAGATCGGCGAGCAGGGGCGGCCGCCTCCCACAGGGGTTGCGGGTGTGCGGGTCCAGGCTGGTGGTGGGCTCGTCAAGGAACAGGATCCGCGCGTCTCCGACCAGGGAGGCCGCCAGGTCGAGCCGACGCCGCATGCCGCCGGAGAACGCGCGGAGCGGGGGGTCGGCCTCGGCGACCAGCCCGGCGAGTCCCGAACTCGCGTGCCACCGACGCGACCGTCCGTTCGCCCTCCAGCACCATGCGGATGCATCCGCGAGAGGTGGGCCGTTTCAGTCCCAGCACATATCGATGCGCCGGGCGAAGTTGTCGTATCCGGCACGATCGAAGGCTCGGGCCATCGGCTCGTTCCCCAGGTCGGTGTCCGCAGTGATGCGTTCGGCGCCGTGGGCGGCCAGCAGGCGAGTTCCTTCATCGAGCAGGTCGTTGACGAAGCCCTGACCACGATGACCTTCGGCAACCCCCAGGTAGGCGATCACGAAGCCGTTCGGGCTTTGCGCCGGGACGACCATCCCTACCGGTTCGCCGTTCTGGCGGATGCCGACCCGCCACCATTCGCGCGGGCTGGGATAGCTCAGCAGTTCGTCGTGGTACTGCACATGGGCGTAATCCTGGATGGAGGAGCGTGCGATGTCGGCCCGGCTGTAGGCGTCGAGCGTGCCTGGAAGGATGCCGCTCAAGAGAGCGATCGCTTCCTCCTCGTCCCTGATCGGACGGAAGGTGAGTCGGCCTCGTGGTGCGGGCAACGGTGTGTCGGATGTCCATCGGTAGCGGAGCCTCTCGACGAACACCTTGCCGCCGGTGCGCCGCACCACCTCCATCCGGTCCCTGATGCGCCTGCCAGTCTCGGGGTCGTCCCTCCAGTCCGCCGGGACGGGCTGGAGAACAAACTCAGGTGGACGGGTGCCCGCCGGGAAGAGCCCGGCCAGGGCGGTGCGCAGGAGATGCTCGCCGACGTCGATCCGAATCGGGTCGTCGCAAGTGTCTTCGATGTCGAGGGTTTCCATGACTTCCGGTTCAGTGCCGCTGCGAGACCACCAGCCGACCCGTGCCACCGGCCGGCCGTCGCGCAGGGCCATCCACATCCAGTCGGCCTTGGAGTGTCCGTTCCGGAGATCGTCCGCAAGGCTGTCGTTGTAAGGGCCGGACAGTGTGTTGAAGAGGTCGATCTCCTCTGGTCCGGTGATGGGGCGGAAGATCAGGCGAGAGGTCATGACGTAAGATTCCACAGGTTTCGTCGGTGAACTGGACGCGTACTCGGAGCGATGTAACAGGCTCAATTGAAGTGGGTGTTCCGTGCCACTCTGTATGAGGACATGGCTGGTTTGTCGGTCGTTGATGGTGTTGAACTTCGACTGGCGGGCGGGTTAGGCGTGTCCGGTTTCGTGTGCGACGCCGGCGTGAGCATGAGCCTGGGTGAAGGCTGCGGGTCGGTGGCGGCCGCGCGAACGTGCCCGAGTGAAGTAGGCCCCCGGCGAGGCGCCTTTGGCGAGGTCCCCTTCACCCCAACCCTTCAGAGAAGTGCACAGGATGCGATTGGACGTCACCGGTAGAGCCTCGTGCGTGATCATCGGCAGGCTTCGAGGTGATGCGTCGCTGGAAGGCGTTCGGGCGGAGTAGGACGACTCGCCGTCAGACGGTGTACCCGCCGTCCACGGCCAGGGTGGCGCCGGTGACGTAACGGCCGCCAGGACCCGCCAGGTAGGCCACCGCGGCGGCGATGTCCGCGGCCTCGCCGTACCGGCCCAGGGCGGTGAGGGAGCGCTGGAAATCGGCAGTCTCGCCGTCGGCCGGGTTCATGTCGGTGTCGATCGGGCCAGGGTCCACGATGGTTGCGGTGATCCCGCGTGGCCCCAGTTCCCGGGCAAGTCCCTTGGTCAGCCCGGTGAGCGCGGATTTGGCCGTCGCCTGCAGGACGAAGTTCGAACCGGGAACGCGGCCGTTGAAGCACGAGCCGATGCTGATGATCCGCCCGCCCTCGCCCATATGCCGGGCGGCGGCCTGGGCGGCCAGGAACACCGACCGGACGTCCACGGCGAGCACCCGATCCAGCTCCGCAGCGGACACCTCGGCCAGCGGGCCGTAGGAAAGGAATCCTGCGTTGTTCACCAAGATGTCGATGCGGCCCAGCTGTCGTACTGTCTGCTCCACCGCCTCGGCCGCGGCGTTCGGCCGGGCAAGGTCGGCCTGGACGACCGCAGCCCTGCCACCATCGGCCTCAATCTGCTGGGCGACCTCGCGCGCTTGGTCTGCTGCCTGGATGTAGGTCAACGCGATCGCCGCCCCCGCGTCGGCCAGCCGTTTTGCTATCGCCGCGCCGATCCCGCGGCTGCCGCCGGTCACCAGCGCCACTTTGCCGGTCAGGTCACTCATCGACGCCTCCATCGTAGGTATGTGTTCGTCGTGCCGGCATGGTAGAAGTTGACATCAGTGTCAGATTCAAGTCGTCGTCGGGCGAGGTGCGGAATGCGGATCGGCGAGCTGGCCCGGCGCAGCGGGGTGAGCGAGCGTTCCCTGCGCTACTACGAGGCACAAGGGCTGCTCCGCGCCGAGCGCACCCCCGGTGGACACCGGGACTACGGCGAGTGGGCGGTCGACCGCGTCGTACGCATCCAGATGCTCTATGCGGCGGGCCTGAACAGCAAGAAGATCGCACAGCTGCTGCCCTGCATGAGAGATGCCGACGGCCGCCCGAACGAGATCGCGACCCCGAAGCTGGTCCGTGAGCTCACCGCGCAACGCGACCGCATCGACCACATGATCACCGACCTGATCCGCTCCCGCGAGGTCCTGGACGAAGTGATCGATACAGCGTCGGAGAGCTCGACCGCCGGCCCGGCTTCACTCACGCGTCGGCGGTGAGCGCCGGGCCGGCTCGACCTGGACCGGCTGGAGCACGACTTCGCCGCCGGCGCGCGGTCGGTACCGGCCGTTGGTCGGGTGCCAATTGCGGCGGATCTCCCGGCTGATGGTCGAGGGCGCACGGCCCAGCTCGCGGGCGATCTCCCGAACGGACACCTTCTCCCGAACCCGGTCAGCGATGTGGACGCGTTCGTCTTCCTGCGAGTATCGGGACGTGCCAGAAGAGGATGCCGTCGGTCGTCTGACCGGCGGCACCTCCTTCGCTCTTGACGTGTTCGCTGCCCTCCCATGCCGCCACTGCTTCCCGGTCCGGTAGTTGATCCCGACGCTGAGGAACCGGTGGACAGCCGTTGACGCTGAGAACGATCTTGGTTGCACAGCTTCCCTAGCGCGTTGCCTGGTCCCCGCGTCGGCGTTCGGCGCGGATCTCGGCGCCGGCCTGCGCGCAGTAGCTCTGCCGCTTCAACATCTTCCCGGCCTCGTCCTGAACCTCGACGTCGTGGTGATCTTCGGCCCGGTCGTCCCCGACGAACAGCACAACGACCTCCGTGATCGACAACAGGACACGGATAGCCGCAGGAGCCGGTCGGCGACCTGATGGACCAGTGCTCACCCCAGCCATCGGAGGGCACGACAGCTCATCAGCGATCAAAGGCCCCTGACCACCGGTGAGGGCGGCCCCGGTAGCTCCCATCAGGTGGTGAGGAAGGCGGCGACCGTGCCGCTGAAGTGGTAGGGGTCGTCGAGCCACGGGTAGTGTCCCGCGTTCGGCTGCACGTGGAGGGTCGCGTCGCGGAAGATCGACGCGGCCTGAGTGAGGCTCGCGGCGGTCGGCCACAGGTCGACGGCCCCGCCGAGGAACAGCACGGGCGCGGGCAACGCGCGCAGCGCGGGCAGGACGCCGAGGTCGGGCGTGTAGCCGGCGTAGTAGTGGTCGCTGACCGGCAGTGAGCGTTCAGCCGGGTCGGCGGCGGCGTGCGCCTGCGCCGCCGCGTCCCAGCGGCCGTACATGAGCGGCTCGAACGCCGTCCGGAAGCGCGCCGCCTCCGCGAAGGACCTGGCGGCGGCCATCCCCCGGTAGGCAGGCAGCGCCGTGCCGTACCACGGCTCCTTGGAACGGGAGGAGAGCACCTCCTCCGTGCCGACGTCGGAGGGCAGCCCGACGGCGACCAGGGACGGCGCGACCAGCACGAGGTGCGACAGACGGCCGGGGTGGGCGGCGGCGTACAGCAGCGCCCAGCCGCCGCCCGCCGAGTGGCCGAGCAGGTCGATCGCGTCGAGGCCGAGGTGGATCCGCAGGGCCTCGACGTCGTCCACGAGCCGGTCCACCCGGACCGTCGACAGGTCGGCGGGCAGTTCCGACGCACCCGTGCCGCGGGTGTCGAGCAGGACGAGCGTGCGGTGCCGCTCCAGCCCGCCGAGGGTGCCGAGGTAGGACGAGGCGCGTCCGGGGCCGCCGGACAGCACGATCAGAGGCGCGCCCGACCCGACCGCCCGGTAGGCGAGGGTCGTGCCGTCGTAGGAGACGAAAGTCTGCATGGCGACCAGTCTGCGAAAATGCAGGTACGCGACAGAACCGTTTAGAAGGGGCTAAAGCGTGCCATTGCGCATCAGGCTGTCGGGGACCGAGGCGGCCAAGGTGCGCTTCGCGGTCTCGCCGCTGACCGAGACCGTGCTCGCGGTCAGAGCGCTGGTACGGCCCGCCGCCCATCCCGTGCACGCCCGCTGGCGGCGGCGGACGGCCTTCGCGCCGGATCCGGAGCTCGCGGAACTGGTGGCGGGGCCCGTGCCTTCCTTCCTCATGAACGTGCCGCCGGGTCCGTCGGCCGGGATCGGCGCGGAGCTCGCTCGGCTGCGCGCGATGCCGCCCGCGTTCGTGACGTCGGAGCTGGCCAAGGCGGGTGTACGGGCGAGGCCCGCCGGTGAGCTGCTCAAGCGGGTGGCAGAGGAACTGGAGCGCTGCCATGCCGCGCTGATCGCCCCGCTCATGGACCGGCTGGGCGCCGTCCTCGACGCCGACGTCGACCGGCAGGCGCGACGGCTCGCGGCGGGCGGTGTCGCAGGAATGCTCGCCCACCTGCACACACAGGTCGCCTGGAGCGGCGGCGAGCTCGTGGTGTCGCGGTGCGCGGGCGACGACACCGTTGAGCTGGAGGGGCGCGGCCTGGTGCTGACTCCGAGCGTCTTCACCTGGCCGGACGTACTCGTCGACCGTTCACCTCTGGAGGCGGGCTGGCTCGTCTATCCGGCGGGCGGCGCGGGCCGGCTCTGGGACGACACCCCGTCCGCCCCCGAGGGCCTGACCGCCGTGCTCGGCCGTACCCGGGCCGCTCTCCTCGAAGCTCTGTCGGAGCCGTTGTCCACGGGCGACCTGGCCTCCCGCCTCGCCGTCACGCCCGGCGCCGTCTCCCAGCACCTCACCGCCCTCCGAGCTGCGGGCCTGGTCACGACCAGACGCGCGGGCCGTACGGCCACCCACACCCGCACCGACCTGGCCACCGGCCTCATCACCGCATCCCCATCGACCGCACCGCTTCGCCCCTGAGCGGGGCGGCTGCTGCGACTCCTTCCGCACCTCACCTCGGGCAGGCGTGCGGCGGGTGAGCGGAGCGGGGACGGTCAGGGGAACGGGTCAGGCAGGGCGCCGGGTGCGGCCGGGGTCGGCGGGGACAGTGGTTCGGTGCCGGCGGTCAGAGGGCGGACAGCGCCTCGACCGGCCTGACCCGCAGCGCCCCCGCGGCGGTGGGCACCGTGGCCGCCAGGACGAGCAACAGCGCGCCCCCGGCGATGGCCACGTAGACCCAGCCGGGCCCGGAGGCCATCGGCGACCCGGTCTTGACCAGGCTGTAGGGCACGGTGGTCGCGGCGGCGGCGACCGTGCCGAGCGCAACGGCCAGGACCGCGGTCAGCACGCCCTCGGCCACGACTGTTGCCATGACCTGGGCACGAGTGGCAGCCGACAGGCGCAGCAGCCCGAACTCGCGGCCCCTGCGGCGGGTCGCGGCGATCAGCGTGTTGACCACGACGATCGCCGTGAACGTGATGATCATGGCGACGACCAGGTAGTTCACCGGGGCAAGCCGGGCGCTGACGTCGGCGGCGCCCCGATGGAGGCTGTCCTCGGTGCTCTGCATGTAGAGCGTGCCGCCGGCAATGCCGACCATGAGGATCAGCGGCCCGGCGACGCTGCCGGTGTGCGGGGCGCGGGCGTGCAGGTTGCGGACGGCCAGCCGCCCGGACGCCCCGAGCCAGGCCCCGGCCAGCCGTCCCACCGGCCGGACGGCGACCGGGCTGAGCAGGGCCAGGCCGACCGCGACGGCGACGCCCGCCGGGCCCGCCGTGCTGGACAGCAGCGGGCCGTCCGCCATGAACAGGGTCGTCACCGACAGGCTCAGCCCCAGCGCCAGCAGCAGCCCTCCGGCCACCAGGCGGCCCCGGCCGAGCGCGCGGGCGGGCCCGGCGGCGGCCAGCGCCCGCACCGGCGGGATCGACGCGGCGCGCCTGCTGGAGATCAGCGCGGCGGCCAGCGCGGCGACCAGGGACGTACCCGCCCCGAGCGCGCCACTCGGCCACCCCGCGACCAGCTGGACGCCCGCCCCGACGAGCCCGGCGTCCGCCAGACGGGCGAGCACGACCGCGCCGAGCCCGGCGCCCGGCAGCAGCCCGGCGGCGATCGCGGGGACGGCCACAACCAGCGTCTCCAGCACGACGTTCTGCCGGATCTGGCGCGGGGTGGCCGCGATGGAGCGCAGCAGGGCCAGCTCCCGCTCGCGGTGGCCGATGGTCAGCGACACGGTGGACACCACGCCGAAGGCCACGACGGCCAGCGTCCAGCCGCCCAGGATGGCCGGCAGCATGACGAGGAACCCGGGGTCGCGGCCGGTGGCCAGGCCGGTCTCCAGCAGGGTCGCGAACGCCGTGAGCAGCGCGGTCCCGGCCGCCATGACGGCGGCCGAGGCCAGGTAGGACGCCCGGTGGGCGCCGATCGTGCCGAGGGCCAGCCGCCACCTCATCGCGCACCCCCGGCGTGGGCGGGCGCGGACAGGCGGGCCATGCGGGCCGCGACGGTCGCGGCGTCGGGGCGCGGCAGGTGGTCCACGACGTGGCCGTCGGCGAAGAACACCACGACGTCGGCGTAGGAGGCGGCCACGGGGTCGTGGGTCACCATGACGATCGTCCGTCCGTCCTGGGCGGCGGCCTGGCGCAGGATGGCCAGCACCTCGCGGGCGGCCTGCGTGTCGAGGGCGCCGGTCGGCTCGTCGGCGAACACGACGGCGGGCCCGCCGAGCATCGCGCGGGCGATGGCCACCCGCTGCTGCTGGCCGCCGGACAGCTCGCCGGGCCGGTGCCCGGTGCGCTCGCCCAGGCCGAGCCGGGTGAGCAGGGCCCGCACCCGGCGCGCGTCGACGCGGCGGCCGGCGAACTCCAGGGGCAGGGTCACGTTCTGCGCGACCGTCAGGGTGGGCACCAAATTGAAGGACTGGAAGACGAAGCCCATCCGCTCGCGGCGCAACCGGGTCAGCGCGGCCTCGTCCAGGCCGTCCAGGCGGCGGCCGTCGAGGACGACCGAACCGGAGTCGGGCCGGTCCAGGCCCGCCGCGCAGTGGAGCAGGGTGCTCTTGCCCGAGCCCGAGGGGCCCATCACCGCGGCGAAGGTGCCGGTGGGGATCGCCAGGGAGACGTCGTCGAGGGCGGTGACGGCGGTGGCGCCCTCGCCATGGCGTTTCGTCACATGGTGGAGTTCCAGAGCCATTTTCGTCACAGAATCGACGTACATTGCACGAGTCATAAATACACCGTACATCAATTGCCGATTAATGCGACTTGAAAGGGATGAAGTATAATTTCGTCACAGAATTGAGTAGTGACGAAAAGGGGCGTGACGTGGCGGCGTGCGAGGTGTGCGGGCGGGAGTTGCGGACGGCGGAGCGGGGGCGGCCCCGGCGCTACTGCTCGCGCGCCTGCCGCACGAGGGCCTACCGGGCGCGGCTCGCCGAGCCGCCCGCCCCCGAGGAGCCCGCGGCCCAGCCGGGGCGTCCGGCCGAAGCGACGCTCGACCAGGGCCGGGTGGTCCGGGCCGCCGTCGCGCTCGCCGACCGGGAGGGGCTCGCCGCGCTGTCGATGCGCCGAATTGCGACGGACCTGGGGGTCGGCGTGATGTCCCTCTACCGGTACGTCCCGAGCCGGGAGGAGCTCAACGACCTCATGGTCGACGCCGTCTTCGCCGCCCGCCCGCTGCCCGAGCCGGGGCCCGACGGCTGGCGGGCCAGGCTGGAGCTCTCGGCCCGGCAGGAGTGGGAACTCTACCGGCGGCATCCGTGGATGTCCCACCTCGTCGCGGTCACCACCCGGCCGCCGGTCGCGCCCGCGCTGATGGCCTACACCGACTGGCGCATGCGCGCCCTCGACGGGCACGGGCTCGACTTCGCCACGCTCGTCCAGGTCGCCATCATGATCGGCACGTACGTGCAGAGCGCCGCCGTGCCGCTCGCCCACGAGGCGCAGGCCGCCCGTACCAGCAGGCACACGCGGCGGGAGTGGGCGCAGGCCCGCAAGGAGGCGTTCGCGCGCAGCATCGGGGCGGCGCGGCTGCCGATGGTCGCGGAGTTCGGGGACGAGGCGTTCGAGGCATCGGAACCGGAGAACATCTTCGAGTTCGGGCTGCACCGCATGCTCGACGGCATCGGGCTGCTGCTGCCCGATCAGAGCGCGCCGGGGCCGATGGGCGCCCAGTAGCGGCGATTGCACTCGGTGAGGTCGAGGAGCAGGCCGCCGCCGGCCTTCCCCGCCCCTGCTCGATCTGCGGAAGATCAAGCCCGGCCATCGTCACGCACAACACGGCTTCGTCTGCCGAGCCTGCCGCCCCCATCACAAGGGCGCCTCCAGCCTGGAGCACCTGTTCCTTCAACCCTTGATCACGGCGTCGCTTGCGCGAGTTCCCCAAGCCGGCGGCGCAGTTGCTCCACCCGAGCGCGAGCGGCGTCCTCGCGGCGTGCCGGTTCCTCCAGCAGCGAGCTCATGACCACCTCGCGTTCTTGCTCACAAGGTGGGCAACAACTGCCCGTTCAAACGGTCTGGATCGCGAATTCGCAGCTCACCGGCTCGCTGAAGACGAACTGCACCCATGGGAGAAGTCAGCGTGAGTCTCATCGGCGAGCGTCAGGTCAGTGGCGACGGTGAGCGCTGGCACCACATCCGCTCCTGGCCGGGCAGACCCTCCGCTCACAGGCTCTGCCCGGGTTGCAAGGCGCACACATCATGGCCGCGGACGCAGGCGGACAGCACGGCGACAACGGTGGTTCGGTCGCGTGGAGGGTCGCCGGCCAGGCGCTGGAGGGCGTTCACTTCGTCACAGCGTCGTCAACGGCAGGACCCAGGCGTATGCAAACGACAGGCAAGCTCCGTGCATTCGCCCACGACCTGCGCGTTCCCGCCCGGGACCGGCCGGCACGATCTTGGGCCTGTGGCCGGACATCTCTGCGACAAGTAATCAAGATTTCCTGGAAGAGTCGCATGCTTGAGGGCGAACAAGAATGTGATCACTGCTCCTGACGTCTTCGAAGCTGTTTTCGAAGCCCATTACGTGGAGATCCGGCGCTACATCGGGCGCAGGCTCGACCCCGATGTGGCCGAGGATCTCGCCGCGGAGACGTTCCTCATCGCCTTCAGGCAACGCGAACACTTCGACTCGGCCATGGGCGGGGTCAGGCCGTGGCTGTACGGCATCGCGACCAACCTCATCGGCCGCCACCGGCGCGCCGAGGTGCGCAGGTACCGCGCCATGGCCAGGACGGGGCCGCCACCTGACGACGAGGGACATGACCAGCGGATCGTGGACAGGCTCAGTGCGGGCGTGACGGTTGATCGGCTGGCCGGGGCGCTGGCGCGGCTGTCGAAGGGGGAACGCGACGTGGTGCTCCTCATCGCGTACGGCGGGTTGAGATACGACGAGGTGGCGGTGGCGCTCAGCATCGCCTCGGGGACGGTCGCGTCTCGGTTGAGCAGGGCCAGGACCAAGCTGCGTGAGGTGTTGGGATGAACGAGTTCCAGGTCGTCGACTCGGTGATGCCCGATGTGCCACCCCCGTCGGCCGACCAGCTGGCGGCGGCGCGGGAGCGGGTACTCGCAGCCACACAGGCACCCGCCGGGTCCGTGGTACGGGCGGGCAGGAGGTCGTGGACGGGGATGGCGCTCGTCGCGGCGGCCGTCGCGCTCATCGTCGGCGCGGTGGTGATCCTCGTACCCCGACCTGCATCGGAGCCGGTCGCGGTCACCCCCATGCAGAAACTGGAAGCTGCGGCCGCCAGGCTGGCGGCGACACCGGAGGCGAAGGGCCGCTTCTGGCGACGCGACACCGAGCATGTCATGAGGACGAAGAACGGCTATGACTACAAGGTTGAGGAACGGGCCATGGAGGTTCTCGCCTTCGGCCCCAACCGCGAGGTCTACGGCTGGCGCGAGCCGATCTCGTCGAAGCCGTACACGGCCGAGGGCCTGGAAGCGTGGCGACAGGACGGCTCCCCCAGGCTGTGCCCCGCGCGGGGGTGCGACAAGAACATGCCCGCCTTCGGCTCGGCGGACCTGGACTTGGGGCTGGAGCTCGCCGATGGGCTGAAGCCGACGTTGGCAGAGCTGCGGAGCCTCCCCAAGGAGCCGGCGGCGCTCAGGGCACGGCTGCTGGAAAGCTACGACCCTCAGGTGGCCGCCGAGCGCGAGCCATGGCTGGAGGGGGCCGTCTCTCGGCTCATCAACTCGCCGGCGACGCCTGGCACCAGGGCTGCCGCCTACCTTCTCCTGGCCAAGGCGCCGGGCATCAAGGTGGTCGACGACATTCCCGGGACGTTCGGGCTCGACGGGCTGGCCCTCCAATTCCAGTGGGGGCAGATCGTGATCGACCGCATGACTGGCCGATTGCTCGGGAGGCAACGGCTCGCTCCCGAGGGCGTCGCCTGGGGCGCCGAGATCGTCAGGAAGGCGGGCTGGAGCGATGTGCGGCCCGTGCCGCCTTTCACATGCGTCCGCTGTACGGCCCGGCTCTAGAACTGAGCTTGCTCCGCTTTGACGGACACCATCGTTGTGGTGGTCAGGCCGCTGCGGCGGCCTCGAAGTCGGCGGGGCTACGGTAGCCCAGACTGCTGTGCAGGCGGTGCAGGTTGTACCAGCCCTCGATGAACTCGAAGATCGCGCTGCGGGCCGCAGCTCTGGTGGGCCAGGACTGCTGGTCGAGGAGTTCGCCCTTGATGGCCGCGAAGAACGACTCGGCCAGCGCGTTGTCCCAGCACTGGCCGGTGCGCCCGACCGACAGCCGCACGCCGAGCCGCGCGGCCAGCTGGGCGTAGGCAGCGCTCGTATATTGACAGCCGCGGTCCGAATGGAAGATCACCGACGCGGTCGGTCGTCGTCGGGCGCAGGCCTGCTGCAGGGCCTCGGCCACCAGGCCGGTGCGCAGGTGATCGGCCGTCGCCCAGCCCACCACCCGGCGCGAGGCGATGTCGATGACAGTAGCCAGATACAACCAACCCTCCTCGGTTGGCACGCACGTGATGTCGCCGCACCAGCGCGTATCGACGGCTGCCGCATCAGGGGCGAAGTCACGGCCGATCAGGTCCGGCCGGGCATCGGCGTTCGGGTCGACGACAGTGGTCTGCTGCTGGCGGCGCCGATACCGTCCGGCCAGGCCGAGCGCGCGCATCAGCCGGGCCACCCGCCGTCCGCACCGCTGCCCGTCCCGCTGCAGCTGCGCATGGACGCGCGGCGCGCCGTAGCTGCCTCGTGAGCGTGCGTGCACCTCGGCGATGCGCTCGGCCAGCTCCGCATCGCGCGGGGCCCGGGCACGCCACTGCGACGGGCGTAGAAGGCGGCACGGGAGACTCCCAGCAGCTCACACGCCCGCTTGACGCTGTGGCCGCCCCGCTTCTCCGCCTCGATGAACGGGTCCACGCTCACCGGGTCTCCCTCACGAAGAAAGCCGTCGCCCGCTTGAGGACGTCGACGTCCTCCCGCAGCCGCCGGTTCTCCCGCCGCAACGCCTCCAATTCCTGGCGTTCGCTGCTGGTCAGCCCGTCCCGCTGCCCGGCGTCGACCTCGGCCTGGCGCATCCATTGACGCACCGCGGTCTCGGTCAGGTCGAAGTCCTTGGCCACGTGACCTACCGAGCGGTCACCGCGCCGGCACAGCTCGACGATCTCGGCCTTGAACTCCGGCGTGAACGAGCGGCGAGGACGCGGCTTCTTCTTCCCCATGCTCTCCATCATGGACATCCTTCCGGGGACGAACCCCTGATCTCGGATGTCCGCCAAACCGGATCAAGCCCACCGTTGATGAGGGGGAACGGGGTGAGATGGTGGCACCGTCGGGCATTCCTGCTCCAGGCGAAGCCAAGGGGCTTACCTGTGGGTTCATCATGAGCCGGGTGTGTCAATCCAGCCAGGTGACCCGGACGATCAGGACCAGCCGCAGGTGTGCGGCAACGATGAAGTGCAGGAAGCCTCGACCGCCGAACAGGTCGAGGGTGCGCAGGCCGCCGCCGTGCAGCGGTCCTCGGCCTGCGCTCGTGGCGTCGCGGCCGAGGATGACGAGCTGGGCGGCCAGGCGTTCCACCTCTGCAGCGACCGCAGGCGGGAGCCCAAAGGCGACGTGTTCTTCGTCGGGGTCGTACTCCCAGCTCCAGGCGTCACTCATCGACGGCGTCACGACGTGCGTGGTCGGTAAGCTGTCGGATCTCGGCCAGCGCCGAGCTCACGCGCTGCCGGTCGCGGCTCTGGGCGACCTGTTCCTCCAACGCCGCCAGGCGCGCGGCGAGCGAGGGCCGGCGGTGGATTGCCACGAATTCCCCCCACTGAGCGAGGAAACCATGCAAGGGGGCGACGGTGGCCTGCCGGGCGGCCTGCTCGGTCACCTGATCCAGATGCTCGACGAACTGCCCCAGGTAAGCGGGCGCGATCTGCGCCACCGCCGCGCGCAGCGCCGCCGGGGTCAGGGCCGGGCGCGGGATCAGTTCCTCGCCGTCGTGATGCGGGGTGGACACCCAGGACCTCCCTCGTCGTGGTCATCGCGTCTCACGGTACCGCTGAAGTCTGCCGTCGACACAGACCACCAGCGCCATCGGCATGTGATCGTGGACCGCTGCGTGGCTGGGGCGTGAGCATCTGCCCTCCGCTATCCGGCCGCGGGCCCAATGACCGTTCGCCGTTCACCGATTGGCTCCATCTGCTCGCAGTGTGAGGACGACGAGTCCGAAGGCTGCGACAACTTCGGCCGATGGATTGCCTGGAACCTCAACCTGCCGTCGTCCTGGCTGCCATCGCTGGGGAGGGTTCGTGACCTGGGTATGGCGGGTGACCTTGACCCCCGACCTTCCAAAGGCAAATGAGGCAACACACCCGAAACGCTAGAAGTCGTGCGCCCGCTGCGGGCACGACCAGATCGTGTCCGGATCCGCGGCCGCCGATCACGCCTAAAAATCTACTTTGTAAAGGGGGTGGCAAGGATGCCCCCTGTGGAGATCTCTTCGACGACGGTTCACATCGGAACGGGCTTCGCCCGTACTCATCGCCAGAAACCCAGACCAGGGCGAAACGGTAATTGTTCCCTTCGTTGTGGGCGGTGAGTCGTCCAGGTGCCGTGTGTCGTCTGGAGTGCCTACGGGTGGCGGCCACTTGGCGGCAGGCTCGCCGCGGGCAAGTTGGCGGCATATTGAAAGCTTCGGGCTGGAGGAAGAGGTCAGCGTCCAGTAGGGGGCCACGTCCACGGGAGTGGTGTACGAGTTTGACCTGGTCACAAGCGTGGCGGCCGTGAAATGAACACGGCCATCGCGTGATCCTTCGAGTGCGAACAAGAAGGAGATCAAAGCGATGGCCGCAGACAACAGTGTGACGCCCGCTGCATGGCTGGCGAAGCAGATCGAGACCGACGATCCGGATCTGTTGCAATCCATGGTGAAGACCATGGCCGAGGCGTTGATGTCGGCCGAAGCCGACGGCCTGTGCGGGGCGCCGTATGGCGAGCGCAGCGACGAGCGGACCAACTCCCGTAACGGCTACCGGGCCCGGCAGTGGGACACTCGCGCCGGAACGATCGAGCTGGCGATCCCAAAGCTACGCAGCGGTTCCTACTACCCCGACTGGCTGCTGGAGCGGCGCCGTCGGGCCGAGCAGGCGCTGATCAGCGTCGTGGCCACCTCCTACCTGCTCGGCGTCTCCACCCGGCGGGTGGACAAGCTGGTCGAGCAGCTCGGCATCAAACACATCTCCAAGAGCCAGGTGTCTCAGATGGCCAAGACCCTGGATGAGCAGGTCGAGGCCTTCCGCACCCGGACGTTGGATGCCGGCCCCTACACGTTCGTTTGGCTGGATGCGTTGACGCAGAAGGTGCGTGAGGGCGGCCGCACGATCAACGTGCACGCCCTGGTCGCCACCGCTGTGAACGCCAACGGGCAGCGGGAGATCCTCGGGCTGGAGGTCACCTCGGCCGAGGACGGCGCGGGCTGGCTGGCGTTCCTGCGCGGCCTGGTCGCGCGCGGCCTGTCCGGGGTGCAGCTGGTGATCTCCGACGCGCACCGCGGACTGGTTGAGGCGATCGGCGCGAGCCTGCCGGGCGCGGCCTGGCAGCGCTGCCGCACCCACTACCTGCGCAACCTGCTCACCACCGTTCCGAAATCGGCGCAGCCGTGGGTGGCCACGCTGGTGCGCACCATCTTCGACCAGCCCACCAGCGAGCAGGTCCGCACCCAGCATGCCTGGGTGATCGACGCGTTGGAGGCCAAGTATCCGGCCGCCTGCGAGCATCTGGACGGCGCCCGCGAGGACCTGCTGGCCTTCGCCGCCTTCCCGCCCGAGACCTGGCGCCAGATCTGGTCCAACTGTGAGGATCTTCTTGTGCCGCTCGGACGAGGTCCTGGCCCGTGGTCTAACTGGCCGTGCTGCCTTTGGATTGATCTGCCGGTCCTTGCTCC
>NZ_JBEXYU010000053.1:0-54285 GCF_040631115.1 Nonomuraea sp. NPDC005692 | reverse complement strand
GCCCTCCCCCCCCGCCCGCCCCGCGCCCCCCGTGTGGGGTGACGCCTCGCCCCCCCCCCCCCCCCGGCCGGACACTCTCGACGCCGCCCTCGACGGCGTCGAGAAGGTCTTCGTCCTGCCGCCCGGCTACGGCCCCGACGGCCCCGTCCAAGAACGCAACCTGGTCGCCGCGGCGGCCCGGGCCGGGGTCTCCCATCTGGTCAAACTGTCCACCAGCGGCGTAACCTTCGGCGCCACCGACCCCATCACCACCGGACATCGGCTCGGCGAACAGGTCGTCACGGACTCCGGCCTGGCGTGGACGCTGTTGCGCCCCGGCACCTTCATGGCCTACCTGTACGGCTACGCCCCCACCATCGCCGCCGAGCACACCATGTACGTCACCGAAGGCGATCCCGTCTCCGCGATGATCCATCCCCGGGACCTCGCCGCCGTCGCCGCGCACGTCCTCACCACGCCGGGCCACGACGGCCGGGCCTACACCCTCACCGGCGGCCAGGCCCTCTCACCCCGGGACCAGGCCGACGTCATCGGCCAGATCCTCGACCGGCCGATCAAGCTCGTCGAACGCAGTCCAGCAGAAGCCAAGGCGGAGTTCGACCGCCTCGGCTGGTCGGGGCCTCGTCTGGAGGCGCTGCTGGAGCTCAAACGCCAATCGGCCGCCTGGGACCGGCAGATCTTCGACACCGTCGACAGGCTCACCGGCCGGCCGCCGCTGACCCTCCACGACTGGGTCCGCGAGAACGTCCACATCTTCCGGTGACGGGATCGCCCCTGCGCGGGCCCGTCAAACGCCCTTCAGCACACGATCAAGTGCCGCCCGGCCCGCGGGTCCCCAGTTCGGCTTGCCGCCGGGAAGGCCCCGATCTCCGTTCTGCCCCATGAGCATCAGGAAGAGGCTCTTCATGGCGGCCAGCCCGCGGGCGCGCCGGATCGCCGCCTCGTCCGCATGCCCGTACGCGTCGAAGAACCGGGCGGCCGTGCCCGCGGGGAGCAGCACCCATGCGGCGGCGAGGTCCCACGCCGGATCGCCGGCGAACAGGGAACCGAAGTCGACGACGCCCGCGAGCGTTCCGTCCGAGACGACGACGTTCGCGGGATGGAGGTCGCCGTGCACCCACACCGGCGGGCCCTCCCATTCGGGGGCGGCGACCGCATCGGCCCACACGGCACGGACGGCGCCGACATCGCCGACGGCGTCGGGGTCGACGGCCTGCAGGAACTGCTCGAAGCCGCTCGTGCACCTCTGGGGGTGAGCGCCGAGGTCCGCACTGGCCGGGGCCTCGGCGGGCGCCTCCGCATGAAGCGCCCTGAGGAAGCCCGCCAGCGTGTCGGCCGCGTGGGCGCCCCTGCTGATCGAGCCGTGGTCCAGCGGCTCGCCGGGGACCCACGTCATCACGGTCCAGTGCTTGGGAAAGCGCCCGGACGGTTCGCCGGACCGCACAGGGACCGGCACCGGCAGCGGCAGGCGCGGGGCCAGCACGGGTAGCCACCGCCGCTCCTTGAGCTGGAACTCCGGTGTGGGGTCCATACGCTGCATGCGCACGGCCAACTCGTCCCCGAGGCGCCACATCTGGTTGCCCCAGCCACCCGCCACCTCTCGGACGGCCAGCCCGGCAAGGTCGGGATGTTGCTCCCGCAGCAAGTCACGGACCAGGTCGGCGGTGATCTCGATCTCAGTGTCGGTCATGCGAAGCCACAGTACCGAGGCGGCAGGCGGAGCGGCTCTCGCTCTGACAGAGCAACCTGGCGGACCTCCCCTGGCGGGAAGGCTGCCCTCTCAGTCGATGCGCTGGCAGATCGTCACCGGGAGACGCGGCGACCAGGTGCGGGTGGCCTCGTCGTAGGCCTGCGCGTAGCCGTTCTTGCTTCCGGAGCAGGGGGCGGCGACGGTCGTCTCCACGTAGATGGCGCCGCCGGGCGTGACGGGGTGCGTGCGGGCGATCACCCACCTGGAGAACTTCGTGACGCCGTTGTTGAACTTGACGGTCAGGAAGACGCGGCGGTCGACGGTGAAATTGCCGCCGGCGACCTTGAGGTGGTCGTTGAAGGTGTAGGTGAACAGGAAGGAGCGCGCCCGCGCGAGATCCTGGACGTGGCTGGTGTTGTCGAGGTCGGAAGGCGAGGTCGGTGACGCGTTCGCCGCGTTGCTCATGGCCGGGACGGTCAGGGCGATGGTCGCGGCGGTGGCGGTCAGGCCGAACAGGGTGCGCAGGCTGCGGTTCATCGGAACCTCCTGTTGTATGGGGACTTGACCACCATTGAGCGGCAGGCCGCCTGCAACGCGCTTTCAATCCTCCGGACACGGCGAAGGCCCCTCCCGCGCGCCGCTCCGCTGTCCACCGCCACCAGCAGGCGAAGGTCGGCCACGGGATGCATGAAGAACCTTCATGCATCCCGCCTCATCCACAAATCCCACCCGCTACCTGCGCGACCGTGCGGCTCCTAGCGTTCACGGCATGAGAGCGATGATTGCTGAACGCCTTGGCGAACCCGATGTCCTGACCCCCGCCGACCTTCCCGACCCGGCGCCGGGCCCCGGCCAGATCCTCCTTGACGTCGAGGCCGCCGGTCTCAACTTCGCCGACGCCGAACGGCTGCGCGGCACCTACTTGCCGCCACAACTGCCGTTCATCCCCGGCGGCGAGGTCGTCGGCCGCGCCCCGGACGGTCGCCGCATGCTCGCCTTCGCCGGCGCCGCCTTCGCTACCAAGGCGCTGGTGAAGGATCCGGTCGAGATCCCCGAGGACCTCGACGCGGGCGCCGCGCTCGCGCTCCTGGTCCAGGGCTTGACCGCCTGGCACCTGCTGCGTACGGCCGCGCGGGTCCGCCCCGGCGAAACCGTCGTCGTGAACGCCGCCGCCGGAGGCGTCGGCCACCTGGCGATCCAGCTGGCCAAGGAGTTCGGCGCCGGACGGGTCATCGGCACCGCCTCCACCCCTGACAAACGTGCCCTGGTCCGCCGGCTCGGCGCCGACGCCGCCATCCCCGGCGAGGCCGACGGCTACGCCGAGCGCGTCCGCGAAGCCGGCGGCGGCGCCCTCGCCGACGTGATCCTCGACGCCGTCGGCGGCCCCGTCTTCGAGGCGGCCCCTCATGCGCTGGCCCCCTTCGGCCGCCTGATCGCCTACGGCACCTCCGGCGGGATCGACGCCGCCCCCATCGACCCCGGGATCCTGAGCGAGCGCAACATCGCCGTCGGCGGCTACTGGCTGGGCGCCCACCTGCGCCTGCCCGGCAGCCGCGCCGCCGCGCCACTCCACGACCTGCTCGCCCTGGCCGCCGCGGGACGCGTCCGTCCCCTGGTGGGCGCCGAATACCCGCTCGACCAGGCCGCCGCCGCCCTCACCGCGCTGACCACCCGCCGCACCACCGGCAAGGTCATCCTCCGCATGACGTGAAGCCCTTCTGCAACGGTTGCCGCTCAGCCGCCAAGCGGCTCGGCGGGCTCGCCTGAGCGCGACACGAAGGAGTCGAACACCAATGAACAAGCCCGCATTCACCGCCGGTCTGAACATCGCCATGGAGATCCCCAAGGCGCAGTACGAGGCCACCGTCGCCTTCTACCGCGACACCCTGGGTTTCGAGGTCAAGGAGGATGACGTCTCCTACGCTCCGACCGTCTCAAGAACTCATTCGGTGCGGTTCGGCCCCAATACGCTGTGGCTCGACTGTGTAGACGACTACAGCCGGAGGCACCCCCCTCGGCCACCTGCTCAGTTGCGGACGGCTCGTTGCAGGACGGCTTGGATGTGATCCGGGTCGGCGGGCACGTTGTCGAGGAGGATCGCGGTGCACAGCCCGTCGGAGGCCGCGACCAGGGCGGCGATGGCCGCGGGGTCGTCGGTCAGCGTGGTGGCGAGTTCGGCGATGTTCTGCCGCCAGCGTCGTGCCACGGGTCGCAGTGCGGGGCGGCGGGCGGCGAGGGTCGCCAGCTCGCGTTCGGCCAGGGCGCGTTCACGTCCGGAGCCGGCGGACTCGGCGATGAGGTGGGCCAGGCCGCTGAGCTTGTCGCCGGGTTTGTCGATGATGTCGCGGATGCGGGCGGTGTAGGCGTCGGCGACCGTCGTGAGGGCGGCGACGAGCAGGTCGTCGAGGGTGGCGAAGTAGTAGGTGCTCAGGGACGTCGTGGTGCCGGCCTGCTTGGCGACCGTGCGATGGGTGACGCCGGCCGCGCCGTCGCGGGTGACCACGGCAAGAGTGGCCTCGATGATCTCCGCGCGCCGCCTCTCGCCACGCGCGCGGCGTCCGTCGACGTGCTCGTTGTCGTCGGCGGTGTCGTCCTTGCTGCTCCTCGGCACGACGCCCAGGATAGTCGGACCATCGTTCAAGCGCCGGTGTCGCGGTTCCGCGTCTCCCCGAGCGCGGGCACGTGACGCAGCATGCCGAGACACAGCGCCGTGGCGACGGCGATGGCGACCCCCGCGACCAGGGAAGCGACGTTGAGCCCGCTGGTGAAGGCCTGCCGGGCCGCCTCGACGGTCCCGGCCGGAAGGCTGTCGGTGATCGCCACGGTCGCGTTCAGGCTGTCGGTGAGGGCGCCGGAGCTCTCCGGCGTCAGACCTTCGGGCACCGTCACCTGAGTGCGGTAGACGGCGGTGGTGAGGCTGCCGAGCAGGGCGACGCCGATGGCGATGCCGAGTTCCTGGACCGTCTCGGAGATCGACGCCGCCGACCCGGACCGCGCTGCCGGCACCGCGCCCACCACCATGTCGGTGCCCAGGGCGGCGAGGGCGCCCAGCCCCAGATAGACGAACGTGAAGCCGACCGCCACGGGGACCTCGTCGTCGAGCCCCGCGGTGGCGAGCAGCGCGTAGCCGGCGAGGGACGCCCCGAGAGCGGCGCCCATGACCGAGCCGGGGCGGAAGCGCCGGGCGACCAGCGGAGCACCGATGGCGGCGGCGAACATCGCCAGAGCCGGCGGTCCCATCCAGAGCCCGGCTTCGAAGGGCGTGAGCCCCTCGACGAGCTGGAGGTACTGCGTGACCAGGTACATCGAGCCCCCGACTCCGACCAGGCCGATGAGCAGCACGCCCAGGGCCACGACGAAGGCCCGGTTGCCGAACAGCGCCACGTCCAGCAGCGGATCGAGGAGGCGGCGTTGGCGACGTACGAACACGATCGCGGCCAGAACGCCCGCCACGGCACAGACGAGGGCCGGGCCGCCGGGCCCGTCGGAGGCGATGTGCTTGACGGCGTAGATGACCGGCAGGATCGCCGCCAGGGACAGGCCCACGCTGACCAGGTCGAGCCGGCCGCTGGACGGCGCCGCGTACTCGGGGAGCAGGGCGCGCGCCCCGGCCAGGACGACGAGGGCGACGGGCACCGCCGCCAGGAACGGCGCTCCCCACCAGAAGGAGTCCACCAGGGCTCCGCCCACGATCGGCCCGGCGGCCATGCCGAGCGCGAACATCGTGGCCCAGATCCCGATCGCGACCGCGCGCTGACGCGCGTCGGGGAACATGTTCGAGATCAGCGACAGCGTGGAGGGCATGAGCGTCGCCCCGGCCACCCCCAGCAGGGCTCGCGCGAGGATCAGCAGCTCGGCCGTGGGGGCGAACGCGGCGAACACCGAGACCGCGGCGAAGGCGATCATCCCGGCCTTCAGCAACCGGCGCCGCCCGATCCGGTCGCCCAGCGTACCCATGGTGATGAGGAACCCGGCGACGAGGAACCCGTAGGCGTCCATGATCCACAGCAGTTGGGTGGCCGACGGTGACAGGTCGGCCGCCATGCTCGGCGCCACCAGGTACAGGACGGTCACGTCCAGCCCCAGCAGCACCGTCGGCAGGGCCAGCAGTCCCAGGCCCGCCCACTGGCGCGTCCCTGCCCGCGTGAACTGTTGCCGCGTCATGACGTCCCCTTCGCTCTCATCATGTTGAACGTTAGTACAACTTGTACGAACGTTCAACATAATGGAGGTGGCAGGTCAGTGATCGCCGTGCGTGCCGGTGAAGGACGCGCCGATCTCCGCCATCCGCTCGGCCGCGTACCCGGGGTCGATCAACGCCTCGGGGGTGTGCAGGCCGGGCGGCACGGGGCCGCCGCGCAGGCCGAGCAGGCGCTCGACGCCGAGGGCGACGCCGAGCGCCGTCAGGGGGCGCTGCCCCTCCGGATGGAAGAGGTAGCGGCTCGTCCTGAGTGGCGCGCCCGCGCGGTCCACGCCTTCGAGGTCGATCCTGACCGCCGCGGACGCCGGACCGCCGCGCCGCCTGCCCGCCGATTCACCGACCGCGAACGCGAAGCGCACGTTGGGCGCGCCCGTCGCGAGGGCCAGGCTCGGCACGTCGAGGATGGGGACGATCCGGCCGGGCAACACGGTGCCGTCGATGTCGGTGACCTCCACCTCCATGTCGGGGCCGCCGATCCAGCGGAAGACGCCGTCGCGGCGGACGTGCCCCGCCGAGGCGGCGGCCAGCAGGCGTTCCATGTCCGCGATGGCCGCGGGGCCGCCGCCGTCCTGTTCGTCCAGCACACCGCCGACCTCGATGGTGTCGAGCCGGTCGAACTCCCTGGCCAGGCCGAGCACCGCGAGAACGACGAGCCCCGCGTACCAGTGGCCGGCCAGCAGGATCGGCGCCGCGCCGGCCCGCAGTCCGGCTGCGACGGCCTCGGGGCCGACGTCGACCAGGCCGCTGGAGATGGCGACGTACGGCAGGCCGCGGTCCTGCGCGTAACGCAGTCCGTTCAGGTGGCTGTCCCACACCGCCGCCACGACCGCCGAGTGACCGCCGGTCCCCGGGAGGCCGAGGTCGCCTCGGCGCAGGTCGATGGTCGCGGCCGTCGCGCCGCCGAGCTCGTCGGCGACCCGCCGGGCGCGGCCGAGATCGCGGCCCGCGATCGTCAGCGGCAACTCCGGGTACCACCGGCGCAGCAGGGCCGCGGTGCCCGCGCCCGCCTGGCCGGATCCGCCCATGATCAGTACGGAGTGTTCCATGGTGATTCCGTCTCCCACTAACCTACATTCTGTAACTTACATTTTGTAGCTTAAGCTGGGAGGCGACGCAAGGGAGGACGATGACCACGGGATCGACTCGCCTGTCCAAGCCGGCCAGGCGGGAGCAGCTGCTCGACACCGCCATGACGATCGTGCGCGCCCACGGCACCGACAGCCTCACGCTGCTCAGCCTGGCGGAGGCCGCCGGGGTCAGCAGGCCGGTCGTCTACGACCACTTCGGCACCCGTCCCGGCCTGTTGATCGCGCTCTACCGGCGGCTCGACGAACGACACCGGGCCGCCTCCGAGAAGGCTCTGCGCGACGCCCCGGCCGTCCCCCGCGAGATCGCGCGCGTCCTGAGCGCCGCCTACTTCGCCTGCGCCACCGACATGCCGGAGTGGACCGCCGTCTCGGCCGCGCTCAAGGGGAGCCAGGAGATGGAGGCGATCGAGCGCGAGCTGCTCGACGGCTACACGGACCTGATGGCCACCGCCCTGCGGCCGTACTCCGGGCTCACGCGGGAAGCCCTCCGGCTGCGCTGCGTCGGCGTGCTGGGCGCGGCCGAGGCGATCGCCGCGGAGCTGAACCGGGGGCGTGCCACCGTCGCCACGGCCATCGCGGCGCTGACGGACCTGACCGTCGGCAGCATCGACGCCGCCACTCAGGACTGACGCTGTCTCAGGGGCAGTGCTTGACCGTGAGCGTGGGGCCGGTCAGCACGGTGGTGCACGAGCCGCGCGCCGGGAGATGGTGATCCCGGCGCGCTCCAGGGGCTGCCCGCGTCAGGTCACGGGTTGGCCTTCGGGGTGATCAGGTGCAGCAGGCCCGGCGTCATGGCGTTGCGCATGGCGTAGACCATCTGGTCGATCGTCATGTAGTGGTGCCTGGCCTCCTGCGGGTCCCACACCCGGAACCGGTACGTCTGGCCGCCGCCGCTCGTCGGCAGGGTGGAGAAGCCGTGGATGACCACGTAGTGCCGCAGCAGGCCGTTGTTGACGTTGACCCAGGGCAGGTAGTCGGACTTGGCGAGCAGGATGGAGGGCTGGCTCTTGGTCGTCAGCGACCACCACACCGCGCTGAAGGTGTTGGCGATGGCCACAGCGTTGTCCTCGTCGGTGTTGCGCAGGTAGTTCTGGTTGTAGGTGTAGCCGACGATCGTGTTGCCGTAGTGGGCCATGTTGGTGGGCAGGGTGCCGAGCTGGCTGGTGCCGACCTCGTCGGCGATCTCCCGCTGGGAGGGCACGGGATCGGCGCCGGTGGTGGACAGCACCGCCTGCATCGCCGCCGGCCCGCAGAAGGTGTTGTTCTCCTGGGCCGCGCCGCGGAAGCGCAGGTCACCGACGTTGCGGTTCTGGGTGTCGCCGTTGAAGGCGTAGGCGACGCTCAACTCCACCGCTCCGATGAACTGGGGACGCCAGGCCGTGGCGCACGACCGTACCGAGTCCAGCAGGGCCGATTCGCAGCGCACCTCCACGCTGGAGCCCGATCCCGGCAGGTCGGACAGTCGCAGGTTCAGGTGCGCGCGGGTGACGGTCGGCCTGGCCGGGAAGACGTAGGCCACGCCGCGCACCTCCTCCCAGCCACGCTCCTTGCGGAACTCCAGGCAGGTCATGTTCCAGCCGCCGCCGGGCACGGTGTCGAGCCTGGTGGTGCAGTTCTCCTTGTCCGGCTCTTCGTCGCCGGGGCCGCCGGACCGCTCCCAGACCGTGGAGGAGTCGGCCAGCGGCGAGACCACCGCGTAGATCGGCGAGCCGTGACCGCCGGGGTGGGCGCCGTACGGGGAGAAGGAGGTGACCTTCGTGACCGCGTTGCCGTAGTTGCCCTCGATGGTGGTGATCAGTCCGTTGCCGTCCACCTCCACCACCACGCCGACGTGGGTGCTATTGCCCGCGCTCGTGCCGTACAGCACCAGGTCGCCCGGCCGGATGTCGCTGAGCGAGCGCAACGTGCCGCGGCTCTTGCCCCACCAGTAGAAGTCGCCGCTGTAGGGCAGGAACACGTCGATGCCGGCGTGCCGCCACGTCCAGCTCGCGAACATGCTGCACCAGGCCCAGCCGCACTTGACCGAGCCGCCCGAGCCGTAGGGGTTGCAGTTGTCGCCCCACTCGGCGACGCCGAGCTGGCTGTAGGCGGCCCGCACGATCTGGTCGCGCACGTTGCCGCGGTCGACGGTGCCGCTGCCCGGAGGCATCGGCGTGCCGGGGTTGCCCGTGCCGCCACCGCCGCCCGCGGGCTTGGGGTCGTTGTCGCAGCGCGGCAGGACGATGTCGGACGAGCCGGTCTTGACGTAGTAGTCGGCCACCCACAGCCCGTCGGAGGTCTTGTCCCAGACGGCCGAGCCGCCGTAGTTGAACTCACCGTAGGCCTGGCAGACGATCGCGATGTAGCTGTTGCCGGCGTACCTGTCCTCCTCGCGGGCCGAGCTCAGGCTCTTGCCGTGGTAGCCGTTGAGCGTGGTGCGCACCAGGTAGCGGTTGCCGCCGCCGCCCGAGGGGCCGTCGTTGTCGCAGCGGTTCATGACGATGTCGGTGGAGCCGGTGCGCACGTAGTAGTCGGCCACCCACAGCCCGTCGACGGTCTTGTCCCAGACGGTGGAGCCGCCGTAGTTCGTCTCGCCGTAGGCCTGGCAGACGATGGTGATGTAGCTCTCCTCGGAGTACTTGTCCTCCTCGCGGGCCGAGCTCAGGCTCTTGCCGTGGTAGCCGTTGAGCGTGGTCCGGATCGGGAACTGGCGGCCGCCGCCCGGCTGCGTGCCGCCGCCGCCCGGGATGCCGAGCGAGGAGCAGGAGGGCATGCCGGGGATCCAGCCGGTGGTGCCGGTGCTGATGTGGACGTCGGGCACCCACAGACCCTGTGAGGTGTAGTCCCACAGCGTGCTGCCGTTGACGGCGCCGCCGTAGTCCTGGCACTTGATGAGGATCTGGCTGTCCCGCATGTAGGCGTCGATCCGTACCCGGTCGTCGGGGTTGGCGCTGCCCCTGCCGTCCAGGTCGACCTTGACCCGGTACGGTCCGTGCAGCGAGCCCTTGTTCGCGTAGCCGTCGATCCCGATGGACAAGCAGCGGGGGACGTCGGGCAGGAAGCCGTCGATCCCGGTGCGCACGTAGGTGTCGGGCACCCACACCTTCTTGGTGGTGTAGTCCCAGACGGCGCTCCCGCCGACCGCCGGACCGGTGTCCTGGCAGACGATGGTGACGTCGGCGTCGGCGAGGTAGGCGTCGGTGCTGACGCGGTCGTCCGGGTCCATGCTGCCCCGGCCGTCGATGTCGACCTTCGCCTTGAACGGTCCCGCGTCCGCCACCGCAGTGGTGGCGCTGACCAGTGACAACGGCCAGATGACCGACAAGGCGAGCATGATCGTCACTAACTTGCGAAGAACGTGTCCCATACGCGCGAAACTCCCTGGGTGGCGAGGAACGATGCACGATCACGGGGCATGCTGATCATCGTCGCCGTGGCGGCCGACCTCGCTCATCGCCCACGCCCCCGACAGCTTGCTACGGCGGCGCGCCGCGGTCGTTAGCGTGAGACGCAGACTTTCTACGCACCAGGCGCACCCTGCGGCTCCCGCAGCGCCGTCACGCTGTGGCGGTAGTGCCTGGGCGACATCCCGTACGCCGCGCGGAAGGACCGGCTGAAGTCGGCGGCACGCGGGAACCCCCAGCGGGCCGCGACGGCCTGGATCGACAGCGTGCGCAGCCGCGGGTCGGCCAGGTCGGCGCGGCAGTGTTCGAGGCGCCGCCGTCTGATCCAGTCGGTCAGGGTGGTGCCCTGACGCTGGAAGAGCACCTGCAGGTGACGCACGGAGATGTGGTGACGGGCCGCGACGACCCCGGGCCCCAGTCGGGCGTCGCCCAGATTGTGCTCGACGAACGCGCAGATCTGCGCCATGAGGCTCTGGTCCCGGGTCTCGGGCGCCAGCCGGTGCTGGGCGTTCAGCCGGTGGGCCAGGAAGGCCAGGGCCAGGTCCAGGGTGGTCGCGCCCAGCCGCGTGGCGTCCTGGGGGGACATGGCGGGAACCTCGCGCACCAGGGTCCTGAGGTGGGTGGCGAGCACAGCGCTCAGCCCGCCGGTGGCGGGCATCCTGCGCGACAGGAGGCCGTCGACCTGCCGTTCGGGCAGCGGCAGCCCGGCGCGCGGCAGGTGCATGATGATGGCCTGCGCCTGGTGCGGCCCGTCGAAGGCGCCGCCGTCGTAGGGGCGCGAGGTCTGCCACATCACCAGGTCGCCGGCGGTCATCCGGGTGTCGTCCCGGTTCTGGCAGATCCACATCTCGCCGCCCACGATCAGCGTCAGCTCGTACGCCTCGGGGTCGGAACGGCGGATCAGCGCCGGGGTCCGTGCCGACGTGAGCGCCGGGAAGGAGGTGGTGGTGAGCTGGACGACGCCCAGGTCGATGACTCCGGCGGTGGCACGGAAGTCGGCCATGTGCTCGCTCGTGATGCGGGTGGGCCCCACATCCCGGCTGATCATGTCGCACCACCAGCCGAATCGTTCCTCGGCCGGCAGGTCCGTGCTCTTCAGGACGACGAAGCTCATCCGCGCACCCCCATCACTGGACGACCACAGGCTCCCATGATCGACCAACGACGAAGAGCCGGCGGCCCCGGGTCAGACGGCGGTACCGGGCGGGGACTTGAGCAGCGGCGCGGCCTCGTCGAGGTAGCCGCCACGGCGCTGCCGCAACGCGCCGGCCGCCATGCGGATGAGGTCGATGTTGACACCGGCGGCGCCACTGGGGTCGTGCACCTTCAACTTCACGTCCAGGGACACCGTGGTCTCGCCCCAGGCCTGGGCCTCGATGTTGATGTGCGCCACCTTGTGCGACTTCAGGTGCGGGAGGTATCCCAGCGGAGCGACCTGCACCCGGCCGGGCGCTTCGCTCTCCGAGGCGAGGGCGTTGAGCTTGGAGCGCATCTTGCTGTCGCCGTTCTCGGCCAGGTTACGGAAGTCCTCGGTGCCGCCCAGATTGACCTGGTAGGAGCTGGTGAGGGTGAGCCCGCGCTCCTCCAGCAGCCGCAGCAGGGCGTGATGCACGATCGAGGTGCCGAACTGGCTGGTCAGGTCGTCGCCCAACAGCGGCAGTCCAGCCGTGACGAAGCGGTCCAGCAGCCGGGGGTCGCGGGCCACCGGATCAGAGGTGGTGTTGACGAACGCCGCTCCCGCCCGCAACGCCGCCTCCGCGTACGCGCGCGCCGTCTCCGGCCGGCCGCTGGGAGCGGCGTACAGCACGACCTCCGCTCCGGCGAGCTCCCCGGCCACCCGGTCCACCTCGGCGTCGTCGGCGGTGTCGGTGATCCCCCGGCACACCGTGACGCCGGAGGGCGGCAGCTCACCGGTGATCTGCGGATAGTTGTTGGGCGGCAGGAAGATCACCTCGGACAGGTCCCGCCCGATCTTCTCCGGCGAGGTGGCGAAGGCCGCCACGAAGTCGACATCGCCCACGCCCAGCCCCTCCAGCACCGGCCGGCGGAGCCCGGCCATGCTCCCCGAGGCGCGGTACAGCGCTATCCCCTGCACCAGCGCGGACACGTTGTTACCGACGCCGACCACGGCGACCTGCACTCGTTCGATCATGAACGCAAGGCTACGACCGCCCGCTCGACGACGCCGGGGCGGGCCCGCGCGACGGCCTTCGCCTGAGCGCCGCCGGCTAGCAGTAGTAGATGCCGACCCCCGGCCTGCTCCAGCGCTTGTTGCCGTAGTCCCAGTCGGTCGTGTGGTTGCCCAGGAGGGTCTGGGGGCCGGCGTCGAACCAGTAGGGGATGTCCACGCAGACGTTCTTGACCTCGGTGCAGTAGTTGTTCAGCCGCACCCAGTAGTCGCCGTTCGAGTCGGTCCACCACCTCTCGTGTTCGACGTTGCAGGCGCTCTGGGCCGCGTTCGCGGAGGCGGAGCCGCCCGGGACCACGGCGAAGGCGGCCAGCGCCCCCATGGCGACGACGAGTTTGATCTTGCTGATCACGGCGTGCTTCCTCCCGTGGAATCGAGTGGGATGTCTGCCCTGAGGCGATCGAGGCCGGTCGCGCTTCTCTGTCGATTCGAGCGGTGGAGCCCGGCGACGTCGCAGGTCATCAGGGCGACGACTCTCAGCTTGGGTGGCTGCTGAATTGTCTGGAACCCCGCTTCGCCACACCAGGCAAACCCGATCGCGGCGCCGTCGTCGGCCGTGCGGGTGACGAGGATGCCCCGTTCCCGGAGGTCCTTGGCGTACTGCACGGTCAAGGAGTTGAGCGCGGTCTTCGAGCGCGGGTACGCCGCGTGCCCCGCCAGCCGGGACATGTAGTGATCCGGATCGGTCATGTAGGCGAGCGACCCGACACCGCTGGACACGTTGACGACGCGGGCCGCCGCCGATCGCGACAGCAGCGGCAGCATGGCGTCGGTCACCGCGATCACACCGAAGAAGTTGGTCTCGAACACCCGCCTGACCAGGTCGAGGTCGGCGACGACCTGGTCTGCGTACCCGTCACCGACGCCGAGCCCACCACCCTCATCCTCGCCTGGCCACAGGGACACCGAACGTCCGCACTCGCGGCCTTCGTCAGCACCGCAACCACCGTCGCGGCCCACCGGCGGCTCAAGCAGCCACGCCGCGGGTGAATGTCATGCCGGGTCAAGGCCGGCGCCCCGCTCACCGAGCAGGCCCAGAGCCATCTGATCCACCTCCAGCCGGCCGCGCTCGAACTCGCCTCCCTACCTTCCCGGCGTGACGAGTGTCGCCACCTCGAACGCTGCGACAAGGAGCAGGTCAGCCGGGCTCGGCCAGGGCGAGGAAGGCTCGTACGGCGGGCCCGCAGTCGCTCGGCGACAGGACGGCCAGGGCGAGCGTCCGGGTGAGGCGCGGTTCGAGCGGTCTGGTCGTGACCGGCCCGAGCTCGGACGGCAGGCCGAGCGTGGGCACGATGCTGACGCCCAGGCCCGCGGCCACCATTTCGAGGATGGCCGATTGGCCGCCGGCCTCGTAGGCGACGTCGAGCTGGGCGCCGGCCTGGCGTGCCGCCTCGGTGATGAGCGGACGGCAACCCGCCGTGGTGAGGATGAACGGCTGCCCGGCCAGGTCGGTGATGTGGACGGTCTCCTGCCCGGCCAGGCGGTGGCCGGCCGGCACCACGGCGACCATCTCGTGCGTGCTGAGCGGGATCGTGTGCAGGCCGGGAGCCGGGAGCGTGACCACGCCGACCTCGGCCGCGCCCCCTTGCAGCCAGCCGCGGACGTCGTCGTCGGCCCCCTCGAACAGACGTACCTGGACCTGGGGGTGACGATCGGTGAAGATCCGCAACCGGCGGGCGATGAGGGTGCCGGTCGCGCTGGGCAGGCTGGCCAGCCGGAGCGGCCCGGTGACCTCACCGGCGGCGGCTGCCACCTCCGCGCGGATCAGGTCGAAGTGGCGCAGAGCCTCGCGAGCACGGAGGTGGGCGCGCCGTCCGGCCTCGGTGAGGGCGATGCCGTCGGTGTGCCGGACGAACAGGGGGGCGCCGAGCTCGCGTTCGAGACTGGCGACGGCGCGGCTGACAGCGGGCTGGGACATGCCGAGCAGGTCCGCCGCCGCGGTGAATCCGCCCTGCTCGGCCACCGCGATCAGGGCTCGGAGCTGCGTCAACGTCATGGGGCCATACCCTAAGTGGTATTTGACCGGCATTGGTGCATTCCCCGATGGTTATGGCCATGTCCACACGCATGACGATCGACGTCGACGGCCGCGCGGCCAGTTATCTGACGGCGGGCGAGCGCGGCCCGCAGGTCCTGTTGCTCCACGGCACGTACTGGAGCCGTGTCTGGCTGCCGGTGCTCGACGACCTGGCCGCGGCCGGGTTGCGGCCGGTCGCCGTCGACCTCCCCGGCCTGGGCCGCTCGGAAGGGGAGCTGACGCTGGAGACGGCCACTGTGCCCGCACTGGCCGCCTGGGTGGCGCGCTTCGCGGCGGCGCTCGGCATGGACGCGCCCGCGGGCGTGGCCGGGCACGACATCGGCGGCGCGGTCGCTCAGCACCTGCTGACCGGCGGCGAGCTGACGGTTCCCCGGCTGGCGCTGGTCAACTCGGTGACCTACGACTCCTGGCCGGTGCCCGGCGTGGCGCGCTACCGAGACCCGGCCGTGGTCGCCGCCACCACCGTGGAGGACCTGCTCGCCGCCCGGCGCGTGGCCGTCACCGCCGCCTTGGCCCGTCCTGTCGCCGAGGGAGAGATGGACGACTACCTCGACCCGTGGCGCGAAGCACGCGTGGGGCGGTCCTGGATGGCGCTGGCCGGCGCCGCCGACAGCCGCTACACCCTCGACCTCATGCCTGCCCTGCTCGCCTGCGACGTGCCGAAGCTGCTGGTGTGGGGCGAGGACGACACCTTCCAGCGGGTCGGCTACGCGCAGCGGTTCGCCGACGAGGTGCCGAACACCACGCTGGTGCGGGTCGCGAAGGCCGGTCACATCCCCATGGAGAACGACCCCGCGCCGGTCGCCCGCACGCTGGCCACGTTCTTCCTGGCTTGACGGGCCTCCCCCGTCCGGCGCGGTCATGGCGCTTCCAGGGCGGTCAGGCGCCGGACCAGAGGGCGGCGAGCAGCGCGTTCAGCCGCTCCGGCGCCTCGACGTGCGGGTAGTGGGCGCTGCCCGGCACCTGCTCGTGCCGGGCGCCGATCCGCTCGGCCGTGACCCGTGCGCAGGCCATGAGAGGGACGCCGCCGCGCTCCCGGTACGGCCCGGGTGCGTCCTTCCAGGTGCCCGAGACGATCAGCTTGGGGAAGGACGCCGCCCGCAGCGCCGGCAGCGGGAGGCCCGCCTCCCAGCAGACGCGTTCACGCAGTGCCGTGGCGGCCGCACGCAACCGCCGATCGCCCGTGCCGGGCTCCGGCATGCCGGTCGAGCCGGCGGCGGCCCGCAGCCACTCCTCGGGCGTCAGGTCGGGAAGGTCGGCGTAGGCGGCACGGTTGGCGCGCAGCGCCTCGGCCACCTCGGGATGGTCGGCGGCCGCCTGGTAGCAGCCTGGCTCGACCAAGGTGAGCGAGCGCGCCGCCTCCGGCCTGCGCGCCGCCGCGATCATGGCGCGGGCTGCCGCCGTAGCCCCGGCGGTCCATCAGGAGCAGACGGAACCGGCCGGCCAGCGGGCGTTGTGCCGCGAACCCGTACACGGGGTCGTCGCCCCAGCTCGTGCAGCCGTGCACGAAGACCGCCGGCGGCCCGGACTCGGGGCCGAGCTCCGTCACGTGCACGTCGCCCGGCAGCAGGCCGTTCGCGCGGAACATCAGAGCGGGCATCCGGCGCCTCCTTGAACAACGTTTAACACTCTTGAACGTTGTATAAGGGAATCGAAGGGCGAGGTCAAGGCGGGTAGGGTGATCGCGTGCCGTCGTCAGAGTCCTCCGGCGGGTCGGTGTGGCTGCGTCCCGAGCGGCCGCCGCGCGACCGCCAGCTCACCCGCGAGCGGATCGTCGACGTGGCGGTCGCCGTCCTCGACGCCGAGGGTCACCGGGGGCTGTCGATGCGCCGCGTCGCCACCGAGCTGGGGGTGACCGCCGGGTCGCTGTACTGGTACGTCCACACCAAAGACGACCTGCTGGAGCTGGCCCTCGACCGCGTGCTGGCCGAGGTGCGCGCCGGCTCCGGCACGTCCGGCTGGCGGGACGCCCTGGCGGCGCTGGCCCGCAGCAACCGCGCCATGCTGCTGCGCCACCGGTGGGCCCTGTCCGAGCTGACCGTCAGGCCCAACCTCGGCCCCAACGCGCTCGCCCTGGCCGAGACCGGGTTGCGCCTGCTGGAGCGCGCCGGGTTCGCCGGCTCCGACCTCGACGCCGCCATGGCCGCCGTCAACGACCACGTGGTCGGCGCGGTCATCGCGGAGGTCGCCTGGCGCGACACGCTGGCCCGCATGAGCGGGACCGGGTCCGGCTGGGACGAGCAGGCGGCCGAGTACCTGCGCCAGGTCGCCGAACGCCACCCGACGCTGGCCGGCCGGATGGCCGCCACGGGCGAGATCGACGTCGAACGCGAGAGCGAGCGGCGCTTCGCGTTCGGCCTCGACTGCCTCCTGGACGGCCTCGCCACCCGCTGCGCGACCGCCTCCCCCTCATAGCGCGGGAGCGCGGTCCCGCCGCCGACCGTACGTCACCAGTTGCGCACCTCGTGCGCCCACGCGATCAGCCCCGCCACGAACCCCTGCCGGTCCGACGGCGAGAGGTTGTCCAGGACGCGCAGCAGCGGCGCGGCACGCAGGGCGACGAACCCCTCGACCATGGCCCGCTGGTCAGGGGCCAGCGACACCAGGGTGCGGCGGCGGTCGGCCGGATCCTCCCGGCGTTCGACCAGGCCGGCCCGGCTGAGGTCGCCGACCAGCTCGCTCGCGGTCGGCAGCGACATGCCCATCCTGTCGGCCAGCTCGCTCACGCTGAGCGCCGACTCGACGGTCAGCTGCGGGATGACCGCGCCGTGCCTCCCGGTGAGCCCGTGGCTGCGGAAGATCTCCCGCAGCCGGTCCGGCATCTCGGCCTGGGCTCGCCGGAAGTACGCCTCCACCAGGGGTACGAAGCCGAGGGCTTCCCTGACCTCCTCGGGCCGCGGCAGTCGCGGGGGCGAAATGGGGTCCGTCACGGTCACAGGTTACAGTCCCCATATCCAAATAGTTCGGATATCCGAAGTGAGGTAGACGTGATTCTGGTGACAGGCGCCACGGGGAACGTCGGGCGTCATCTGGTGGAGCTGCTGCTCGGGGCGGGCGAGCAGGTCCGGGCGATCAGCCGCAACCCTGAACGGGCCGGCCTGCCCGACGGCGTGGAGGTGGTCAGAGCCGACATGTCGCGGGCGGACGACCTGCGGGCCGCGTTGCAGGGGGCGGACCGCGCGTTCCTGCTCCCGGCCGGCGGCCAGGTGGACGGCTTCCTGCGCGAGGCCGCGAGGGCCGGCCTCGGGCACGTGGTGCTGCTGTCCGCGCTGGCGGTGACCATGAAGCAGGCCGGCGTGCTGGGCAGCGCCCACGCCGAGTACGAGCGGGCCGTGGCCGGGTCGGGGCTGCCGTGGACGTTCCTGCGTCCTGGCGCGTTCATGGCGAACGACCTGCGGTGGGCGCCCGGCGTCCAGAACGGCGGCGTGGTACGCGCTCCGTTCGCCGAGGCCGCCACCGCGCCGATCGACGAACGGGACATCGCGGCGGTGGCCGCGCGGACGCTGCTCGACGACGGGCACGCGGGCAGGGCCTACGAGCTGAGCGGTCCCGCCTCGCTGACGACGGCCGAGCGGGTACGGATCCTCGGCGAGATCCTGGGCCGCGACCTGCGCCTGGAGGAACTGTCTCCCGAGCAGGCCCGCGAGCAGATGATCGCGCACACCCCCGCGGCGGTCGTGGACTCGATGCTCACGCTGTTCGCCTCGTTCGTCGGCAGGGCTGCGGACGTGTCACCGGTCGTGCGGGAGCTGACCGGCGCCGCGCCGCACACCTACGCCGACTGGGCGGCCCGGAACGCCGCGGCGTTCGGCTGACGAAGCACCCCGGCCTGTCCAGGTTCGGCAAAACAATGCTGACGCATGCACCCGAATGAACCCGGGAAAAATCCCGGCGTCTGAGAAGAACGTGGACGCGGCGCCGGGACCGGCGAAAATGCGCGGTCCCGGTGAACCGAGAGTGGCGTTGTGCGATGAGCCCGATGACGACGGGGACTTCTCCCATGAAGACGCTCAGAGAGTACGTCGAGGCGCGAATTCTCTCGCCGGACGACCTCAAAGGCGCTCTGCAACTCGCGATGCGGCTGGAGTTCGCCACGATCCCGCCGTATCTGTGCGCCGAGTGGTCGGTCCGGCACGATCCGGACCACACCCGGAACGTCGTCCACCAGGTGGTGATCCAGGAGATGCACCATTTCGCGCTGGCGGGGAACCTGCTGACCGCGGTAGGAGGCACGCCGTCCATCGCCCACGCGGACTTCCTGCCCGTCTACCCGGCGAACGAGCTGCCCGGCGGCATCGCGCAGGAGCTACCGGTCGATCTCAAGCCGCTGAACAAGGACCAGCTTGCGGTGTTCATGCAGATCGAGCATCCGGACTTTCCTCCGGTCGCCCTCCTGGACACGACGCCGCCGCCGACGATCGGCGCCTTCTACGACACGATCATCGAGACGTTCCAGGAGACCGATCCGCCGATCGACCAGGACGCGCTCGCGGTGGAGGTCCCCCTCGCGCCGCCGATCCGGACCGTCGACGACGCGATCGCGGCGATCGACCGGATCAAGCGCGAAGGGGAAGGCGTTCCCGGCTCGCCCGACGTCCCCACCAGCGAGGGGACGAGCCATGCGCACTACTACCTGTTCAAGGAGCTGTTCGTCCAGAAGCGGCTGGTCAAGGTCGACGGGGTGTGGAGTTTCAGTGGCGCGCCGATCACCCTGCCGGACGTGCACGACTTCATGCCCTCGACGGCGGCGCCGGACCTGTCGCTGGAGTTCCGGCGCACTCTGAGCGGCCTGCTGACCAGCCTGGAGTCCTGCTGGACGACGCCGGGCACCGAACCGGACCTGTCGGCGATGTTCGACCTGCGATCAACCGGCCAGGACCTCATCGAACAGGGCATCCGCCCGGACTTCACCTGGCTGGACCCGTCGCAATAGCGCTCGCCCGGAGGCGGTGGCATCCACCTCCGATGACGGAGAGCGTTCCAGGACCGTCGACCGGACAAACCGCTCACCCCGGCGTCGAGCCCGCCGAAGGGCGGCGGCGCCACCCGCGGCCTGGGGAGAAATTCGGGGCGAACGCCCAGTGGTGAGGTCAGCGGTTGAAGTCGCGGGCCGTCACGCTCCCAAGTCCGTTACTCCCGTTCTTTGACAGGTAGACGGTCATCCCTTCCTCGTGGAGGTTGATCCAGCCGCCACCCTGACCGTAGGGGGCGTCCTTCGCGCGTACGGAGTCGGCGTACACGACACCGCTGGTGGTGGCCGTCCCGCCCTGGTACACCTGCAGCCCGAACCTGGGGAAGGCGATCCGTCCGTCGTCGGCGCTTCTGCCCTGCACCCATGCGGTGTGGACGCCGTTGACGTCGGCCTTGTCGGCGAACACGGTGCCCGGGTCGTTGGAACTGCCTGTGCTCCAGACTTTCACCCCGCCTGGGAGGAAGGTGATGCTTCCCTCGCCCTTGGACGATCCCTCCAACCGCGGGGTGCTGACGCCATCGAGGGCGGTGAGGGTTCGCAGGATGGGATTGCGGACCTGAACGGTGGTGGTGAACGTGTGCCGCTGGGTGCCGAAGCTGGCGATGAGGGTGTAGGTGGTGTCGCGCTCCGGGGCGTCGTCCAGCACCAAGGAGTACGGGCCATGCGACCCGGCATGCTTGACCTTGGGAACAGGCTTCCGGCCACCCGGGTGAAGGATCTCGTATGTGAAGTCGTCGGATCCCTCCCAGTTCAGGGTGACCTTCGTTCCGGCGTCCACCACGACGTTGTCCGCGAGGAAGCCGTACGGCGCCGGTATCTCCTTCGGCGCGGTCTTCACCACCGCCACCGCCGTGTCACTGTTGCGCCGTCCCCCACTCTTGCTTCTGCCGGCGGCCTCGGTCACCCGCAGCACGGCCAGCCCGGGTTCGGGGGCGACAGTGACGTTCTCCAGCGTCACCACCATGTGGTCACCGGGACCGAAACTGATGGCGCTGCCCTGATCGCTGACCTGGAATGCGAAGCTCTGCGCCTGGACGGTCACCGAACGGGTGCGGCCGCTCTTGATGTCGGTGTGCTCGCCCTTGGCGGTGATCGTGGTGAAGTCGTCGGTGAGGTGGCCGGCGCCGGTGCCGACGGGAACCGTCACCTTGATCGTGGAGTACGCCGTCTGCCCGGTGTTCGTGACGAGCAGGTACACCGTCCCGGTGGACTTGGACTGCCGCCCGGCCTCTGACGCAGCCAAGGGTGCCGGGTCCGTGATGAGGGTGTAGGTCAGCATGGTCAAGGTCGCGACTCCTTCTCTTGTCTCCTAGGTGATCCAAACGTCAAGGTGAAGGGCGCGACAAGAGTGCTCAAGGTGGCTATAACGGGACGCTTCGGCAATACCCTCAGCACCTTGACATGCGTTAGGTGCATGATCCGGAACTGTCCGTAACCCGCACCGCGTCACTCCGGTCGAACAGGGGGCCTCATGTACGTTCAGAGGGCGGTCGGACCACAGCACCTTCGCCCCGACCAGGCCGGGCCGGAAACCTGTGGCGTGACGAAAGATCCTTTGACATGGTGGACACTGCACCCGCCGGATCTCGCCTGATCTTCCTTGCCGGGGCCTGCCCGCCGAACAAGGATGGATCCACGGCGGCGGTCGGAGACTACGCAGGTCAGGCAGCGAAGGCGCTCGAATACATGCAGACCGCCCTGACGGACTCCGGTGCATCCCTGCATGACATCATCAGCACCAGGGTTCTCGTGGCGTCCAGCAGGCAGCAGGACCTGGGGGCCGCCTGGGGGGGTGGTCCGGGCCTTCTTCGGAGATCACGACGCTCCCAGCACGTTGATGGGCGTCACAGTGCTGGGCCATGAAGATCAACTCGTGGAGATCGAAGCCATCGCCGCTGTGCTCGACTCCTGAGGCGGCGACCAACCGAACCCTGCGGGCACCGCATCCACTACCACCCCGCCGAGGTCGCCGACCCGTCCGGCCGACCGCGTGATCTCGGTACAGCGGCGCTTCCCGTCCTCGCCCTTCATCTCGTACAGGGCACGGATCGTCAGCCGGGGCCTGCACAGCGGCGCCACTGTCGAGGAGCGCCTACCGCGTCCGCGCCACAGGACAACCCGACGACACCTGACTCATGGCCGCGATCCGTGTCCATCACCCCCAGTTCGGCGGCCCCGGCGAGCTGCTTGGCGAACCGCTCGGAGCGGCCCCGGCGGTCAGGTGAGAGATCCCCGAAGCGTGTCCGATCCGTACAAGACCGACGCTGAGCTCGCTGAATATCGTCACGGCTGTGCGCCTCGGTGGGCGCATGAGGACGTTGTGCCCGTAGTGAGATCTTGGTTGAGACGGAGTGCTTGTGAATATTGGAATTGGTCTGCCGATCGCCGTTCCCGGACGTCCTGCGCGGGAGGTCAAGCAGTGGGCGGAGGACAGCGAGCGCCTCGGCTTCCACTCCCTGGGATCCATCGACCGCCTGGTCTACGACATCCTGGACCCGCTGGTCTCCCTCGGCGTCGCCGCGGCGGTGACCGAGCGCGTCCAGCTGTTCACCAGCGTGCTGAACGTCGGATGGCGCGGCAACCCGATCCTGTTCGCCAAGCAGCTCGCCACCATCGACCTGATCTCGGAGGGCCGGCTCACGGCGGGCCTGGGCATCGGGGGCTGGCCGGACGACTTCGCCCTCAGCGGTGCCCCCGAAAAGGGCCACGGCAAGATCTTCGACGACACCCTGACCGAAATGCGCCGTGTCTGGAACGGGGAGGTCACCAGCGTCTCCGGCCCCACCCCCCTGCCCGGCAAGGGCCGTCCCAAGCTGCTCATCGGTGGCCTGATCCCCGCGGGCTATGCCCGCGCCGCCCGCTTCGGCGACGGCTGGGTGGCGCCGACGCTGAGTCTGGACCTGCTGGTGAACGGCGTGCAGGGCGCGACCGAGGCATGGGCCACGGCTGGGCGGCCCGGCAAGCCGCACATCCTCACCGGCCGCTACTTCTGCTGCGGTTCCGAGGCCGTCCAGCTCACCGACGAGTACGTGGCTCACTACTACGGCTCCAAGGAGTCGCCGTACTACGAGCCGGTCCGCGCCGACTCGCTCGACTCCGACGAGCGCCTGCTCAAGGAGCTGATCGCTTTGTCGGACGCGGGCGTCGACGACCTGGTGCTCTACCCGGTCAGCAGTTCCCTGGACCAGGTCAACCTGCTGGCCGAGGCGCTGGAGCGGGTGGGGGCCCGGCGGAACCCGACCTTCGAGTTCACCACGGGCTGACCTGGACCGGCCGACGCACAACCTGAACGACGACACGTGAGGACATGCCAGTGATCGAGCAGATCCAGCCGACGGGTGGCCCCACCCTGACCGCCGGGGCGGTGACCGGACTCGCCGACAGCCTCAAGGGCCCGGTCTTCCTCCCCGGCGACCCGGGGTACGCCGAGGAGGCGGAGGGCTTCGACCGTTCCGTCGTACACCACCCGGCCGTCATCGTCGGCGCGGCGGGCGCCGACGACGTGGTGGCCGCGGTGCGCTTCGCCCACGACCACGGCCTGGGCGTCGCCGTACAGGCCACCGGCCACGGTGTGGGGCTACCCGCCGACGGGGCCCTGCTCATCTCCACGCGGCGCATGGGCGGCCACCGGGTCGACCCCGAGCGCCGCACCGTACGGCTGGAGGCGGGCGTGCTGTGGCGGGAGGTCATCCGGTCCGCCGCCCGACACGGCCTGGCCCCGCTGAACGGCTCGGCGCCGTTCGTCGGCGCCGTCTCCTACACGTTGGGCGGCGGCATCGGCGTCCTGTCCCGCCGCTACGGTTTCGCCGCCGACCACGTCCGCTCCATCGAGGTCGTCACCGCCGACGGCGAGCTGCGCACCGTCTCGGCGGAGGAGAACACCGACCTGTTCTGGGCGCTGCGCGGCGGCAAGGGCAACTTCGGCGTGGTCACCTCACTCGAGGTGGAACTGGTGGAGGTGTCGCGGATCTACGGCGGCGGCCTGTTCTTCCCGGCCGAGTCGATCCGTGACGTGCTGCACTTCTACCGCACATGGGTCACCGAGGTGCCCGACGAGCTCAGCTCCTCCTTCTTCATGATGCCCTGGCCCGATGTGCCGGAAGTCCCCGAGGAGTTGCGCGGGCGGTTCGCCATGCACCTGCGCCTGAGCTACCTCGGCTCGCCGCAGGACGGTGCCCGGCTCGTCGAGCCGCTGCGCGCGATCGCCACGCCGCTGCTCGACACGGTCACCGACATCCCGTACGCCGAGGTCGGCACCATCCACAACGATCCGCCGACGCCCGGTTCGTACCACATCAACAACTTCCAGCTCACCCACCTCGACCATGACGCCGTCGAGGCGATCCTGGCGCTGGTGGGCCCCGGATCGGACAGCGCGGTCGGCATCGAGATCCGCCATCTCGGCGGCGCCCTCGCCCGGCCGCCGCGCCTGCCGAACGCGGTCGCGCACACCACCGCCCAGTTCCAGCTGTACTCCGCGGGCGTCCTCGGCATCGGCGAGGACGAGGCCGTCTACGCCGGGCACGACCGGGTCATCCAGACCCTGGCCCCATGGAACAGCGGGATGCGCACGCTCAACTTCATGGCGGGCGTCGCCCACACCCACCCGGAGGACGTGCGCCAGGCGTTCACACCGGAGGCGTACGAGCGACTGGTCGCCGTCAAGACGGCCCACGACCCCGGCAACATGTTCCGCTTCAACCACAACATTCCACCGGCGGCCGGAGGGAGCCGATGATGAAGGCCGTCAACACGCCCACCGACGAGCCGCCCCTGCTCATCGAACACCCGGACCCCAAGCAGTACGGGCACTGACGCAACGCGCCCCAAGGCCCGGTCTTGATCCAGCTCACCTCTAGGAAGTCGGGGGCGGCTGCGAGGACCTTGACGCCGACGCCTTGCTGGAACAGGTCGTTGAGGACGTTCAGCCCTGCCAGGAGGTTGCGGCCGAGCCGGTCGACTTCCCGGACGGTGAGCAGCCCTCGCGGATGCAGGACAGCCCGGCGAGCAGTCGGGCGGGTCCTCAGCGCGACCTAGGTCGCGGCTTCGACGGTCTTCCGCTCCTCCTGGAGTTGCCGCCGGGATATCCCGTGGTACCGCACCAGCTCTTGGTGGATCCGGCGCAGCAGGTCCTCGTAGGTCGCTGCGGCCGAGTCCGGTGTCTCCTTCATGGCTCCCACGTTGCGACCCTCTGTTCCGCCAAGCTGGTCAGATCTCGTCGTCGTCCTCGGCGGCATTCAGGTTGAGCAGGTCGCGGATCCGGCGCGACGTCGGGCCTGACGAAGGTGTAGGCGCCGAGCTGGTCTGCGCTCCCTGAGTGCCGGTCAGGGTCTGAGCACGATCTTGCCGTGAGTGTGTCGCCGTTCGAGTTCGGTGTAGGCCTGGCGGACCTGCGTCAGCGGGTAGACGTTGGCGATCGGGACTTCGAGGTGTCCGTCGGCGATCAGGGCGGCCAGTTCGGCAAGTACCTCGGCGCCCGGCCTGGCGTTGGTTCCGGGTTCGGTCCTGACTCCGTACCTCGCGGCTGCCGCGAAATCGGCGATGGTGTCGATCCGCTCGACCGCGACGCCGAGGGACAGGGCCATTTCGACGTACCCGCCGCCGTAGGTGTCGATGAAGGCATCGATGCCGCCCGGCGCGGCGGCCTTGATCCGGTCGATGACGCCGTCACCGTATTGGACCGGGATCACGCCGTGGCTCTGCAGCCACTCATGGTTGTGCTCGCTCGCCAGGCCGATGACCGTGGCTCCGGCACGGCGCGCGAGCTGAACGGCGAACGAGCCGACTCCTCCGGCTGCCGCGGAGATGACGACGGTCTCCCCGATGTCGAGTTGTACGGAATGCACTGCCCTCCAAGCAGTCACTCCGGCGACGTACAGGCCGCCCGCCACCTCCCATGGGACGCCGTCCGGCTTGGGTGTGAGGTTGTCGGCGTCGACCAGGACCAGCTCGGCCTGTGCTGCCCGCCGCTCGGAGAACCCGATCACCTCGTCACCGACCACGAGTCGGTCGACTCCGGCGCCCACCTCGGCGATGACTCCGGCGAGGTCGCTGCCCTGCCCGGACGGAAAGGTCGAGGGAAAGATGTCGGCCATCGCCCCGGTGCGTATGGCCGCCTCACCGGGGTTGACGCCCGCGGCCTTGACCCGCACGAGGACCTGCCCGCTCTCGGGCACCGGCCGGGCGACCTCGTCGACCCGCAACACCTCGATTCCCCCGAACTCGTCGTATCTGACTGCCTTTGTCATTGCCTTGCTTCTCCTGTGGCCCGCGATGCGCTGCTGACGTCGAGAACGGGAACGATTCGTGCCGGCGTGGCCGTCACCACGGCACCGTTCCGGCGTCGTCGAAGAATTCGCCGGTCGGCCCGTCGTCGGGCAGGGTTGCGAGGTGGATCGCGATGGCCGCGCCCTGTTGTGGTGTGCGGACGCCTTGGAAGCCGTTGAGGTCGGTGGCGGTGAAGCCGGGGCAGCCGGAGTTGATCAGGATGTTGGTGTCGCGCAGTTCCTTGACGTATTGGATGGTGAGGGCGTTGAGGAAGGTCTTCGAGGCCAAGTAGGCGACGGGAACCGGGCCCATGTCGATGCCCGGCGTGGTTTGCAGGGCGAACGAGCCGACGCTGCTGGACATGTTGACGATCCGCGGTGATGCCGAGTCGCGCAGCATCGGCAGCATCGCGTTGGTGACCCGGATGACGCCGATCACGTTGGTCTCCACGACAGCTCGTACGGTCGCGGGCTCGACCGTGGTCGGTGTCTGTGGCATACCGCCGGTGATCGCGGCATTGTTGACCAGGACGTCGAGCCCCCCGGCATGGCCGGCGATCAGCTCGGCCGCGGCGGCGACACTGTCGTCGTCGGTGACGTCGAGCGGCACGCCGAACGCATCGGTCCCGGCCGAGCGCAGCTTCTCGACCGCGGTGTCACGGCGTTGTTGATCCCTCGCGCCCACACCGATTCGCCAGCCAAGGGCGCCCAGACCGGCGGCGATCTCGTATCCGATTCCCTTGTTCGCGCCGGTCACCAGCGCGATCGTCCGTTCACTCATGCCGTCGATCATGTTGCCGACTCGGGTCGGGCGTCCAAGACCGGTCAGGTGAGCGGCGATACCGCACGGGTATTGGTCGTGGTCAGCGCTGGATACGATGAGCCGGTGGAGACGCGGGAGTTGCGATACTTCGTCGCCGTAGCCGAGGAGTTGCACTTCGGGCGGGCGGCACAACGGCTCGCGATGGCGCAACCACCACTGTCGCGGACGATCCAGCAGCTGGAACGCCGGCTCGGAGTCGTTCTGCTGCACCGCACCGCCCGCTCCGTCGCCTTGACCGAGGCCGGATCGGTGCTGCTGCGGGAGGCCCGGCTCGCGCTCGACGCGGTCGAAGCCGCCGAGCGCCGCACCCGCCGCGCCGCGGCTGACCAGCCCGGTGTGGTGCTGGCCACCAAGGCCGGAGCGTCCAGGGAACTGTTGTCGAAGCTTCTGCACGCCTACGCCGCCGAACCGGGCGCCGTGGCCGTCGAGGTGATGCTGTGCGGGCCGGGCGAGCCGGAAAGTCTGCTGCGCACCGGACGTGCCGACGTTGCTCTGCTCCACCGGCCTTACGACACGACAGCCGGGCTCGACACCGAGGATCTGCACACCGAACAGCAGGTCGTGGTCCTGCCCAAGGGGCATCCCCTCGCCAACCGGGCGCATGTGACGTTGGCCGAGGTCAACGCCCAGACGAACCTGCCCCTGCCGCGCTGGCCTGGACGGGATGGCAGCTATCCGGACGGCCCCGGCCCGCAGGTGCGCGACCATACCCAACTGTTCCAACTGATCGCGCTCGGACTGGCCTGCGCCGTCGTACCCGAGTCGCTCCGGGACCAGCTACGCGACGACCACGCCATCGTGCCCGTGCCGGACGCGCCGGCCGTCACGACCGTCATCGCCTGGCCACCGCACAGCAGATCCAAAGCCGTCGCCGACCTCGTCCGCACCGCGACACGCCTCTAGCCGATACCCGCTGCAGCACATAGACCAAGAGGCCCACGACCAAGCCGACGCAACAACCGGACAGGCCGGCGACGACGGCGCCGACCGCTCACGCCAGAGCGGCGTCTAGGTTCGCTCCGGCGACTTGGCCTTCGCCTCCTCACGCAAGCGTTCGAGCCCGAGACTGCATGGAGCGAATGACGGCGACGTCGATGCCGATCTGCTCGGCGAACGCCCCGGTGTCCCAATATGAGCGCACCCGCGTGATCAGCCCTTCACGGTTGAAGGAGAAGAACGCGGCCATGTCCAACCTGTACGGTCGGCCACGCGTTGGGCCGGCTCAGGCCCGTCGGCCAACGCCGGCGGGACGGTGAGCATCCACATCGTGGCCGTTGTACGCCTCCCAGTAGTGATTGATGACGTCTTCGAGGCTCATGGCCGTCTTCCTTCCGCTTGGTCGTGTGCCGGCGATCGCCGCATGCGGACACTAATGGCAGATATGGCACTATGGCAACCCTGTCATTTGGCAGATCTGCCAGGCCGTGCTACGGTCTCGACCGTGACAGCCCGTGATGCCGAGTCCAACCTGCGAGAGCGCCGAAAGAGGCGTACTCAGAACGCGATCATCGACGCGGCCCTGCAGCTGTTCGAGGAGAAGGGGTACGACGCCGTACCGGTGGAGGAGATCGCGGCGGCGGCCGACGTGTCGCCGCGGACCTTCTACCGCTACTTTCCCGCCAAAGAAGACGTTCTCGTGGTCGACCCTGAGGTGGAGACCGCGATGAGGGCGGCGCTCGCCGAGCGCCGCCCTCACGAAACAGACGTGGACCTCGTGGCGCGGTCGATAATCACTGCACTGGCCGCCCGCCGCCCAGAACGCGCGCGCGGCGCATATCACCTGCTCGACGCCACACCGGCACTTCAAGCTCGCATCCACCAGTTGGTGTGGCGCGACCAGGAGCAGGTTGTCGAAGCCCTGCTGGCCGGAGCGCCTCGGACCCCCGAGGCCGAGCTCCGCGCGCGTGTCATCACCCACGCCGTCACCGGGACGATCCGCGTGGCGGTTGTCGCCTGGATTCAGTCCGGCCAGCGCGGCACCGTCGTCGCACATTGCGAACAAGCTCTGACGTTCTTGCGCGAAGAGCTCGCTTACTGACGGGTATCCAGCTAGCACCACCAGTCGGTCAGGTAGGAGCTGGTGGCCCCCTTCGGCTGGCCGCCGGCGCGCATGCAGACCGTGAAGCTGGAGCTGGTCAGCAGGCCGTCGCCGTCGTTGGAGTTCAGGATGCGCGCCCATGCGTACTGCTTGCCGTTGACGTTGCCGGAGCGCAGCTCCAGGGTCTGGCCGTTCGGCATGGTGCGCTGCTTCCTGGTCACGGTGTTGGTGGCATCCTTCGGGTTGGTCACGGCCGGGCACGCGGAGGGCGGCGCGGCGGTCGCGGCCTGGGCGGCGCCGAGGCCGGCGGCGGAGGTGAGCACGACCATGGCCGCTGACAGCACGGCCGTCCTGAGAGCGGTCCCTGAAACGTTCATCGAGGCATGTCCTTCCGGTGGGAGGTTGTTGCGGCGGATATCGCCGGACGGCGATGCCGGAGGCGCCCGGGAAGCGCTGCGACTTCGACCGGAAATGCGTTGCCGGGAATCGTGAGAATTCTTCTCGACATGACGTTCCGGCAGCATTTCCGCTCATCAGCTGTTTCCTCTGGACGCGCTGGCTGCGTTCCCTTTTTTGGGGGTTGTCTGTCGCCGGGCCGGCGGTTCTGTTCCAGGTTCGCGGGGGCCTGTAGAGGAAACCCATATTCGCCCTACAGACGGGCGTATAGATTCTCTTGATGGCGTATGGCGGTGCTGGCATCATGGCTGCCGAGTCCGTACCCGGGGGTCGCGATGAGGTTCGGGGTGCTGGGACCTGTCTCGGCGCACGCCGACGACGAGGCCGTTCGGCTGGGTCCGCCCAAGCAGCGGCTTCTGCTGGCGGTGCTGTTGTGCAGTCCGGGGCGAGCGGTCCAGGCGGGCACCCTGGTGGAGGCGCTGTGGGGCGAGGCGGCCCCGTCTTCGGCCCTCCACAACGTCTATCAGTACGTCTCGCAACTGCGCCGGGCCTTGGGGCCGGAAACGATCACCGGGCGGGCGCAGCAGGGATACGCCTTGGCCGTCGAACCGTCGGACATCGACGCCCACCGGTTCGCCGAGCTGCCCTGAACGGCCTGGCAACGCTGGCCACGCACGACGGCGATCCCATGCTGGCCGTCGCCCTCCACCAGGAGGCGCTGAACATCGCCGATGGCATCGGAGCTCCCTACCTGACCTGCGAGAGCTCCATGGGGCTGGCTGCCGCGCATCACGCCGGCGATCGCCTCACCGAGGCGACGGCGCTCGCCCAGGAGGCGCTGACGCTGGCCCGGCACAACCGGTTCCGTGTGCTCCAGGGGCAGGCGAACCTCCTGCTGGCCCGCTGCATGGCCTCGCAGGAACTCGGGAAGCAGGCCCGCGACTACGCGCTCCGCGCCCTGGACGATCATCTGATGACCGGCCATCGCCTCGGTGCCGCGCACGCTCATGTCGTCCTCGGTGAGCTCCTCGGCGACGCCGACCCGGTGGCGGGGAAGGAGCACGCCGAGGCGGCGCAGGCTCTCCACACGGAAATACTGGGCGATCGCTGACGTACGCGCTGGGCCGACGCCGTGGCCTGTGGGCGACGGTCCCAAGGACGGGACCCCCGATGGGCGGTCACGCTGACCGTCGTGCACGGCAAGGTGAAGCTGACCTCCGGCCGCATCGACGTGCTGACCTTCAACGGCAGCGCCCCCGGCCCGCAGATCCGGGTCAAGAAGGGCGAACAGCTTGAGGCCGTACCGGCACTGCTCTCCCCCGTACGGTCACCACGGTCAGCCGGCGCCTGACTCAGAATTGTCGCCTTTGCCGGTGAGCGGTGGACACGGGCGGCATACTCGTAGATGCACGGTCAAGTCCACCCGCTTGACAGTCATCGGAAGATGGTCATGGCCAGAGCGCGTAGGGGCAGGAAGGTCAGGAGCCGGGACAGGGGCATCCCACCGCCGGAGCCGGAGCCGGAGCCGGAATCAGGGCCGGAACCCGGGCCCGGGGGATGGAAGGCCGCGCGCACATGGGTGGCCGGAGTCACCAGCGCCGTGCTCATCGCAGCGATCGGCGTGGTGTTCACCGCCTGGTACACCGCGAGCGGGTCCGACGCCGTCCAGGAGATCGGCGGCAAGCCCCCGTTGTCGGTCGGGCACGTGGAGGTCCAGTTCGACGAGCGCGCGCTCGCGCTCAGGGAGCCGGTGACCGAGCCCCGCGACCGGGCGATCCTGCTGGGCAAGGCGACGAACAGCAGCGAAAGGGCCGCCATGCTGGCCCGCCATCACGTCGCCACGATCGAGGACATGACGGCCACCGTGGTGCTGAAGGCCAACCGCAGCAGCCTGCGCATCATCGACGTCAAACCGCGGGTGCTCACCCGCGCTGCCCCCTCCGACGGCGCCCTCCTGGTGCCGGGCACCGCCGGGCAGCCCGGCACGGTGGAACTCGTCGCCGACCTCGACCGGCGGCCAGTGCGTTTCGCTCTGAAGAAGGACCCGGGCACGGCGTATTTCTCGAAGAAGCAGATCGACCTGAAGCGCGATGAGATGGTCACGCTCGTCCTGTCGATCGCCGGCGTGAAGGCGTACTACGAGTTCGACCTGGTGGCCACGGTGCTGGCCGGTGACCGCTCCGAAGAAATCGTGATCAACGGGCCGGGCGGTACGCCGTTCCGGCTGACGGGCCGTGCCGACACCTACCGCACCGTCTATCAGCAGTCGGGAGGCGACTTCTGGGTGCCGGAGCCCTCCGGGCCGGCCTGTACGGCACCGGGAAAGTGTTGATCGCGCGGGCCGCCGCCGCCCTCCTGACAATGACGGCGCTCCTGCTCGGCGTGGCCGCGGACGCCGCAGGCGGCAGGCCGGTCCCCGTCCAGTGGCGGATGGCGTGGTCGGTGCCCGCCCCCACCGATCAACCCGCGGACCCGTACTGGGACTTCGACGTTCCGGTCAGCGGCGCCTCCACGGACGTGCTGGCCATCGTGGACGGCGAGAACGCGGTACGCGTCCACGACGCCCGCACCGGCAGGCTCGTGCGCACCCAGCGTCTGTCCGGCGCCGAGATCGCCGGGGTGTGGGTGACTTCCGGCACCGTCGTCGTGCTCACCGGTGAGTTGTTCGACGGCGAGAAGGGACTGCAGGCCTTCGACGCGGCCACAGGCGCGACCTTGTGGCGGCGTGACCTTGCCTTCGACCAGGAGTCCGACGACAGTCCCCGACACTACTTCGGGCCGCGGATCATGGTGACGGACGGCGGCGTCGTGATCGCCGAACGACGTTCCGAGCCCCTGACCCTGCTGTCCCTGGACCCTCGCTCGGGCGCCGTCGCGGCCAGGACGGTTCACCAGCGGAACTGCGACCTGACCGCCGCCGCCGGAGCACGGTCGCTGCTGCTGCTCGACCACTGCGGGGGCAACCGGGTGCGGCTGTCGTCCGTGGTTCCGTCCACGCTGCGGGTCAGGTGGAGCCGTACGATGCCGTCGCCCATCAGGGACTTTCCGGTTCCTGAAGGGGGGCGCGGCGCAGACCTCGCCGTCACCGTCAGCCGGGACGGATACGCCGAGGTCGACGGCACGTTCTACGCGCCGGACGGGCGCCGGCTGCCCACCCCGCGCGAGGCGCCGCGTGCCGTCGGCTCCGCGGGGAGCGGTCGGTGGAGCGAGCCGCTACGTCTGGATGACGCTCGGACGATGACGGACGACGACGGGGACCCCGAGCTCAGCTACGGGCGGTCCACGCGACCGCTGCCCGTGTTCCTCACCTCCCTCGACCTGCGCACGGGACGCCTGCACTCACTGCCACTCGACATGCCCTTCGCCCGGCTCGTGGGAACCGCGCCCGGCACGGCCTTCGTAGAGGCCGCGGGTCGCGTCGCCGCCTACACCCTGGTCCGGGGAATCCCGACGGGGCGCGAGCTCTTCGACGGTGTCCCGCCGGAGGCCTGGCTGGACGCGTGCGGCCTGCTGAACGCCGCCGACCTGCGCCCCATCGCCGACGGCTACACCCCGAGCCCCGCCAAGCCGCGCCTTTTTGGCACGCGCCTGCCGCATCCCCCCTCGTGCGACTGGATCCCGCCCACCGACGACGCCCCCGTCATCTCCTTGGACGTGGTGTGGGTCTCCTCCTCCAGCGCCAAGGCGCGGCGGATCTACGCGATCGAGACAGCCGGCCTCAAGGAGCACTGGGCCTACGACGTGACCACGCATGATCCGTACCTGCTCGACTACCTCTACCCCACCGCCATCGGGAGCAACGACGCGCCCGAGGCGCTCGTCAGCGCCGGCCCGGTCATCATCCGCCTCACCTCCACCTCACGTTCGGCCCTGCGGCTGCTGGCCTCGCTGGTCAGGGACGAATTGCTGGCCCGCTACCGGCTTGCCCGCCCCGTCTCCGCTCCCCTCCCGCAGCTGCGCTGGAGCTTCCCCGCCGACGGCCGTCTGCAGGGCGCGCCGACGGTACGCGGCGACACCGTCTACGCCGCCGGCGGCGGCCGGGTCTACGCCGTGGACGCCTTCTCGGGCCACCCTCGGTGGAGCCGGGCGATCAGCGACCACGTGTCCGGGCCGCTGCGGTTCGCCGGAGATCTGGTGTACGCCCAGGACCCATTCGCTCTGTACGCCCTGGACACCCGCACCGGCCGCCCGCGGTGGCGGTACCAGTCGCAGGAGCTGGGGAATCACTTCCGGGCGACGCGGGGGCGCATCATCGTCTGTGCCGGAGACGAGACCGTCGCCCTGGACGCCGCCACCGGCCGGCGACTGTGGCGGTTCCGCACCGCGGACGGCTGCGACCGGTCCCGTTTCGAACGCTCCGGCGACATCGTCTACGTGACCGGCTCGGCCACCGTGTACGCGCTGGACGTCTTCACCGGACACCTGCGGTGGAGCGTGCGGCCGGGAGCCGACGACCGGGCCGACATCCAGGTCGCCTCGGCCGGGAAGGTGGTCTACGTCGCGGGCGCCGACGGCCGGATCCGCGCCCTGGACGCCGCCACCGGCGCGCAACGCTGGAGCACCCGCTTCGGCGGAGCTCTCGTCTCCGCCCTGCTGCCTTCCGGCGCCGCCGTCTACGTCAGTACCGCCGACCACGAAGTGCACGCGCTGGACGCCCGTACCGGCAGGAAACGATGGACCGCCCCGATCGGTGACGCCGACCCGGATCTCGGCCTGACGGTCGGCCAGGGCCGCCTCTACGTGGTCACCTCCGTCGGCATCGTCAGCGCCCTTGACGCCGCCACCGGCTCGGAACGGTGGTACACGCCGGTGGGCGGCGTCATCGTCGTGGGCCCCGCCGTACACGACGGCGTCGTGTACGTCTCAACGGCCGGTGGCACCGTCCACGCTCTGGACGGTGCCACCGGCGCGCGCAGATGGCACATGAACACCGGCGACGCGCCGGATGAGGGCGCCATCGTCGGGAACGCCCTCGTCCACGCCAACGGTCTCCTCTACACCGGCGGCGGCGGCAACGTGTACGCCCTGCGCCCCTGAGACCGTCCGAACCCCTGACTCCGGTGAGCTCGTCCAGCCCCGCGTGCCCGGAGCGCTCCTCCCGCTGCGGAACGTGCTCTTGGACGGTGAGGGACTCCATTGCACGCAACTCCTCTACACCGCGCGGCTCAGTCCAGGCCGTACAGGGCCAGCGAGTTGTTCCAGCGCGGCGTCGGCGTCAAGGTGGTGGAGGGCGTCGCCGCCGGCGAGCACACCGAGCGCTCCCTGCTCCTGGCTCCGGCCCTGGCACAGGATCGACGCCGCAACCATGCCCGCAACACCAAGGACGGCCTGCAGGCGGCGCGCCGCCGCGGTCGGGTCGGTGGCCGCCGGCCCGTGGTCGACGCCGACAAGCGCGCTGCCATCTTGGCCCGCCGCGAACGCGGTGAATCCATCCGCACCATCGCCGCCGCAGTCAACGTCTCCGTCGGCGTCGTCCACAAGACCCTGACCGAAGCCAAGCAGGCTGCCGCACTCGAGACACCGAACGCAGATGCCGCCCCGGGGGCCGCCGGGGCAGCCCGGGTTATGGCTACCCCCGCCGATCTCGCCGAGCCGGAGAAGTTCACCTCTGACGAGGAAGAGGGCGGCGTGAAGACGCTGTCCGGCCTCCTGGCCGATCTGGCGGACTAGCGCGGCGACGGAACCTGAGCGACACGTCTCGGGCGGCCTGGCCGGTGCTGGAGGCGCTGGCCAACGACCGGCATACACCCCCCAGGGTGCCGACCCCCCACAGCTGTGGCCGATCGCTTGGCCGACCGTCTCCCCCGCATGCCTGAACGCGAAGGCCAGTCCCCCGCCGCCACCGCCGCCACCGCCGGCACCGGCCAGGCGGCAGGTCGGGGCGGGCCTGGCGAGCTGTTGCGTGTCCTGCTGGCAGGTGAACGGCCTGGCGCGGCGGTGACGTTGGAGCGGCTGCACCGTGACACGCATCTGATCATCGTGGACGGGCAGCGGGCCGGGTGGGCCGACCACGACGGCGCGACCTGGCGCGTCCACGGCGACGCGGGGGCTACTCACCTGGTCGAGGGCGACCTGGCGCAGGCCCTCGCCGACGGGCTGCGCACAACGGTGAGCACCGAGGGCGTGCGCGACCACCTGGGCCGGCTGCTGGAGCTGAATCCAGCCTCGCTGGCGTCCTGGTCGCTGCTGCGCGGCCGCGTCCTCGGTCGGGAGGACGTCATCGTGCGGGGCCGCTGCGTCGGCTGGCTGCAGAAGAACCGGGCCGGCCGCTATGTCGCCTGCACCCATCGGGGCCCGATCGAGGGGCCGGCCGGCACCAGCAAGGTGCAGACCATCATGGCGCTGTTCGCGGCGCTGTACGCGCCGGCGCCGCTGCCCGCGCTGCCCGCGGCCGCCCGCGCTGTCCGCCGCGCCAAGGCGCGCTCGGAGAATGAGCGGCCGATCTGTCCCTTCACCCAGGCACAGCCGGCCGCGGCCGCACTCAACCCGCCTCGTCATGACGGCGGCTACCAGGTCGTGGTCGACGACTACGGCGACCAGGCCGTCCTGGGCAGGGTCCGCCGGACCACCATCGGCCGCGCCGGCACGCGCTGGCAGGCATTCACCCCCGACGGCCGGGCCGTGGCCCACGCCGGGACCCGCACCGCCGCCATCGACGCGATGCTGGCCACCCCCGGCCCGCTGTTCGGCGACCCCGCCGGCACCGTCCTGCATGACCTCCCCACCTCACGGCAGGCGTCATCGGAGGCACGCGATGACCGGCACGAACCCCTCATCCCGGCCCACGGCCGCGGCCAAAGCGCTGGCCGCCTGGACCGAACTCAACGACCGGCAACAAGGCACCCTGGCCGTGATCTACAGCTTGGACCAGGCAGCGGAGCACGAGCACCAGCAGCGTGGAGCGCGTGGTGACTTCGATCCGCGCCCGGCCTCGCAGTGGCGGGCGCTGGAGTTCGCACACGACCCGGCCGACCGCAACGGCTTGTCGGGGCGGGCCCGGTTCGCCTTCATCGAACGCTTCGGGCCCTCTTGCAGCACAGTGGCGGCGCAGATGCTTCGCCTGAAGGCGTCAGGCTCGTCACGAACGCGACCAACCTGACGGATGAGCAGATCACGATCCTGAGAGGGCAGGCTGACGTGGCCGGTATGGCCCTCGTTCTCGTCGACGACGGCACGGCGCCACGTGTGGCAACGGTCCACTCCCGCGACCTGGCGCCCCACGAGCTCGCGGCGATGGACCAGAGCGCCGCCGCCCGCGCGACGCACTGCTTATGTTCGCCACAACGGACCGCGTTTGCTTGCCAGTTTCGACCGCGATCTTGGGCCTGGAGTCGGGTCCGTTGTTCGTGAGAGCTGACCGCACTCGCCGGCCCGAGGTCATTCGCACCGAGGAGGGGCGGGGCGGCGGCGCAGTGTCGGCGGCGATCCGGATCCGGCCGCTGGCGGCAAGGAGGAAGGCGCTACGACCATCACACAGGGTGACCAGATTCGCTAGCCGACGCGCTGCCACACTGCCCCCGATCGCCGAATCCGGCGTTGGTAGAGGCGCAGACCCCTGATGTTGGTCCCGAGCGCGGATCGGCGGTTATGGGCGGCGGGCGGCGCTGACGATCAGCTTTGGGTAGTGCGGGGATGCCGCCGGACGGGGATCTCAGTCGATCGGCTCGCGATGCACCCACTCGACGAGATCGTCGGACGCGAGCGCCCGCACGCGCGTGGCATATCGGGCGAGGTCGGCGTCGTCGAGGAGGTCGCGCCACTGGCCGCTCGTGCCGCGACTGAAGAACGCGGCGGGATCGATCCAGTGCTCCGGACCGCCGGCGGGGACGGTCGTGTCGGCCCTGCTACGCATCGACTCGAACGTCGCCGCCTGGACCAGGCGGGGCCATCGGTGCTCATCGACGTCGATGCCGAGGCGCGCGGCCATCTGCCGCATCTGCCCCTCCAGGTCGGCCTTGAGGTCGTCGTAGTGCAAGTACACGATGTCGAGATCGTCGCCGGCGTCCCGGAACGTCTGCAGGTGCTCTACAGTGCGCCGCAGTGACGACCCGACCTGCGTCGATGGCGTCTCGTCGTCGACCCACTGCCAGAAGCGGTCCCGCTCGCCGTCGGGGCGCGGCCGCGGTGGCCGCAATGGTCCGAGCTCGATACCGTCGATCGCGGCCGCCCGTTCGCGTTGGCCGAGGAACGCGCCGATGTCGGTGTTGTCGATATGGCGGTCGATCGACAGCCCCACGTCGCGCGGGTCGCGACCGACGCAGATGTACGTGACCGTCGGATCGTTGGGTATCCCGTCGAGCGGCGTGTGGGTCTTGATGAACCGGCGGTGCGTCTGGGCTTCCAGGTCCGCGAACACGTCTGTGCGGGCGCGAGTCACCATGTCGATCCACGGCGAGAGTGTGTCCAACGGGAGCGGGAGCTCCGGTTCCTGCAGTATGAGCAGGGCGCAGATCATCTGCGTCCACGTCGTCCCGCACTTTGGCGGGGTGCTGATGATGATGTCGCCGGGGCGGAGTTCGAAGCCGTCCCAGCGGTTGCTGTCGTACATACTCGTCTCGTAGCGGCGCACGGCCGTCATCCTTGCAGCGGATCCGATCCCGTGTGGCCCAGATGATTCACCGCACGACATCCTGCCGAGGACCCAAGACTGAGGTTCCGAAGAGCGTCGCGCAACAGTACATAACGCAGCACCCGCCCATCATGTCCGATCTCGAACACTCCGTACCTCCCGGCTTCTCCAACGCGGGACATGTTCGCCTACTTGGAATCGGCCACGCTCGCATTCAGCGGCTCCATCAGATCCAGCGCCTGGCCGTCGCCGATGGCCACCTGGTGAATTAGCCGCACAATTAGCTAGGTTGCCCTCACCTCGTCCGCTTCTCACAGGGAAAGTGGCAGCCATGCGGCAACAGCACAAGACCTTCCAGGCGATCGAGGTCGGCGACGGCGGCGACGAGCGGTGGGCCGCCCACGCCCGGGCCCTGTGGCAGGACATGGAGGGCCTGCTGACCGAGGAGGGCCGGACTCCGGAGGGCGCGGATCGTGTTCGGGCGCTGTTCCGTGCGCACCTGCCGGAACTGGTCCCGGTTCTGGACCGCCTGGCCGGCCAACTCGACCGGCCCGAGGCGGAAGTCTTCCTCACCCATGCGGCACTGCGGCCGTTCTCCCAGTCCTGCACCCAGATCGGCCAGAACGGCACTCTGCTGCGCAACTATGACCTGCGGCCCGATCAGTGCGAGGGGACCATCGTCTCCTCCTGCTTCCTGCGCCCCGTCATCGGGATGCAGGACATGCTGTGGGGCTTGCTGGACGGGATGAACGACGCCGGTCTCGCGATCTCGCTCACCTGGGGCGGACGTTCTGTCTACGGACGTGGCTTCGCCATTCTCATCCTCGTGCGCTACCTGCTGGAGACGTGCGACACCGTCGATGAGGCGGTCGACAGGCTGCGGTCACTGCCGGTCGCCGTCCCCCAGAACCTCACCCTTGTCGATCCGAAGAAGGCGATGACGGTGTTCGTGGGACCGGACATGCCGCCGACGGTGGCACCGGACGCCTGCGCCTCCAATCACCAGCACCTGCCGGTGACCGACGAGCAGGAGCGGGCCATGCGGACGCAGGAGCGGCTGCGAGCCGTCCGCGCCGCGGGCGCGGACGTGGCGGCGATGCTCAAGCCGCCGCTGTACCGATCCGTCGACGAGCAGGGGACGGTAACGCTCTACACCGCCCACTACCGGCCCGCCGAGGGCCTTGTGACGTACTACTGGCCCGGTGAGTCCTGGCAACAGTCCTTCGGCGACTTCACACCCGGAATCCGCACCGTGACCTTGGGCCGGGCCAGCTGAAAAGCTTTCCGGACTCCTGCTCACCCCTGCACGAAGATCTTGCAAGAACGTGATTTCACCCACCGCAGACAAGCCCTCCCTCGGCCGGCCCTGCCACGTGGCAATCCCCCTGAACGGTCGGCGCCGGGGCCCGGACAAGGTCGCCCACCGCCGAAATCAGACGCCTTCGCGCAGGTACAGGTCGCGCAGCAAGCCGATCTCGCCGCCGTGATGTGTGACCTCTTTCAGAGCGTGCAGCGCGAGCTTCAGATACGTCTCATCGGCCCAACCGCCGGGGCCCATGCCTATCGGCGCCAACAGGCGCTCGTCGCCGAGGGCTGCGATACGGGAGATGAAGTGCTCCCAGTCCTCGGCGAGCGCCTGGACGCCATCCTTCGCGGTGCCCGGCCACTCGTGGCGGTCGCCGAGCTCGGGGACGTCCTCGAAGCAGTAGATCACGTAGCCTCGCAGGCAGAGGTTGCCGATGTGCCAGATGCGCCAGGCGATCGTCGTGACGGGGTCCGGCGCGTCCGGACTCGATTCCGGAAAGAGCGTGGCGACGCGGAAGAGGCCGTCGTCGCCGGGGCGGATGCCGATGCAGTCGCCGACCGGCTCCCAGTGATACTCGGCGTCGGTCAAGCCCTCCAAGCGCCGGAACAGCCGGGATCGCACGCCTTCAAAGGTCGCGAGAACGTCGCGGGTGACGGGGTCGGTCACGATCATGTCAGCCATGTCAACTCCAGGGCTCGGTGGTTTCGGGACGGTCGAGATGATCAGGATCGACGGGTCGGCCGGCTCGGTTACGTGCCGCCGCCTCGGCGTGTGTCGCCGGGTGCGAGCAGGCCGGTGAGTTCGGCGATGGCGTCCGGCGACGGCTTGAAGTAGCGACGGACGTTCTCTGCCTTCTTGTGCCGCGACTTGGCCATCAACATCAGCAGGCTCGCCCTCTGCTCCCCGAGGTGAGTGACGAACACCGGGCCGCGGGTGCGGTTCTTCAGCAGGCGCGGCAGCAGCCGGGCGGTGCCGGCGTCCCAGTACACCGGCTTCAGCACGAAATCCTCGCGGGCCTGGCCGCGCCGGCGGGCCTTGGACTGCGCGCCTTTGGCCTTCACCAGCGCGCGGCGGCCGGCGAAGTCCAGGTCCTCGATATTCAGCGGCAAAATCTCCTCCGCCCGCGCCACGGTCTCGTACAGCATCCGGTAAAAGCGCTTCTCCCGCAGGTGCACCTCGCGGCAGGCGATCAGTCGGTCGATCGCCATCTTCGAGCGCGCCGGCGTCTCGGAGTCCGGCGGGGTCAAGCGCTTGGCCCAGGCCGGCACCTCCGGGCCGTCGAACCCGATCGTGTAGTTTCGCACCGTGTTCGGGTTGCCGAGCGCGTCGGGGAAGGCGTCCGCGGCGCCGCGGACGGTGAGCGCCTTCCCGACGGGCAGCCGCGCGACGGTGGCCACCGCTGCCCCTTGCCACAGATGACAGGGCCGCTTCGCATAGCGGCCCGGAACCGTCGCCGTAGGTCGCGATCAACGATGCCCCAGATAATAGGGCATTATTCGTGGCAGCATTCGATCTCAACCAGCGTGAACGTTTGCCGATCTCCGCTTCAAGATCATCCCAATGTGGGCTTTGGGCTTATGTGGGCTGCCCCCCTTCTGGCGGAATCAACGCCGCCTCGAGGTCCTTTGCCGGGCAGGGCGCATGGTTGCCTCTGGGTGAACGGCGGCGGTAGCACGCCAGGCGCGGTGCGCGTTGAGCAGCGTCGCTCTCTGGTCGGGGCCGGCATCGCGCAGCACCATGCGCAGGCTGACGAGATCGAGCAGGACGCGAGCGATGTCCGTCATGCCGCCGCGAGGCCGGCGCAGCAGCCGCGCCAGCACACCCACTACGGCCGGAGCCGCGAGGAGGGCGAACAGGTGGAGGTGGGCAGGGTCGAGCATGACGAACGCTCCTTCGCTGTCGGTCGCCTCGGCCGGAGGATCCGGCGGTACTTCACCTTCAGATGTACGCTCGGACAGTGTTCAAGGGAGTGATCTGAACCACGATGAACCGCGAGGCCGAGAAGGGCTCGGTGGGCGTGGGCAAGCAGATAGGGCCATCTGGCGCTCGCGCCGAGCTCACCGCCCGGCTGCGGGGGGCCATGACAGGGCGGGGCATGCGGCAGGCCGACCTGGCCAAGGCCGCGGGTTTGTCGACGGGAGCGATCAGCACCGTCATGAACGGCAGATCGGTGCCGACGATCGCCACTCTGGAGCTGTTGGCCGGCGCGCTGGGCGTGAGCGGCGACGCCTTGAAGCAGCTGTATCGGCTCAGGGACGCGGCCGATGTCCGCGTACGGCATTCCGATGGCTTGCTGCCCTACCTTCCCTGCCGGCTGACACAGCTCCCGGCTGGTCGGCACGCATGGCCAAGCCTCCGCCCGCGGCCGGTCATCTTGTCGCCAAGCCGCCCGGCCCGCCGGGGGCAGGGGCAGACCGGGCGGAACTCCGCCTCTGGGACGTACTGCTGCCATTCGGCCCGCGCCAGCGAGGGGCCGGGAAGCGCGCACACGGCGGCGACCGGATCCTGCGGCGCGGCCGTCCGCCAGAGGCGTACCGTGTCGCCGCCGGCGGCGAGCATGTCCCCGGCCGGGCTGAACGCGACCGAGGACACCCAGCCGTCCGCGAACGGGAGGTAGGCGATCTGCTGGCGGGTGGCCACGTGCCATTGCCGTACGGAGCCGGTGTTTGCGCTGCCGGCGGCCAGGAAGTCGCCATCGGGGCTGAACGCGACCGAGGTGACCGGGGCGATGCCGTCGGCCAAGGGCGTGCCCACCTGTTTTCCCGTGGCGACGTCCCACAGCCGTACGGAGCCGGTGGCGCCGCCGCCGCGGCTGCCGGTGGCCAGCGTACGGCCGTCGGGGCTGCAGGCGAGCGAGGTGACCGAGCCGGACGGGTTGGAGAAGGACGCCAGGCTCTTGCGGGAGCGCACGTCCCAGACGCGTACCGTGCCGCCGCTGTCGGACACGTTGCCGCTGCCGCCGGCCATGAGCCTGCAGTCCGGGCTGAACGCGACCGCCTTGACCGGGCCGGTCGGCTCCGTAAAGGACAGGATCTCCTTACGGGAGCGCAGGTCCCAGACGCGTGAAGTGCCCCGGGAGGCGGACTCGCCGCCGCTGCCGGCCGCCAGCAGGGTGCCGTCGGGGCTGAAGGCGACCGCGTTCACCGCGCCCCTCGGGTCGGTGAAGGTCGCCTCCTCCTTCCAGGGGTTCGCGCGCCACACCCGCACGGTGCCGCCGTCCTCGACGGTGGCGTCGACGCCCGAGCTCAGCCGGGTGTCGGCGTTCCAGCTGTTGACGTTCGCGGAGCCGGTGGCGAAGAGCCGGCCGCCCGGGCTCACCCCCAGGGAACGCGGCCAGCCCGGGATGCCGGCCAGTCGCTCGCCGATCCTGCGGCGGCGGGCCGTGTCCCATACCGTGATCTCGCCGTCGACGGTGGAATCCCTGGTCACCGCCAGGGTACGGCCGTCCGCCCCGAACGCCGGCGAGACCACGGCACCGAAACCCGGGTACGTCCTGATCCTGCGCTGGAGGCCGATGTCCCACAGGCGGACGGTGCCGCCGATGTTCTGGCCGATCATGCCGTCCTGCTCGCTGCCCGCGCCGACGGCCAAGGTGCGGCCGTCCGGGGCGAAGGCGAGCGAGGTCTGCGCGTCCGGCGAATCGGCGGTCAGGGTGCCGAGTTGTTCGCCGGTCGCCGCGTTCCAAAGGTTCACCGTGCCGCGAGGGGCGCCGCTCGCGGCCAGGACGTGGCCGTCCGGGCTCAGCGTCATGTCCGCCAGCGACACCGGACCGGTCCTGAGCAGCGGGTCGCCGATGCGATCGTGGGAGGCGGCGTCCCAGCTCCACACCGCGCCCGAGGAGGTATCGCCGTCGCCCTGGACCCCGCCGGCCAGCAGCAGGCGTCCGTCGGGGCTGTACGCCACCGCGTGCACGGCGCGCCCAGGCGGACTGAGCGGGTGACCGGTCCGCGACCGGCCTCTCAGATCCCAGAACCAGATCCTGGCGTCCTTGCCCCGAGAGCCGCCGCCGGCCAGCGTCCGCCCGTCCGGGCTGAACACCACCTTCTCCATGAGGGCGTGTTCACGCGGGCGGAGCACACCGGCAGGGCGGCGCGTGGCCACGTCCCACAGCCGGATCGTGCCCCGGCCGTACAGGGCGGCGCCCTAGCGATCAGGCAGGAACACAGATCACTTGATCATTGGCCCCTGCCAGTGCCGCACCCGCCGTGCGCACACCGAAATGCCGCCCCGGCCGGCCGGCGCCCTCGCCGGCTAAACAGCCAGTTCATGCAGGACGAAACCCGCCTCCGAACTGCAAACGGCAGCCTGGAAAAACGCCCGAAACCCTGGGCGTCGTCTCCTGATGGCCGTCAAGGTAGGAGGAACCCCCGTGAACCTCTGACGGTCATGAAGCATCGCTCGGTCGCACTCATCTTTGCCGCCGTCCTGCTCGCCTTCGCGATCACCTGGATGCTCGGCGCCGGAGCGTCCTGGTGGCTGCAACACGTCGACGGCGCCGTGGCCTGCACCGGACACACCGACCCAAAGGCCATGGGAGTGACGTGCCTGTCAAGCAGAGACTGGGTGACGGCCGCCGACAGCCTGGGCCGCCTCAAAATAGGCGATCAGCAGCTGCCCGTCTTGACCGGCCACCCGGTCCTTTACGTCAGCAGCGCCAACCGCACTGGCCATCCGCCCGCCGCCACGGCGGCCGGGGTTGCGCCTTCGCGTTCGAGCCCCATTCGATTTTCCGATTTTGCGGTTTTGGGCGCCCGATTTAAACGCTCAAGCCTTTTCCCACGGGTTCTCAGGCAGTTCTCCTGGCGCTCACCATTACATCATGTCATGTGTGACATGCTACTGCTTGTGTGTGGCGCGAGGCCGCACGCCCGATCATCAAAGGGGAAATCGTTGAAGCAGATCGTCAAGCGTGGAGCCGCGGTACTCGCCGTAGGGGCGGCGGCCGCGGGGGCGCTCGCGCTGAGCAGCCCGGCATCCGCCGCCACGACTACGACCACCTGCAGTGACAGTGTCCTGATCTCGGGTCTCTCCACTAAGGCCTGCGTGGATCTCACGGGCACTCAGGCGCGGTTCTACGGCACAGTCGGCGCGCCCGGCATCGCGGAGCCTGGCCCCGGCGGAGTCATCACCCCACAGCGCGCAGAGGTGGAGGTGTCCGGCCAAGTCGTCGGTGGCCTGTTCCTCGGCTCCCGGCGGCAGTCGGTGAGCATCTGGAACAACACCGTGACCGTTGAGGGCACCACCGCGACCGCCCCTTGCGGATCGACGATTCGCGCCGAGGTCAAGCTGTCCCAGGGGCCCGTGGGTCCCGGCGGGCCCAGCTTCTACGGCCCTGCCTCCGTCACGGTGGATGCGCCGATCGGCTGCTGAAACAGATGGATCGACGGTGGGTGCGGAACAGCCGTTCCGCGCCCACGTGCGCATGCCCGCGGCTCGCGCCACATCAGAGCGATGAGGGCCTGGCCGCCGCCGCCATGCTGGACCGGCCCGCCGGGCGATCGGCTACCTGCTGGCCCACCAGCAAGCCGACGGCGGCTTCGAGTTTCGGCCCGAACAGGTCGCTCCCCGTCCCGTCCCCCACCACCACCCCGCCCACCCCTCGGTCTGAATCCTGACCGCCCTGGGAGACCTCCGCCACGACCACGCCCTGAGACAACAAGGGCTGTAGGGGGAGACGCCGAACGGCAGCGGTGAGCGATCCATGATCGTCGCCGTCGGCGGCTTCTCTGCCAGCGGGTATACGAATTCGAATATCGGCCGTCCAGTGATATCGATATTGGACAGTTCAGATGTCCCGTGATCTCCTCTGCGCATGAAGAAGGCAATCCCCCAGGCCCTCCGTTCCGGGCTGGGCGTCATCGTTTTCACCTCACTCCCCCTCCTCGGCACCCCCTCGTACGCGGCCACCGCCTCAGCCGGCGCCGCCACTGTGACTGCCGAGGTGCGGCCGGGAACGACCGTGCGCGACGACCTGCGTACGGTGTTCGTCACGGCCGGGGTGCGGGGCACGTTCGCGCTGCTGGACGTGTCGTCCAAGACGACGACCGTGGTGGACCGGCGGCGCGCGGAGACGCCGATGGTGCCCGCGTCCAGTTTCAAGGTCCCGCACGCGCTCGTCGCGTTGGAGACGGGCGTGGTCAAGAGCCCCGACGAGGTGATCCCCTGGGACGGCACGCCGCAGCCGTATCCCGAGTGGGAGAAGGACATGACCATGCGGGAGGCCGTACGCATCTCCAACGCGGCGGCGTTCCAGGTGATCGCCCGCCGCATCGGCCTCACGCGCGAACGTCAGTGGCTGCACCGGCTTGGCTACGGCAACCAGCAGACCGGGACCGTGGTCGACCGGTTCTGGCTGGACGGCCCGCTGAAGATCTCGGCGGTGGAGCAGACCCGGTTCATGGAACGGCTGGCAGCCCTGCGCCTGCCCGCCTCCCGCGCGAACCAGCGTACCGTGCAGGACCTGATCCTGATGGAGAAGAAGAACGGGTACACCCTGTACGCCAAGTCAGGCTGGCAGAACGCCCCCAACCCCGGCACCGGCTGGTGGACGGGCTGGGTCGAGCGCGGCGGACGCCTGTACACCTTCGCCCTGAACATGGACATCGCCAAGGACGCCGACGCCGCCAAGCGCGCCACGCTCGCCCGTCAACTGCTGTACCGGCTGAACGTCCTGCCCGCGGCGTGATCGTCTCCCCCGCAGACCACGGTGACCGTCGCACGGTCACCGTGGTCGTCACCGTTCAGGCGGCCATCTCGCTGGGCTACTTCGCGGCCATGGCGCACGTCGTCCTGCACCTGCGAGCCGACCTCGGGCTGGCCGCCGGAGGGATCGGCCTGGTGCTGGCGCTGCGCAATCTCGTGCAGCACGCGCTCTCCCTGCCGGTCGGCGTGCTGGTGGACGTACTCGGCCCGGTACGGATGGGCATTCTGGCGTGCCTGCTGCGCGCGGCCGGGTTCGCCCTGCTGGGCATTGTGTCCAGCCTGCCCTGGCTGATCGTCGCCATGGTGCTGCTGGGCACGGGCGGGGCGCTGTTCCATCCGGCGGCGCAGTCGCTGCTGGCCGGGCTCGCCGAACGGCGAAGGGCGCGCGGATACGCGGCGTACGCGATGACGTTGCAGGTGGCGGCGGTGGCCGGCCCGGTGCTCGGGCTGGCGCTGCTGAACGTCGGCTACTGGCTGGTGGCGCTGACGGCGACAGCGCTGTGGGGCGTGGCGGCGTTCCTGTTCTCACTCCTGCGGCACGTCCCGCGCGTACGGGTGCCGCACGGGGTCGTCTCCGGGGTGCGAACGGTACTGCGGGACCGGGTCTTCATCGGGTTCGCGGCCGTGTCGGCACCCGCCATGCTGCTGACCGACCAGTCGTCGGTGGTCGTACCGCTCGGCGGCGCGGACGCGGCGGCGGTCACCGTGTTCTCCTGCGTGCTCGCCATGGTCTCGGCCGCGGTCCAGCCGTGGTGCGCGGTACCCGGCCGCGCCGACCGACCGCACGTGCTGCGCGCGGGACTGCTGCTCACCGCAGGCGGCCATCTGCTGCTGGCAACCGGCGCGGGCACCGGGCTGCCAGGCCTGGTGCTGGTGGCCGTGCTGCACGGGCTCGCCGACGGACTCCTACAGCCGGCGGTGTTCCAGACGATCGCCCGGCTCGCCCCGCCGACGCGTTTCGGGGCGTACCTGGGCGTGCAGACGTTCCTGTCGGGCCTGGTCGCGTTCGGCGGCGGCATCGCGGTGGGCGGGTTGTTCGACCGGGGACCAGGCGGCGCGACGGCGGCACTGGTCATCCTGACGTTGACCGCCTGCGCCGCGGCGGCCTGCGTCCGTCCCCTGCCTGAGCAGGCGATCGACGCCCGAGACGCGATGCTGCCGGTCACGCCCGATGCCGGTTCATCCCCGTGGAGCGCCGGATGGCAGCCGAACTCCGGCAATGACAGGACCGACGATTTCCCCAGCCGCGCCGAAGAGCTCAGGGACGGTGTCCGCGACGCGACGAGGTCATGACCGGCGGGACCGTCGCCATCGCGCCCATGGCCCGGTCGGCGAACCTCTGACTGGCAGACCTCTCATGATCGGCCGGTCGCTCTCTGGCTCGCCGCCGGGCCCAGTGCTCGGTCGCCGGCACCGATTCCGTGGTCATCGCGTCGCCGGCGAGCTGATCGTGCTCGTTCATCACCCGTTCCACTTCGAGCCGAAACAGACGCCGATCCAGACCATGAGCTGATCCGGCAGCGCGTCGGTGCTGTTGATGATCTCGGGCAGCGAGCACCGTTCCCGCAGGTCCTTCAGCGCCTCCCAGTGCGCCAGAGGTGGCTTCTCCCCCGGTGTGATCGTGGTGGCCACATCGCGCACGCGGACGATCAACGAGTGAGTGAGCGCCAGCGTCTGCGTGTAGCTGCCCGCATAGGGCAACGCCACCGATCCCGCCTCGGTAACCACGGCGATCAGCTGCTCGACCAGCCAGCATGCGAGCGGAGAGTCTGCGGGCCGGATCATCACATTGCCATAGCCCCCGCCGGGCCCGAGCAGAGCAGCGGTGGGGTCGACAGCCTGGGCCGCCTCAGAATAGGCGATCAGCAGCGCCTTCCCGAACCGCTCGAAAGTCATGATCAAAAGCCTGCCCGCGTGACGGTCAAGTCCCGGCCGCCGCCGCCCCCGACTGCCGGGGACATGGACGCAGCTGAGATGCTGGCCTAGCTGGTGGCAAGGCTGCTGGCCGAGCAGGGCCAGGTGGGCGAGCTGTGGGCGTGTGCCGATGCCGGAGACGCAAACGCCGTGGAACGGCTGGCCGATCATGTGCGGGTCCACAAGAACGGCTACCGGGCCCGGGGTGGCCAGGGTGCCGACGTGATCAACGGCTACCGCGGCCGCGTGGTGGCCATCGACGGCGTGCTCCGCGTGCTGGTCGAATGGCGTGCTCCGCGTGCTGATGGGCCGCGCCTGGAACGGCAGTGGCTCGACCGGGGGTTCATTGCGGCCGGCGGGCTCGGGTACGGCACCGCCATGACGGTGGCCGCCACGCAGGGCGCCACTGTGGATCGGGCCCTGGTCTACGGGTATGGGCTGGACCCGCACAGCCTGTATGCGGCCATGAGCCGCGATCGCGATGCCGCCTACCTGTATCTGCCGCGTGAGCTGCTGGAGAGCGATGCCGACCGGGCCCGCCTGGGCGAGCCGGAGGGGCATGAGGTCGAGTTGCAGCGCGTCGTCGCCGCCTACGCCGCCACCCTGAGCGGCGACCGCGCCAACCGTCTGGTCACCACCGAACCGAGCCGATCGCCGGTCAGCACGCAGGACAAGTGCGAGATGGCGAAGGCCTGCGTCGGGCCCGACAGGAGTTGGTCGACGCCGAGCGTGAGGCAACGGCGGCCGTCCGCCGGGCCAGCGTTCTGCTGGCGCTGACCCGGAGCCCGTACGGGGTCGGCCTGCTCACCGACGGCCAGCTGGCTGCCCGCCAGCACACGCTGAGCGAGCGCGTCACTGCGGCGGCCGCCGCCGTGCAGGCCGCCGAGCAGGACATGCGCCACTACGCCCGTGATGGCGGCGGTCCTGCCGAGCAGGCGTTGCAGCAGAAACGAGCCCACCTGGCCGAGCAGGCGCGCCAGGTCGAGGCCGCCGAGCAGGCCGCCCGCCGGCTGCAGCAGGCCCGCCAGGAGGTGGCCGGCGGCCGCGAGCAGATCCGCCGGCTGGTCCAGCGCGAGAGCCGCCTGCAGCGCGAGCTGGACGGGCTGGACCGCCTGCGTCCCTCGCATCGGGCTCGGCGCCGCGAGCTGGAGGCCGCGCTGCCCCGGTTGCGCGAGGACCTGGCCGCCGCGCGTGAGCGCCTGGCCGTGGTGCTGCGGCAGAGCCCGGTGTTGGAGGCAGCCGCCGAGCAGACCGCCGCCATGGCCCCGCCGGTCACCGCCTGGCCGCTGGTTCGGCGCCGGCACCACGATCTCGAACGTGACTGGGAATCGGCCCGGCGCGGGGCACGGGCACGTGACGTCGACGCCGCCGCCCATCGCGTCGGCCGCGGCCGCCAGGTGCACCAGGCGGGCCAGGCCGAACTGGCCGCTGCGCATGACGAACGCCGGCGTCGCGCCTACCTGCCGCTCGACCGGCGCGAGAGCGAACATGCCGCTCGCGCCGAGCACGCTCAGCGCCAGCGCGATACGGCTGCCCGCGGCGACGGCCCGGATCGTCCGGCGCTGGGGCGGCAGAGCGAGCGTGTGCGCCCGCAGCCCTATCGGCCGCTACCGAGCCAGGGCGTCGACCGCGGGCCCGGCCTGAGCCGCTGACCGGTGACACCAATTGGTGTCACCGGCAGAAGAACCGCAGGCCGGGCGGCGTTCAGCTCATGCTGTCGGCCCACCTCGCACTCCTCGCCCGCCGCCAGCCGCTCGACGGCGGCCAAGGTGCCCCTGCGGCCCCGGCTCAGCGCAAGACCCGCCGCGAGTACGAGAACCGGGTCAGCGCACTCGCGTCCTGACCATGATCGTTCTCACCGATAACCGCTGTGCCGATGTTCCCCGAGGCCGGAGTGCCTCCAGGCAGGACGCCCGCGCCCCCGGTCTGGAGTGACATACCTCCAGAACCTACTCAGATAGCCGTTCCATCTGGAGGAACGGAGTGGAACGCCATTGGGGTGACACGTTCACACAATCAGGAGGAAATCGTGCGCCGCTCATTCCTGGCCCTTCCCTTCGCGCTCGCGCTGGCCTTCGGCCTGTCGTCGGCCGCGCAGGCCGACACGCCGACCGCCATCCGGTCCGCCGCCTCCTTCAGCGCCAAGTGCATCGGCCTGGCCAACAACGGCAGCACCGCCAACGGCACCAAGCTGGTGTTGTGGGACTGCCACGGCGGCGTCGACCAGTCCTGGTTCGGCCGCTCCGACGTCTCCATCCGCAGCTTCGCCGGCACCAACAAGTGTGTGGGCCTGGCCAACAACGGCAGCACCGCCAACGGCACCTCCCTGGTGTTGTGGGACTGCCACGGCCACAACGACCAGCGGTGGGTCCTCACCCCCACCTTCGACGGCAACCACCACTACCTGATCCGCAACTCCAAGTCCGGCAAGTGCGCGGGTCTGGCCAACAACGGCAGCACCGCCAACGGCACGTCGCTGGTGTTGTGGGACTGCCACCAGGGCGCCGACCAGAGGTGGGTGCTGCCCGAGCCGTACAACTCCGGCAACTCGCAGTTCGTCTACGGTTTCAGCCGCTGACGATCTTTCCCGCTATGCTTGCGGTGTAACTATCATTACACCGCAAGACAGTGAGTTGCCCGGGGTGAAGATTCCCGCCCGGGCGGCCCGGCCGGCCGGGAGTTCCAGGAACAGGAAGAACGTCCTGATCGCCTGGGCGCGCGATGGCCGCGTGCCCCTGGCCGTGTTGGGGGGCGAGGAGGAACTCCTCAGGAATTAGCGGTAGCGACGCCTTGATCCTTATCGATGACGGTATGTGACGGCTGAGTTCCTGTCCGATGATCAAGCAGCGGCCTACGGGCGCTTCTCCGGTGAGCCGACCCGAGCGGAGCTGGAGCGACCTCCGTTGGCTCTCGGAGGCTTCCAGCTCGCGGCCACGCCCCATCGACCGATGGCACGCGTGTCGGATCCCGTCCGTCACCGAGCTCCGTCGCCGCGCCCGTATCGCCCCCGACAAGCGGGGCAAGAGCGAGCATCGCGGACGCCCCCCGCGGAAGACCACCATTGGGAGTCAGGAGATGGATCAGGCATCGGGCCTGAGTGCTTGGCGCGGCCCTACCCGTTCCCCCCGACAATTTCGGGGCAGGTGCCCGGGCCGGAGGGTTCCCAGTGCCCGGGTCCGGCGTGAGGACACCCTGTACGGTGACTGGCTCATCGCCATCTTCGCCCGCCGGTACCACGCACCGGAGCACGAGCCCAGCTCCGCCTGTTCTACGAGAGCATTCGTCGCGTGCTCGGACGCCTCTCCCGTAGCAAGGTCGTTGGGCTCTCCGCGATCCCCGTCGTCGAGACCCGGCTTGCTCACGGTGCCGCCTTTCAGGACACCAGGGGATGCTGAGCTTCCTCATTCATGGTCGCGCTGCCGACAGCCTTGTCAGCCGCGCGAAGTGGTCTCCACGCCCGCAACATGCAGACCACCTCGCGCATTCGTGCCGCGACATTGTGGAGGAGATCATCTCCACCCGTCGCAAGGACTGCCCCAAGCTCCAGGCCGTCATCGCTGGGATGAAGGCCGGGGACACGCTGGTCATCACCAAGCCCGACCGCGTCGCGCGCAGCGTCAAGGAGCTGCTGGTCTTCCTGGAGGACGAGCTCGCGCCGCGCGGCATCAACCTGCACATCCTGACCGGCATCTGCGCCGGCATCCACCGCCCGGACGGGCAGTCCATGGCCGACAAGATGCTGTGTAGGTCACGGCTCGCGTCCCGCGTCAGGGGGTCAGTTCCTCGAGCCTTTGGAGCAGGCGGGCTTGTGCCTGTCGGCGTCGCAGTCCCATCAGCGGGCTACGGACCAGTGTGCTGGTCATCAACCGGCTGCGATATAGCGATCGGATGCCGTAGAACACGGTGAGTGTGGTCTCGATGAAGTCGGCTCGTTCGGCCGGCGGAAGCCAACGCGCCGACAGCCGGACTGTCAGGCGGATTACTCGCCGCACGAAACCGTACCGGGCGGTGAGCAAGCCGAACAGTAGATAGGCAAGCCATGCCACGGCGAGCGGGACACTGACGAAGGTGGGAAGTTCCGAACCTTCAGGGGTGACGTAATCCCACAGGAACGTGAGTGCCCCCAGGACGAGTGCCGCACTGGAGGTGAGCAAGAAGCCCTTCTTGCCGTTCACCGACTGCGTGTAGTTGTTGCTGAACGCCCCGACCGCCCACATCCCGGCGCTCAACACGCCGCCCACCAGGAGGAACCCGAACATCATGGAAAGGAGCAGCACGGTCAGGTCCCTTCTGTGAGGGAGCGGTGGAGCAGGCCACCAGTGAGAAACGCACCGGCTTTCTGCTGTTCGAGGTAGGCGGTCATCTCGCCGATGCCCCGAGGACCTTCAGCGGTCAGACGGTAGAGCTTGCGGCGCGGCTGGCCCTCTGGGACACCGCTCTCCCATCGCTCTTCCACCCAGCCCGCTTCGACGAACTGACGGATCACTGGGTAGATGGTGCTGGGCGGCAACCCCAGATCCTTACAGATCGTGAGGTCGTCGAGGGTCTCCTCAGCGTTCTGGCGAAAGTAGCGGCCGATCGAGATCGTTGCGGGACCCAACGATATCCAGATCGCTGCCTTGGCCGGGACGTTCAAGGCGGCGCGGATCTCGGCGGAGCGTGCCTGGACGCTCGCCAGGATCGCGTCCAGATCCAGTTCCTGCGACAGCTCCGCCGCCAGCTCACGCTGGCTCTTCCGAAGCCGGGCATCCATGTCACGCTCGTGGTCGTTCCTCACCTGCCCTCCTCCCTATCCCGGAGCACAGCTTTCAGTTTGCGCCGTGCATGGCGCAGGTTCGAATTCACCGTGCCTCGCTTCATGCCGAGAATTCCGGCGATCTCATCGGGATTAAGCCCGTCGTAGTAACAGGCCATGACAGCCCGCTGCTTGTCCGGCAGGCACGCCAGCAGCGCCACGACTTCCGACTTTTCCTCGATGACCGAGGTGCTGGCCTCATCCTCATGGGAAGACCCCGCCCATCCGCCCTCGATTGCCAGCGTCAGGCCCCGCCGGTCATGTTTAGCCACCTTCGCCGCCTGCCTCAAGGCCACCTTGCACACCCAGGCGTAGGGAGACCGAATGGCCTCCCAGCCCACCCCGGCACGAGCCATCGCCTCAACCGTGGCCTCCAGTGCTTCCTCCCAGCTGTAGTTATGGCTCAATAACAGCGCCATGACGCGCGAGAACTGCTGCTTGAAGAACGTTTCGAAGCTCTCATACTCCGGAGGATCAGAATCCTCACTCGTGATCACCTGGCCTCGTCACCACCTGCTACGATCAGCGCCATCCCGGCTACCAGTACCGGCGAAGAGTCATCACCGACGAAATCGCGGTACCACAAGGCAGAGCACGATGACCAGGCCGACGGCCAGCCCGGTCACCGCAATTGAACGGGTACTCACATACAGGCCGCCGATCCCGGCCGCTACCGCGTTGAACAGCACCACCATGTCTCCGACCGGCTGGCTGGGGCGGTTATTGCCCTCATCCACGCTCATACCGGTTTAGAGCGTCGGCCCCTCCAGCGAGTGCAAAGCCCTCGGCAGAAACTCCTACTTTTCGGGGTGTCGGTTCCCCGCTCCTTCGTAACCGGACAGCGCCTCGCTTCTGTCCGGTCCAGAGCTTCGGCGCGGCCCAATCAAGGCGAACCGCGCTGAACAAGGCGGTGGCATGTTTCGCTCGTATTCCGGCCCCACCTGTTGGACACCCGGGGCCAGCCGATCCAATCGGGACGCGACCGTTACCTGCGCAAACCGTATGCTGATCCATCGTCATCGACCAGGACAAGGCCGCCACCATCGTGGAGGCCTACCGTCAGGGCCCTGGCACCCGAGCACCAGGTCGCCCCAAGACCATACGCCGCGTCCTGGGCGCTGCCGGTGCCCGCACTCTGCCCGACCACCTCGACATCGCTCCGACCGGCCCCGGCGAGCGGCCCACCGAGAATGCGCCGGACCTGGTCGTGATCCTCGATCTACCCGGCCTCCTGGCCCACCACCTGCGCACCGTCGGCAACAATCTCGTCCGCCAAGCCCTCACCGGGGGGAAGATCATCTGCCGTGGCCAGGGCCACTCGGTGCGCCTCGCGGGGCCGCGAGGCGGTGTAGGTCCGGGGGCATACCAGCAGCCACGGGATGGCAGCCAGGATGCCCGGGGGTGGGCGTCGATCACCTCGCGGGCGACCGCGCCATCCCCTACGCCCGGCTGGAGACGCTGTTCACCGACGATCGCCACCCGCTGGGCGAGCGGGTGCTGTGGCGGCTGCTGTATGAGACAGCAGCCCGGGCGGAAGAGATCTTGTCTCTCGACGTTGAGGATCTCGACCCCGAGTTCCGCCGCGCCCGCGTCACCTCCAAGGGCGGCACCCTTGAGTACGTGCACTGGGCCACCGCCACCGCCCGGCTGCTGCCCCGCCTGCTCCAAGGCCGCCAGGCCGGCCCCGTCTTTCTGGCCGACCGGCGCGCCCCCGCCTCCGGCCGCCGCGCGCCCGCGGCCGCCGACATCTGCCTGATCACCGGCCGCGGCCGACTGTCCTACCCGCGCCACCAGAACCCTGCCCATGGCGGTGTGCACTGCCCCCGATGAGGCCGTGTCAGACGCCTTGGCGTATGTACAGGTCGCGCAGCAGGCCGATCTCGCCGCCGTGATGCGAGACCTCGACCAGGGCGTGC
>NZ_JBEXYU010000052.1:0-54830 GCF_040631115.1 Nonomuraea sp. NPDC005692 | reverse complement strand
GTTGTTTTTTTTTTTTTAGTACTTGGTTTTTACCTCCCCCACACCCGGCGGGCGGCGGGGGGGGGCGGCGGGGGCGGCCCCCCCCCCCCGCACCTCATTCAGCTGTCCGTCCGGTCATCACCCGGAACGCCGTGGGCGTCCGGACGGCTCAGTACCAGCCACCGGTGGTGGTGATGGTCTGGGTGTTCATGGTGGACCCGCCGCAGTTGACGCTCACGTCGAAGCAGGTCATGTCGCAGTACATGAGGCCGGCCTCGTCGGCGGTCGGCAGCATGTCCAGGGCGGAGACGTTCAGCTCCATGGCAATTCCCTTCCCTATGGTGGTGAGCGGGCGGCCGCCTCGCGCGGCGCCCCATTTCACGGCCGGTCCCGGAGCGAATCCGTACCGGCCGAGCCGGTGAGCTACGCGCCTGGTCCGGCGCGCAGGAAGCCGACGACGCGGTCCAGGGCCACGGTGTCGCGGACGTCGTGCTGCAGGTCGTGGCCCCCGCCGGGGACCTCCAGATAGGCCGGTGCGGCGCCCTCGGGCCACCGGGCCGCGCGCAGGCGCGCGTACAGACGGCGGGAGTGCTCGACGGGGATGATCGGGTCGTCCTCGCCGTGCACGATGAGCAGCGGCAGCCGCATGCGGCCGGCGAGCCGCAGCAGGTCGCGGGGGCCGAGCTCGTCGTCGATGTCGGTGCGTCCGCCGAGCCGGTCCAGCAGGGCGCGCACCGGGGGCGGACCGTCCTCGTACAGCTGCCGTCCGGACAGGAAGGGCGCGACGACCGCGGCGCTGGACCAGAGGTCCGCCTGGGCGGCGCAGGCCAGCAGCGCGAGGTACGCGCCATAGCTGGCCCCGTACAACATCGGCCGCGGTTCGCCGGGGCCGCGGGCGCCGGCCAGAGCGCGGCCGAGGGCGAGGACGTCGGCGAGGTCGGGGCCGCCCCAGGCGTCGCGGATGGCGTCACGGTGGGCGGCTCCGTAGCCGGTGCTGCCGCGCTGGTTGGGCGCGACGACGGCGATGCCCGCCCCGGACAGGCGCTGGAAGAGCGGTTCGTGGGCGAACCGCCAGGCGGCCTCGGGGCCGCCGTGCAGCGCGACCACCACCCGGCGACTGGCCGCGGGATCGCCGTACACGATCGCCTCGATCGGCCCCGCCGCCCCCGGCCAGGACAGCACCCGGGCCGGGGACGGCCGGATCGCCGCCGGCGGACGCGACACGGAACAGCCGGCGAGGTCGACCAGGCCGGCAGGGCGGTCGGGCGCACTGTGGACGAGGTGCAGGCCGCCGGTGTTCCAGCGGGCGGCCGGATGGATCACCCCGGCGGGCAGGCCGGCCTCGGCGCCGGCGTCCTCGGCCAGGTCGTGCAGGACGAGGTGGGAGCGGGTGCGGCGGTTGACCGCGAGGGCCAGCCGCCGTCCCGAGGGGTTCAGCGCCAGCGGCGTCACCTCGCCGTCGAAGGCGTTCAGCCGCTCGGGGTGGCGGGTGGGCCCGTCGTCGTCGCGGTCGCGGACGCCCAGGCGGTACGCGCCCTCGCGGCGCACGGCCGTCAGCAGCACGCCCGCGCCGGGCGCCGCCAGCAGGACGTACTCGTCGCCCGCCGGGCCGGGCAGCGGGGTGAGTGCGCCGTTCGAGGTGTCCAGGACCACGGTGGCCGGCCCGGTCCCGGCCCTGGTCAGGGCGAGCCGCCGGCCGGCCTCGTCGAGCCAGATCCCACCCCTGACCGGGTGCGGCGCCGTGGCGATCCGCTCCGGGCGTTCCGCCCGCCCGGACAGGCGCCACACCGAGGTACGCCCGTCGGCGCCGGTGGCCAGCACCAGGGCGGCGGTCCCCGGAGCCACGCCCGCCACGACCCTGACCACGCCGCCGCGGAAGACCGCCAGCTCCTGTTCCTCGGCGTCCCCGTCCTCGCGGGGCGGCGCGGTGACCAGCGTCAGGCGGTGCGCGTCGGCCCCGGCGCGGCACAGCAGCACGTCGCCGCCGTCCGTGGGCGTCGGCACGCTCGTCGAGGTCTCACCGGCGCGGGTGCGGAGGGTGCGCGAGCGTGCTCCGGCGACGTCCCATACCTCCGGGACGAGGTGGCCGCGGCCCCGCCGGGCGAGGCAGGCGGCGTACCGGCCGTCCCCGGAGAACCGGAAGTTGATGCGGGTGACGTCGGGCAGGTGGCCCTCCTCCGCGGCGGTGTTGCTCATCGGGCGTGCCCCCCCGGGAACGCCGTCCGCCGTCCAGGGGCGGGGCCCGCCGTGCCGGAGCCTGTCCAGGAAGCTCAGGACGCCCGCCAGCCCGGTGTTCCAGCCGACGCCCGTCGCCGCCCCTCCCTCGTCCGGCGTCACCAGCGACCCGCCGCGCACGACGGCACGGCTCCACAGGACCGCGGCCAGTTCCTCGGCCTGCGCCCGGTAGCCGGGCTCGTCCAGGAAGCCGGCCAGGTCGAGCAGGAACTGCCCGTCACCGGCCAAACCGTGGCAGGCCGAGGTGCCCGAGGCCAGGCGCCGGGCGTACACGGTGGCGGCGGCGCCCTCGGCGGCCTGCCGGAATCGCGGGTCGCCGGTGGCCACGTGCAGGCGGACGAGGAACGTCCCTATCCCCGACGATCCGCTGCACCAGTGAGGAATCCCGCCGCCGCCGCCGGGAGAGTCCGGCCACCAGGCCGTCCCGTCGCGGTGTTCCGCCGCGGCCAGCAGCGTCTCCCCCGCCGCCACGGCGGTCTCCAGGCAGTCCGCGCGATCCAGCGCGGCGCCGGCGGCCAGCAGGAACGTCGCGATCCCCGCGACCCCGTGGGCGAAGCCGTAGTGCACGAGGCCGGCCAGCGTGGAGTCAAAGTCGCCGGGGACGGGCCACAGCACCTCACCGGCGGTGTGCCGGGCCGCCTTCAGCAGGGCGTCGGCGCACTCACCTGCGCGCTCGCCGAAGCGGGCCTCGCCCGTCTCCCGCCAGAAGTGCAGCAGGGCCAGCCCCGTACCGGCCAGGCCGTGGCACACGTCCGGGTTCGGCCAGGTCACCGGCAGGGTGAGCGCCATCTCGACGCCCGCGGCGCGCACGGCGTCGTCACCGAGCCGGCGTCCCGCCTCGAACAGGCCCCAGGCGATGCCGGCCCGGCCGAAGTACAGGCCGGGGGACGGCCGGTGTTCACCCTCCAGACGGCGGATCGTCCAGGCCGCGGCCTCCCGCAGGACCGTGCCGGCGTCGGCCCGCGCCTGCGGGGTGAGCGCCCGGTCATCCGCCCGGAGGACGGACGCCAGCAGGTGGAGCACCCCCGCCGAGCCGTACTGGACGGCACACGGATCGGCCGTCGCCCCGAACCCGGAGGCGGGCCACAGGGCGCCCGCGGGGCCGGGGGCGGCGAGCGCCTCCGGCGACATCGCGTGCCGCAGGTAGGCGATGCCGTCCCGGAGGAGGCGATCCTGCCCGGACACGTCCAGGCGGCGGACGTCGGCCGCCACGGACGGCACGTCGCGTCCGGACATCTCGGCCAGGAACTCCTCCGCCCGGCGCAGGTCCCACCGCTCCTCGGGGTGCTCCGCCATCAGGCCGAGCAGCAGGGGCGCCATCGCGGTCGCCACGGGATCACCGCCGACGGCGACGCCGACCAGCGTGGCCAGCCGCGCGTCCCGTGACCGCCCGCCGGGGGGCTCGTCGTCCAGCAGCATCGGCGTGGACGCGGTGCACAGGTGGTACAGCGTCGCGCCCAGCGCGTACAGGTCGACGGCGCCACCGGGCGCGGGCGCGTGCACGGCCGCGGCCCGCTGCTCGGGAGCCGCGTAGCCCGGCGTGAAGCTCCGCTGGACGGCCGTACCGGGGACGGCGGCCAGTTCCAGGTCGATCAGCCGGCATTCGTGCTCGGGGGTGATCATGACGTTGTTCGGCGTCAGATCGCGCAGCACGTACCCCTGGCCGTGCACGGTGGAGACCAGCGCCACCAGGCTTCTGGACAGGCGCAGGACGACCTCCAGCCACGCCGCGTCGGAACCGGCGCGGCGGTGCTCGCCGGCCCAGGTGCTCAGCGCGGTCCCGGGCAGCAGTTCCTGCGCCAGGAACAGGTTGCCGTCCTGCTCGAAGAGAGCCACCTTGCGCGCCGTGACGCCCGGCGGGGCGAACAGGTCGAGCATGTGCGCCTCGTGACGGAGCAGGTCACGCATGTCGCGCCCGTCGATCGACGCGCCGAGGTGGGGGCGGGCCTGCTTGATGACCACCTCTCCCCCCTCGTGCCGGTCCTCGGCCAGGAACACACCGCCCTTGGCGCTGTGCCGGATGGCCTTGCGCACCACGAACCGGCCGGCGAGCAGCACCTGCTCCGGGCGGGCCGCCCGCGACGGCGCCTGTTCCGGCTCGAAGGGGCACGCCGCCCACGCCGGCGGGGAGTACCACGCCTCACGCCGGTCGATCTCCTTGGTGCCGTCGGGCGCGGTCAGCCGGGAGACGTAGGTGCCGTCGTGGCCGAGTTCGCTCGGGGCGGCGAACACCCCGTAGCGGTAGTGGACGAGACTTCCCGTCCGGTAGGCGCGGTCGGACAGGATCGGCGGCCCGCTCAGGGCGTAGGTGGCCGCGTGCAGATCCTCGGCGATCGCCGCGGCGGCCCGGTCGTCCGGCGGGTACACGGTGACGAACTTGCCGACCGAGCCGCGCGGGGTCTCACGGGAGAGGAGTCCGGTCACCTCCTGAAGGCCGGAGGCGAACTTGAACGCGCACCGGTGGCGGCTCAGCACGCCGACGACCCGGGTCAGCACGAGGGGCGCCGACAGCGGGGTGGCCGACACGTGCAGCTTCCAGCCCTGCGCCCGCTGGACGGAGTCCGCCGGGGTCACGTAGGTCCACGGAGTGCCGGGGTGGATCTCCCAGCCGGCGATCGCCGCCTGCCCGGTCGGCTGCTGCCCGGTCGCCCGTGCCAGTGCCGCCCTGGCGACGTCCTGGAGCAGGAAACGATCCCCCTCGGGGCGCTCTCCGTTGTCCATGGGCTCACTTCCGTCCTCACATCTGTTCACTCGACCTGGGAGGAAGGTATGGCGACGAGTTGTGGCCGGCTTGTGGCCGGGCTCGGCGGCCTGGGCCGTCGGGGTCGTCCAGGGCGGCCAGTCGCCACAAGTGATTCCAAGGTTCTGCGGGCCGCCGCGGACGGCGGCCGGGAAGGCTCAGCTCAGGGCCGTGGTGAGGGTGTCCGGAACCGACGGAAGCCCGCGCGCCGGGATCGGCGCGCGGGCTTCACTGTCAGGCGGGAGACGGCGGAACCGTCACCGCCGGATGGAGGCGCCTTTCCGGCGCCGCGGCCGTCAATACACGTCGAACATCACCAGCCCCTCCACCACGGTCCTTCCGCAGCCGGTGAACCCGCAGCTCATCATGCAACCGGAGAGCTGGGCTTCCTCCTGGGCGGGCAGCATGTCCAAGGCGAAGATGTCGAGTTCCATGCGGACGACTGTTCAGCACCCACCTTGTGGCTCACATGTGGCCACCTGCGCCTCGCGGACGGCTCACTTCTCGGCGATGAACCCGTGGTACCGGCCCATCCAGTACGGAAGCAGGTACGAGGTGCCGTCGTTCTCGCCGTAGCCGTCGCCGCCCTGGTCCAGCTTGTACGGGTCGTGGTTCCAGTGGCTGATCACCCGCTCGTCGATCGGCAGCACGGTGCCGCTGCGGAGCATGCCGAGCTTCTTCGGGTCGGCGTCGGGCCGGATGTGCCGGCCGAGGTTGACGATGTCGAGGCGCTGGCTGTTGCTCTGCTTCCAGTCGATCATGTTGATCGGGAAGCGCTTCAGGGTGTCGATCGACTGCTGCAGCCAGGGCCCGTTCATCTCCAGGGGGAAGGGGCCGTAGGCGTCGGTCCAGACCTGGTCCTTCAGGGTGACGCCGGCGATGAAGTTGAAGAACGGGTTGAGCTCGTACTGCTCCTGCTGCCAGTAGTCGTAGAGGGAGCGGGCCCAGGTGGCCTTCAGGCCGGCGTCCTGCTCGTAGCGGAGCAGGTGGTAGTAGTTCATGAAGGCCATCTCGTCGTCGGACTGGTTGCCGCCGCCGACGCCCGGGGTGATCTTGGGCTGCTGGGTGTTCAGGTCGTAGCCGTGCTCGTCGATGAGCTTGGCCTTGGCCTGCGCGTATTTTTCTGGATTTTTCGCGACATGTTGGGCGATGGTGAGGAAGGTAATGATCGTCTGGCTGTTGAGGCCGCGTTCCTCCCTCCGCCACGGGTTGCCGTTGAGCTCCTTCGGGTTGAAGAAGCCCCAGCGGGTGGGCTTGCCGTCATGGTCGACCAGCGAGAAGTCGTGGTCGATCAGGTGGTCGGTGAGCCTGGTGACGACCCCCGCCACCTCGTCCTTCTCCGCGCCGGTCGCGACCAGGTCGTAGTAGAGCGCGTAGAGGAAGTAGTGGCCGACCAGCTCGTCCGAGCTGGCGTCGGTCTTCCAGAACCACTTGCCGTCGGCGCTCTTGGGCCAGCGCGGGACCAGGATCTTCCAGTACGCGTCGCCCTTCTGCTTGTCGCGGTCGTGCTGCTCGTCGTCCTTGATGTTGGGGTCGGTCGCCGTGGTCTCCAGGATCGTGCGGGCGATGAAGCCCTTGGGCGCCGGGTTGGTGCCCGCCTGGGTGACGTCGCCGAGGAACTTCAGCGCCTCGAACGCCTTGCGCGCGTTGGCCTTGGCCGTGCCGTCCTTGGTGGCGGCGTACCTGAACGCCTCGGCCGCGCCGTACATGCCCGTCCAGAGGCCGTCGTTGTCGCTGGCGCCCTGGCCGTACTGGGTCAGGTCGCCCGGCCTGGCCAGCCCGATGCCCTCGACGAAGCCGTACGGGGTGCGCTTGTGCCGGGCGTCGATGGCCTGCTCGTAGACGGCCGCCTTGTCCTCCAGCGTGGTACGGCGGGCCTCGATGACGCCGGCGGCCGTGGCGGTGCCGAAGTAGGCGTTGGCGTTCTTGTCCACGGCGATCGCGGCGACCGTGTCGTCGGGCAGCCAGCGGCGGCCCTGCCGGTACTCCCAGGTGACTCCGTCGAAGTGCACGGCGCCCTTGGCCGTGCCGAGCCAGACGTCGCCGCCGGCGCCGGGGGCGATCGCGGTGAAGCCGAGCATGGGCAGCCCTTCGGCGGGGCCGTACTGCTTGAGGGTGGCGCCGTCCCGGAGCGTGAGGCCGGTGGGGCCGGCCAGCCAGAGGCGGCCCTTGGAGTCGTAGGCCAGGTGGGTGGTGCCGGGGGCGGGTGAGATCTGGCCCCACGACCGGCCGGTCTGCTCGAAGACGCCGGTGGCGGTGGCGACGGCGACGGCCCCGGATCCGGCGCGGGCGGCGGCGGTGGCCTGTCCGGGCAGCCGGTCGGGACGCCACGAGCCGCCGGGGCCCTTGCGGTAGAGGCGGTCGCCCTGGACGAGGATCACGTCGTCACCGCCGAGCAGCAGGGCCGTGGCCGGATCGACGCCCGGCGGCAGCCGATCGGCGCCGCCCTTGGCGGGGTCGGCCCGGTCGTCGCCCTCCCCCGCCTGCCGGCCCGCCTTCGCCGCGTTCCTGATCGTCAGCAGGCCGCCGGCGGTGAGGGCGACGAGGTCGTCGCCGCGCCAGACGACCTTGTGGGCGGCGGTGGCCGACAGGGAGGTCCAGGCGCCGGCGGCGTACAGCGCCAGGCCCTTGTCGTGGGCGGCGGCGACGACGCCACCAGGGCCGGCGGCGAGTGCGGTGATCTTGCCTGGCAGAGCCGGCAGCGTGGCGCCGACCTGGAGGACGAAGGGTTCGACGACCGTGGCGGCCGACGCGGGTGCGGCGGTGACGGCCGGTCCCGCGCCGAGCGCGACGGTCGCGGCGAGCAGGAGGTTCTGGAGTCGTGCCATGGGGTTCCTCCGGATGAGGGGGCTGCGAGATACAGTAAAGAGTCTTTATTGCATCCGGGCAAGAGTCTTTACTAGAATTCGGGCCATGTCCCAGCATGCGACGCTCACCACCCTGCGCGAGATCAACGCATCCGTGGTCCTGGAGGCCATTCGAGCCGACCCGCCGATCTCACGGGCCGAGGTGAGCCGCCGCACCGGCATGACCAAGCCGACGGTGGCCAACGCCCTCGACCTCCTCGCCTCCGCCGGTCTGGTCCGCCAGGCCGAGCCACCCGGCGAGATGCATTACGGCGCCGTCTACTTCGAGCCGGTCCACACCCTGGCCCACGTCCTGGCCCTGGACATCGGCACCCGCTTCGTCCGCGGCGCGCTGTGCGACCTGCGCGGCACGATGCTGGCCAGGCACGACGAACGCATCGACGACTCCGACCCGGCGACGATCCTGCGCGCCGCCGTGGCCGTCCGCGACACCCTGTCCCCCGGCGGCCCGGCGGCGCGGAGCGGGGGGATCGAGCTGGTCGCGGCCGGGGTGCCGGGCGTGGTGGACCCCGAGGAGGGGGTCATCCGGCAGAGCAACCGGCCCGCGCTGGAGGGCATGGCGATCCGGTCCGGGCTGGAGGCCGCGCTCGGCGTGCCCGCCGAGGTCGAGACCGACGTCAACCTGGCGGTCATCGGCGAGCACGCCCTGGGCGCCGGGCAGGGGGTCGCCGACTTCGCGTTCCTGTCCATCGGCGCCGGCGTCGGGGCCGGGCTGATCCTGGGGAACCGGGCCCATCGAGGGCATCGCGGGGCCGCCGGCGAGGTCGACGACCCCGCGCCCGGCGAGGACGAGCTGCCCGACAGCCCTTCGGGGGACGCGCTGATGAAATGGGCCCGCGCCTGGATCGCCGCAGGTCTGCGCGACGGCGACACCGCGCTGCGGCTCGACGCCACCCCCGAGGCCATCTTCGCCGCCGCGTCCAGGGGAGACGGGCTGGCCTCGGCCATCGTCGCCGAAGAGGCCCGGCGGATCGCGCTGCGGATCGCCACCATCTCCCGGGTCGCCGACGTCGAACTGGTCGTGCTCGGCGGGGGCATCGGGCTGGCCTGCGCGAGCATCCTGCCGGAGATCAGCGCCGCGCTGGCGGGCATGCTGCGCCACCCGCCCACCGTCCAGGTCTCGGCGCTCGGCAACGCCCCCGTGCTGACCGGCGGCCTGGCCCACGGCACGCGCCTGCTCAGGGAGTCGGTCGCCACCCGCCGCATCTCGGCCGCGGCCAAGGTCTCAGGGGCGGCGAAGGCCGCCGGTTCCGGGGCGGAGGCCCGATGAAGGTCACCGTCGTCGGGGGCGGCTCCACCTACACACCCGAGCTCGCCGGCGGCCTGGCCGCCCTGGAGCTGGACGAACTCGTCCTCATGGACCCCGACCAGGAACGCCTGGCCGTCGTCGGCGGCCTGGCCACCCGCATGCTGCGCGGCAGGGCGGGACGCGTCCGGCTCACCACCGTCCTGGACGACGCCGTCGAAGGCGCGGACGCCGTGCTGCTGCAGTTACGCGTCGGCGGCCAGCGAGCGCGGCACGGCGACGAGACCTGGCCGCTGGAGTGCGGCTGCGTCGGCCAGGAGACCACCGGCGCGGGCGGCCTGGCCAAGGCCCTGCGGACCGTTCCCGAAGTGCTGCGCATCGCCGAACGGGTCCGCGTCCTCGCCCCCGCCGCCTGGCTGATCGACTTCACGAACCCCGTCGGGCTCGTCACCCGCGCGCTGCTCGACTCCGGTCATCGGGCCGTCGGCCTGTGCAACGTGGCCATCGGGTTCCAGCGGCTGTTCGCCCGGCTGCACGGCTGCGCGCCCTCGGAGCTCACACTGGGACATGTCGGGCTCAACCACTTGTCGTGGGAGCGTTCGGCGTGGGTGGACGGGGTCGACGTGCTGCCCGGGCTGATCGAGCGGCACGTCGCCGAGCTGGCCGGGGAGTGCGAGCTGCCCGCCGAGCTGATCACCGCGCTGGGCGTCGTGCCCTCCTACTACCTGCGCTTCTTCTACGCCCACGACCAGGTGGTGGCCGAGCAGCTCGGACGTCCGACGCGGGCGCAGGAGGTGCTGGAGCTGGAGCGGCGGCTGCTGGCGATGTACCCGACGCTGGACGACAAGCCGGAGCTCCTGGAGCAGCGGGGCGGCGCGTTCTACTCGACGGCCGCGGTCGACCTGCTCGCCTCGCTGCTCCATGATCGGGGGGATGTCCAGGTGGTCAACGTCCGCAACGAGGGCACCTTGCCCTTCCTGCCCGCTTCGGCGGTGATCGAGACGCCGGCGCGGATCACCGCCGCCGGTGCCGTGCCGCTGGCCGTGCCGGCGGTGGAGCCCTTGCAGGCGGGGCTGATCGCGCACGTCAGCGCGTACGAGGAGCTGGCGGTGCGGGCGGCGGCCTGCCCTGACCGGGCGCATGTGGAGGCGGCGCTGCTGGCCCATCCGCTGGTGGGGCAGTACGACCTGGCGCAGGAGCTCGCCGACCGGCTGCTCGCGGCCCACCAGGTCTGGGCCTCGTGACCGGGGCTGCGGTCCTGGCGATCGACGCGGGCAACAGCAAGACCGACGTGGCGCTGGTCGGCGCCGACGGCGAGTTGCTCGCCTGGGTGCGCGGCGGCGGGTTCCAGCCGCACGGGCCGCGGCTTCCCGCCGCGATCGGCCTGCTCGCCGACCTCGCGGCGGCGGCCGCACGGCAGGCGGACCCGCACCGGGAGAGCGCCCGCGGCGGGTTCGCGGCCGAGCGGGTGTCGGCGTTCCTGGCGCACTGCGACCTGCCGGTCGAGCAGGAGATCCTGCAGCGGGCCGTCGAGGCGCGGCGGTGGGCGCCCGAGGTCACCGTGGACAACGACACCTTCGCGATCCTGCGGGCGGGGGCGGGCGTGCCGTACGGCGTGGCGGTGGTGTGCGGCGGCGGGATGAACTGCGTGGCGCGCGGCCCCGGCGGCCAGGTCGCGCGGTGGCCGGCGCTGGGACGGCGCTCGGGCGACTGGGGCGGCGGGGAATGGCTGGGCGAGGAGGTGCTGTGGTGGGCCGTGCGCGACGAGGACGGCCGCGGACCGCGCACCCTGCTGCGCGAGGCCGCGGCCGCCCGCTTCGGCATGCCGGACGTCACCTCGGTGTGCGTGGGCTTCCACCTCGGACACCTGCCCGAGGAACGGCTGCACGAGCTGGTGCCGGTGCTGTTCGAGGTGGCGGGACGAGGGGACGCCGTCGCCGTCTCGCTGGTGGAGCGCCTGGGCGACGAGGTCGCCGCCTGGGCCGGCGCGGCGATCGAGCGGCTGGACTGGGGCGAGGTGAGCGTGCCCGTCGTGCTCGGGGGCGGGGTGCTGACCGGCCGGGACGCCCGGCTGCTGGCCCGGATCGGCAAGGGGCTGCCCGGGGTGGACGTCCGGGTGCTGGACGCGCCGCCGATCGTGGGGTCGGCCCTGCACGGGCTGGACCGCCTCGGCGCGACGTCCGAGGCGGTGGAGCGGCGGCTCAGAGCCGGATTCGCCACTCGGCGGCCGTCATTCCCATGAACACGACCGAGTCCTCCCGCTTGAGCTCGGTGAAGCCGAGCTTGGCGTAGAACGCCACGGCCCGGGTGTTCCGCGCGGAGACGCCCAGGTGGACGCCCCGGGAGCCGCGTTCGTCGAGGGCCTGGAGGAGCGTGGCGATCAGCCTGCTCCCCCAGCCCGCGCCCTGCAGGCGGGGCAGCAGGTCGATGTGCAGGTGCGAGGGGTGGCCGGCGACGACCTCGGCGGGGGCCGGGCGGGGGGCGGCCAGGTGGTCGGCCAGCCAGCGTTCGGGCTCGGTGACGTGCCGGTACCGCGCGCGCAGCGCCGGCCACCACAGGCGTTCGCAGTCGGCCTCGAAGGCCCGCGTGTCCAGGGCCCCGAGCACGTATCCCCCGGGCCCGCCCGGCCCGTCGCCGGAGCCGTCGTCGAGCACCCAGGCCAGGGACGGCTGCAGGGCCAGGTAGGGGCCCACGTAGACGTCCGCCAGCAGGTGTGGCGTCGGGTAGACGGCTGAGGCGTCCTGGCCGTCGAGGCCGGTGCGCAGGCAGACTTCGTACAGAGCCGGTTCGTCGCCCGGTCGGTATGTCCTGATTCTCATGAGTCTAGTAAAGACTCTTGCCTAGATGAGATAAAGACTCTTTACTGTCTTCATGAAGTCAGCAGGCTTTGCGGTCCGCGGGGTCATCGAAGGGTTCTACGGCCGCCCATGGAGTCACGAGCAGCGGCTCGACCTGCTCGGCTTCCTCGGCGCCCGGGGCATGAACACCTACGTCCACGCTCCCAAGGCCGACCGGCCGTCGTGGCGGGAGGCCGGCGTGCAGGGGCTGGGCGAGCTGGCCGCGCGCGGCAGGCAGGCGGGGGTGGACGTCATCCACTGCCTCTCGCCCGGCCTGTCACTGCGTTACTCCGACGCCGGCGACGTCCAGGCGTTGTGCGTGGCGTTCGAGCGGGCCATGGAGGCCGGGGCCGCAGGCGTGGGGCTGCTGCTCGACGACATCCCCCTGCGGCTGCGGCACCCGCGGGACGCCGCCGCCTTCGACGACCTCGCCGCCGCGCAGGTCGCGCTCATCGAGGCCGTCTTCGCGCGCACCGGACGGCTGATCGTCTGCCCCACCGTCTACTGCGGCACCGGCGACGACCCGTACGTACGGGCCCTCAGCCTGATCGACGCCCGGATCGACCTGTTCTGGACCGGCCGGAGCATCTGCTCGGCCACCATCGACCTGGCCGACGCCGCCGCCGTCACCCGCACGCTGAACCGGGCCCCGCTCTACTGGGACAACTACCCGGTCAACGACGTCGCGATGGGCCACGAGCTGCACATCGGCCCGTACCGGGGCAGGGACCGGCACCTGTACCGGTTCGCGACCGGTGTCGTGGCCAACGGCATGGAGCTCTACGAGTCCTCGAAGATCGCCTTCGCCACGGTCGCCGACTACCTGCGCGACCCGGAGGGCTACGACCCGGAGGAGAGCTGGCAGCGGGCCCTGGCCGACGTCGTCGGAGACGGCGCGGATCTGGCCGCCTACCGGCTCTTCGCCGACAACGTGCGCGGCTCCTGCCTGGAGCCGTACGACGCGCCCAGGCTCACGGGGGTGCTGGAGCAGTGGGCGTTCGAGCGCGAGTCCGGCGACGCCGTGGCGGCCGACCGGCTGCTGGCCGAACACGCGCGGGAGCTGCTGGCCGCGGCCGAGCACCTGCTGCGCGGGCCGGTGCGGCGCAGCGCGCTGGTGGCGGAGGCCCGGCCCTGGCTGGAGGAGTTCGAGCGGGGCGCGCTGGCGCTGCTGGCCACCGCTCGTCAGAACGTACGACCGCACCCCCGTCGCCCCGCACCCAAGCGGGTGTTCGGCGACTGTCTCGAGGAGTTCTCATGGTGAACAGGACGGCCGGGGCGCTCGCCCTGATGCTGCTGGTGTCGGCCTGCGGTGGCGGCGGGCAGAGCGCGGCCACCGACAAAGTGTTACGGATCGCGATGAGCTCCCCCGGCGAGGAGCAGATCAAGGTGTGGAAGGACGTCGCGGCCCAGTACGAGAAGACACACCCGGGCGCCAAGGTCGAGCTCAACTTCCAGGAGGACGACCTCTACCAGACCATCGGCCTGCAGAACCTGCTCAACGGCCGGCAGGCGCCCGACGTCTACTTCGAGTGGGCGGGCGACCGCCTGCGCACCCGGGTCAAGGACGGCTTCGCCGCCGACATCTCCTCCCAAGTCACCACAGGCCCCCTCAAGGGCCTCATCCCGGACGAGGCGTACAAGCGCACCACGGTCGACGGCAAGACGGTCATGGTGCCGTTCGCGGCCGACGTCACCAACGTCCTCTGGTACAACACCAAGATCCTGGCCGACGCCGGCGTGCGACCGCCCAGGACGTTCGAGGAGCTGCTCACGGCCTGCGACACGCTCAACGCCAGGGGCGTCACCCCGATCGCCTCGGGCAACAAGGACCTGTGGGCCGCCGGCAACTGGCTGTCCCACCTGGTCTCCCGGGTCGTCGGCGAGCAGTCCTACCAGGACGTGCTGTCGGGCAAGTCCCCCATGACCGACCCCGCCTGGGAACGCGCGCTCGGCTACGTGGCCCAGCTGCACGACCACAAGTGCGTCAACAGCAGCGCCAACGCCGCCAACGACAACGAGGGCGCGCAGCTGTTCTTCCAGGGCAAGGCCGCCATGCACCCGATCGGGGCGTGGCTGGTCAGCTGGGCCCTGGACGAGGCCCCGAAGCTGGACTTCGACTACGTCAACCTGCCGGCGATGACCGGCGGCGCCGGCGACCAGGACAGCGTGATCGGCGTCGTCACCGGCTACGTGATCAACGCCAGGAGCAAGAAGGTCAAGGAGTCGGCCGAGTTCCTGGCGCTGCTGAACTCCCCCGCCAACGCCGCCGCGTTCGTCAAGGCGGGCACGGTGCCCCAGGCCAGGGCGGAGGGCGCCGGGCAGATCGACGCGCGCACCACCCGGCTCAACGACCTGCTGGCCGACGCCAGAACCGTGGTCTCCCCGCCGGACACCGGCTATGACCTCAAGCGCGCCGACGCGCTCTACCGCGCGCTGGCCGCGGTGCTCGGCGGGGTGAAGTCTCCCAAGGAAGCGCTGGCCGTCGCGGGATGAGACGCAAGCTCACGCCGTACCTGTTCGCCGCCCCGGCGCTGCTGGTGTTCGGCTTCGCGGTGCTGGTGCCCGCGCTGGCGACCGGGGCGTTCAGCCTGACAGAGTGGACCGGTTTCGGGCCGATGGAGTTCGTCGGCCTCGACAATTTCCTCAGAGCAGCCCAGGACACGATTTTTCTGGATTCGTTCGTCCATGTCGGCATCTACATTCTGGTGACCATCGTCCTGGAGGTCGCCGTGGGCCTCGTCCTCGCCGGGCTGCTGGTCACCCGGCGCGGCGGGGCGCCCTGGTTCCGCGTCGCCCTCTTCACCCCGGTCATGTTGCCGATGGTGGTCGTGGCCGTGCTCTGGGCGTTCGTCTACAACGCCGACTTCGGCCTGGTCAACGCGCTGCTGGAGCTCGTCGGCGTGCCGGGCGGGGTCTGGCTGGGCGACGAGAGCACGGCGCTGCTCGCCGTCTGCGTCGTCTCCGGCTGGGTGTACGCCGGCTTCTACATGGCGATCTTCTACGCCGCCTTCGCCCAGATCCCGTCGGACGTGGTCGAGGCCGCCCGCCTCGACGGCGCCGGTGAGCCGGCCATCTTCCGCCGGATCAAGGTGCCGATGATCAGGGACGCGGTCGAGGTCTGCCTGCTGCTCTGCGTCACGGGCGGCTTCCAGACGTTCGACCTGTTCTACGTCATGACGGGCGGCGGGCCGTACAACGCGACGGAGATCCCCACCACCTACCTGACCCGGGTGGTCTTCCGCGACGGCGAGGTCGGCTACGGCTCGGCCATGGCGGTGCTGATGACCGCGGCCGTCGTGCTCATCGGGCTGGCCTTCATGCGCCTGCGCAGGAGGTCGGCCCGATGAGAAGGCTCTCGACCGTGCTGCTGGCCGTGGTGTCGGCGGCGTTCTTCCTGCCGCTGCTGTGGATGGTGGCCTCCAGCTTCAAGTCCAACGCGCAGATCTTCGCCGACCCGTTCGCCCTGCCCGAGGCGCTGGACTTCGGCCGCTGGGCCGAGGCGTGGGAGGTCGGCGGCATCGGCGGGTACGCGCTCAACAGCGTGATCGTGACCTCGGTGTCGGTGTTGCTGATCCTGGCGCTGTCGTCGGCGGCGGCGTTCGCGTTCAGCCGCTTCGACTTCCGCGGGCGCGGGCTGCTCATGGGCCTGCTGGCGCTCGGGCTGCTGCTGCCGCTGCAGTCGTACTTCATCGCCCAGAGCACGATGTTCACCGAGCTGGCGCTGAGCGACACCCGGTGGGCGCTGATCATCCCGTACACGGCCATGGGGCTGCCGCTGGCCACGTACCTGATCAAGGTCTACCTGGACGCGCTGCCACGGGAGCTGTTCGAGGCCGCGCACATCGACGGCGCCTCCGACCTGCGGGTCTACCTGCTGATCGCGCTGCCGCTGCTGCGGCCGGGGCTGGCGACCGTGGCCGTGTTCTCGGCGCTGTCCTGCTGGAACGAGTTCCTGCTGGCCCTGCTCTACATCCAGGACGACTCGCTCAAGACGATCCCGACCGGCCTGCTGGCCTTCTCCAGCCGCTACGTGACCGACTACGGCCTGCTGTTCTCGGCCCTGTCGATCATCACCCTGCCGATGATCGCGGTCTACGTGGTGTTCAACCGTCAGGTGGTGAGCGGCATCACGGCGGGCAGCCTGAAGTAAGCCCGGCGCCGTTCGCCGTCAGGAGCTCTCCCCGGTGATGCGCAACGCGAAGTCCGCGTAGGTGTCCGCGACTTCGTACGGTTCGTACGGCAGGGCGGAGTCGTACCAGTTCGCCACGCGCATCCCCATCCCGCTGATCGCGGTCACCGCGAGAAAGGCGTCGGGCACGGCGAAGACGCCCGCGGCGATGCCCTCGTCGATGATGTCGATGAGCAGTTGCCGGCCGGCCGCGCGCAGCCTGAGCGCGGGGCCGGCCAGCTCGGGAGACAGGGCGTGCAGCTCGTTGTCGGCCACGACGGCCAGCATGGGGAACTCCGCGTGCGCCAGGACGTGGGCGCGGACCACCCGGCGCAGGCGCGACGCGGGATCCGCCGGGCCCGCCGCGGCCGCCTCGGTCAGCCGCCGGTGGTGCTCCTCGTGACCGATGCGCACCAGCTCCGCCAGGACGTTCTCCTTGGTCGGGTAGTGCGAGTAGAGCGTCGCCGAGCGGATCTCGCAGGCCACCGCGAGGTCGCGGATGGAGGTGCCGTAGAAGCCCCGCTCGGCGAAGAGCTGCAGCGCCTCGCGCAGGATCCGGCCGGAGGTGCCCCGGAGCAGGATGTGCTCGGGCAGCCGGATGTCGGAGGCGGCGATCCGGCGCTGGGTCGCCGGAGCCGCCGATCGGTCGTCAGTCACGCGCTCATTCTGCCAAGACGCCGCTCCGGCTGGTCTCCTCGCACGTCGGGACGCCGACGTGACCACGGCCGGAGGGCTCTTCGGTCACCGCGGCACGAGCGCGTTGCGGCGCACGTCCGACCAGGTGTCGTGGTCCAGGCAGATGCCGCAGTCCGGGCCGTGGAACAGGGCCCGCGCCTCGGGGTCGTCCATGAGCTGGAAGCGCCACCAGGCGGTGGTGGGCGCGGCGAACGGCCCGGGGTCGCCGACGACGGTGAAGTGGTCGGCGCCGCGCACCTCGCCGTAGATCGCCGGGATGTGGTCCGCGTCGTCGTAGAAGGACCTGACCAGCCAGGGCCAGACGATGGAGTCGTTCTGGCCGGCCATGAGGAAGGCGGGCCCGTGCACGCCGTCGATGTCGGCCAGCGGGCCGGGCTGGATGGGCAGGACGGTGTCCACCCGGGCGTCGGCGCCGACGACGATGGCGGCCGCGCCGCCCTGTGAGTGCCCGGAGGCGCCGATGCGGGTCAGGTCGACCTTGCCGTGGAAGGGGCTCGACGGGTCGGCGTCGCGGCGGGCGAGCGCGTCGATCCCGGCACGCATCGAGACGCCGAGGTTCGACATCGGGGTGTTGGCGGCGGAGACGATGAACCCGTGGCCGGCCCACTGCAGCAGCAGGTCGCGGTAGACGAGCGGGGCGCCGCCCGTGCCGTTGCCCCACACGATCACCGGGTGGCGGCGGTCGCTGCTCGCGATGTCGCGCGGGTAGTAGAGGGTGTTGACCACGCCGACCTCCACGGCGGTCGCGTAGGGGCCGGGCGCGCCCCAGTCCGTGGTCGCGGCGTGGGCGGGAGCGGTGCCGAGTGCGTGCACGACGAGCAGGGCGATGAGCAGGCGTCGGAACAAGGCGGCCTCCTGACTGGGGGGTTTGCACGAATCCTGTACACGGCGGAGGCCGCCGTCTCTCCGCATTCGGGCCAAGAATTGACGCGCGGGTTTGGGCAATGTGACGATCACGGGATGTCCGACCTGCACAGCCGGATGCAGCCGAGGGTGCGCGGGCTGACCGCCGCGGTGATCGCCCGGTGCGCCGCCGAAGTGCCGTTCTACCGGGAGTTGCCGCCCGAGACCCTGCACGGCGAGGTGGCCCACTCGGTCTCGGCCGTCCTGACGATCCTGCTGCGGACGCTCAGCCGCCCCGACGCCATGGGCCCGGCCGACCTCACCCGCGTCATCGAGTGGTCCGCGCGCCGCGCCGAGGACCACCTGCCGCTGGACGCGGCGGTGACCGCCTACCTGATCGGCGCCGAGGTCTGGTGGCAGGCGCTGACCGAGGTGGCCGCGCCTGAGGAACTGGCCTCGGCCGGCCGGCGGATGCTCGGCTGTCTGCGCACGGCGATGCCCGCCGTGGCCCTGGCGCACCAGCAGGCCCAGGAGGACATCAGGAGCGAGGACAAACGGGCGCGACGCGCGCTGATCGGCGCGTTGCTGGGCGGCCACCCGTACGAGAGCCTGGCCGGGGCGGCGGGGGTGGAAGTGGGCCAGGAGCACGAGGTCCTGCTCCTCGACCTGGGGCAGCCCGCGCCGCCGGCCCGGCTCGTGCAGTCGGCCCTGGACGCGCACACCGGGACGCTGGTCCTGATGGACCACGTCGAGGGAATCGCGCTGCTGCCCGGCGGACACGCCCTGGACGCCGTCCCGGGCAGGCTGGCCAGGGCCGTGGGACGGCCCGTGCTGGCCGCCGCGGCCCGCGCCGCGGCGCCCGCGGCGATCCCCGACGCGGCGCGGGAGGCCCGCGAGGTGCTGGACCTGGTGCGCAGGCTCGACCGGCCGCCCGGCCTCTACCGCCTGGACGACGTGCTGCTCGAACACCAGCTCGCCCGTCCGGGCGCGGGGCTGGCCCGGCTGGCCGCCAAGCTCGCGCCGCTCGACGGCCATCCCCACCTGCTGGAGACGCTGCGGGCCTTCGTCGAGCGCGGCCACAACCGCCGCCGGACCGCGCTCGACCTGCACATCCACCGCAACACGCTGGACTACCGGCTGCGCCGGGTGAGCGTGCTGACCGGCCTCGACCTCGCCGAACCGGCGCAGGCGCGGCTGCTGGCGGCGGCGATCACCGCGCGCGAGCTGACCAGACCCTGAGCTCCTCGTCGCGCGGCGCGTGCACGACGCCAGAGCCCGGCGAGTCGAAGACCATGACGGGCCGGGAGGAGTCCCACGACTGCCAGCCCGGATCGCCGGTCGCGGCGAAGGCGACCCAGGCTCGGTGCATGGTGTCGGCCAGTTCTTGCGGAGGCTCGTCGCCGGCCAGCTCGCGGGAGTGCCGCAGGTTGTCGAAGACGAAGCCGATCTCCAGGGCGTGACAGGCGCGCAGGTCCATGACCTTCGACCGCCAGGCGAACTCGTAGACGTGGGCCCGCTCCACGCTGTCGGCCAGGCGGTTGACCGGGGCGCGCAGGAGTAGGTCGGTAGCCATCTCGCCGAGCAGCTCACCGGGCGTGGCGCCGGGGCTGGCGGACCGGTAGAGCCGCAGGGCCCGTCCCGGGACGCGCAGCTTCAGCAGGGCCAGGCGGAGCATGAGCCGGCCGACCCGGTCCACGGCTCCGCTGGGCACGAACCAGAGCCGGTACTCCTCCCGGTTGGCGCCGATGAGCAGGGCGGCCTCGACCGGACCGGCGTCCGGCTCGGTCACGATGTGGAAGCCGGGCCCGCCGCTGATCGGGTCCGCCTTGCCGACCACCTCGCTCTGGACGTCGAGCAGCCGCTCCCGGTCGATCGCGGCGAACGCCTCGGCCGTGGCCGGCACCTTCAGCCGGGCCGCCATCAGCTGCGCCGTCCGCGCGGCCTCGGCCCGCGTGACGGTGTGCGGCGGGCCGCTCTGCATGATCGCCCGGCGGAACAGGCCCCTGGCGCGCGGGCTGGTGAGCAGCGCGCCGATGCTGATCGCGCCCGCCGACTCGCCGAAGACGGTGACGTTGCCTGGATCGCCGCCGAAGGCCGCGATGTTGTCGCGCACCCATTCCAGCGCGGCGATCTGGTCGAGCAGGCCGCGGTTGTCCGGCGCGTCGGGGAAGACGCCGAAGCCCTCGACACCGAGCCGGTAGTTGATCGAGACCAGGACGACGCCGTCCCTGGCGAAGGCGTGGCCGTCGTACAGGGGCAGGCTGGACGAGCCGTTGCGCAGGGAGCCGCCGTGGATCCACACCATCACGGGACGCGCGCCGCCGTCCGCGCCAGGCGTCCAGACGTTCAGGTTGAGGCACTCGTCGCCGGGGATCTGCTCCTCGGGGATGAGCCGGTCGAGCGGCGGCCGGTAGGGCCGTTTGGGGGCGGTCGGGCCGAACTCCGCCGCGTCACGGACGCCGTCCCAGCACTCGACGGGCGCGGGGGCGCGGAAGCGGTGGGCGCCGAACGGCGGCGCCGCATAGGGGATGCCCCGGAAGACCTGGATCCCGTCCTGGAGCCGGCCGCGCACCTTGCCGTGCCGGGTGGCCGCGATGATGTCCATGCGCCGGATCCTACCGATCGATCGGTCGGGACGTCAGACGACTGATCCGGAGAGCGCAGAGAGCAGGTCGACGACGGGACCGGCAGGGAGGACGGACAACGCGGCGTGGGCCAGGCCGGCGTGTTCGGCGGCCAGTGCGCGGAGCTCGGCCGGGTCCGCGCCCCCGGGGCCGTCGCGCAGGTCGTCGATGAGGGCGAAGCTGACGCCCAGGTGCCGTCCGTAGGCGGCGAGGGCGGTGACGGTGGCCGGGGGCGCCCCCGACAGGCGGGCCCCCAGGCGGCAGGGCAGTTCGAAGGCGATCGCCAGCTTCCCCGCCAGCATCTCGGCGTACTCGGGCAGGCCGAGCTCTCCGGCACGCAGTTCGCGGGCCCGGGCCTGGCAAGCGGCCGCCAGCGCCCGCGAGAAGTCGGCGGTGACGGCGCCACCGGCCTTGGCCGCGAAGTCGAAGGCGCGGGCGAGGAAGAAGTCGGCCACCAGCACCGAGAACCTGTTGCCCCACGGAAGGCCGGACGAGGAGCGCTCCTCCCGAGTGCCGTCCGTGGCCAACGCCGCCAGCAGGCCGAGGTCGGCCGCGGCGGCCAGGGCGTGGATGAGCGGATGGCGTTCCCCGCCGCCCAGGTAGGAGGCAAGGAGCAGGAGCACGGACGGCCGGACCGTCTGGGCCGACAGGTCGTCGGTGACGCCGCTGAGCCGTACGAACATCGGCCAGTCCGCGCGCACGCAGTCGGCGAGCAGCTCCGCGACGGCCAGGAGGTCGCGGCGGAGCATGCGGCTCAGCTCGGGGTCCGAAGGTGGGAGCGGGGGAAGGACGAGCTCGGTCCGGGCGCCGTCGGGAAAGAGCGCCAGACGGCGGCAGAGCGTGAACAGCGGGCGATCGTCGTCGAAGGTGGCGTCCAGGACCCGCCAGGCGAGCTGGTAGCGGCGTACCGAGTGGCGTCCGGCCTCGAAGTAGCCGCCGTAGCGGGCGGCCAGCCGCCGGGCGTAGGGGCCGGGGAGGATCGGGCCGGGCAGGGTGGCGTCGATGTGGGCGGCCGCCAGCGCGCCGGATTCGAGGGCGTAGCTGATGCCTTCTCCGGTGAACGGGCTGATGAGCCCGGCGGCGTCGCCGGCCAGCAGCAGTCCGGGAACGCCGCAGCGCTCCGGCTCGAAGTCGAGGCGGAGGGGGGCGCCGCTCATCGGGCCTTCCCTGGTCGCGGTCGCGAACCCCGGGTCCAGCTCGGCGAGGTCGGCGACGAAACGGTCGAACATGCCGCGCAGTCCCTCGGGGTTCATGGGACCGAACAGGCCGACGCCCACGTTCGCACGCCCCTGGCCGAGCGGGAAGATCCAGCCGTAGGACGGCAGCAGGTGCTTGTCCGTGACGTCGGTGAGGGGAAGGACGATCTGCAGCAGGTCGTCCGTCCCCTTGATCCCGGCGTAGTAGGCACGGGCCGCGAATCCGGTCCACTCCCGTCCGGGTGAGCGAAGGCCGGTCTGCCTGGCCAGCCGGGAGGCGGCGCCGTCGGCGGCCACCACTACCGGTGCCTCCACGCGCGTCCGCCGGCCGTCCCGGATCATCTCGATGCCGCGCACCCCGGAGGGCCCGCCGATCGGCCCGCTCACCTGCGCGGTCCAGAGCGTGGCGCCCGCCTCCACGGCGCGGGCGCACAGCCGGGCGTCGAGGTCGAACCGGGGCAGCACCAGACCGAAACCGGAATAGGGGAAGTCGCGGGCGCCCTTGCCGCGCATGTGCACGCGCACACCGCCCACCCGCTGCGCGTCGGCGAGGTCAGGCAGCACGCCCATCTCCGCCAGCTGCCGCACCGCACCACGCGTCAGACCGTCGCCGCAGCACTTGTCCCGGGGAAAGGCGCGCCGCTCGACCAGCAACACGCTCCTTCCCCGCCGAGCCAGGTGGTAGGCGGCGGCCGACCCTGCCGGACCCGCTCCCACGACCACCGCGTCAAAGCTCATGCCGCCCTCGCCACCGCGTAGGAGGCCAGCAGGGCGAGGGAGTCGCGGGCGGCGTTGCCGGGCAGCACGCCGAGCCGGTCGCGGGCGTCCCGGGCCAGCGTGCCCGCCTCCTCCAGGACCTCTTCCACCACGCCCGACGCCAGCACGCGCCCGGCCACCTGCGCCGGATCGGGCTCGATCTCCGCCAGGAGCGTACGCAACCGTTCGTCCCGTCCCAGCAAGCGGAGCACCGGCAAGGTGTAGACCCCCTCCCTGAGGTCGTTCAAGGGCTGTTTTCCCATCGACGCCGCGCTGCCGCGCAGGTCGAGGGCGTCGTCCGCGAGCTGGAAGGCCAGCCCGAGCTCTGCGCCGTAGCGGGCCAGCGCCTCGGCCTGCTCCTCGGGCACCTCGGCCAGAAGGGCGCCCAGGCGGCAGGGCAGCTCGAACAACGTGGCCGTCTTCCGGCGCAGGATGTCCAGATGGGCGCCCTCGGTGAGCCCGGTGTCGAACGCGCTCTCCGTCTCCAGAAGCTGCCCCGAGCACAGCCGTACCATCGCCCCGGCCGCCGCGCGGCCGCACGCGTCGGGCAGGCCGGCCAGCAACCGGGTGGCCTGGGAGACCAGGAACGTGCCGGCCACGACGGCGGCGGGCTCGCCCCACAAGGCGTTGACGCTCGGGCCGTGGCGCCGGGTCGGAGCCCGGTCCATGACGTCGTCGTGGTACAGCGAGGCCAGATGGAACATCTCCAGCGCCGCCGCCGCGTCGAGCAACGGTTCGGCGCGGAACGCGCCGAACTCGGCGGACAGCAGCAGCAGGGCCGGACGCAGGCGTTTGCCGCCCCTGCGCGCCAGGGTGACGGCCATGGTACGCAGGCCCACGTCGGCGGAGGCGACGGCGGCCTCGATCCGCCGGTCCAGGCCGGCGAGCGTCCGTTCGGTACGGGCGCTCACCAGCCACTGGCCGTCGGTCACCGGCCGTTGTCCGGCTGTGTCAGGAACTCCACCCGGTCCACCATCGACCGGACGCGGCGTAGCAGCTCGGTCTCGTCCAAGGCGCGCAGGATCTCGGCGGCGGTGCGGCCCACGAAGTCCCGCGCGATGCCCAGGGCCTCCTCGGCCACCTCGGCTTCGTCGGCCCTGAGGTGCTCGCGCATGCGGGCCAGCGCTTCCCGCGCCTCCTCCAGGTGCTCGTCGGTCACCGTCGCCTCCGAGCGCAGCGGCTGTAGCGCCACCGCTCGGGCGGTTTCGGCGTACTTGTCGTACAAGCCCTGCAGTGTGCGCACGGTCGCCTCGTCGAGCTCGGTGCGGCGGTTGCGCTCCAGGATGCGCGACTCGTTGGCGAAATAGGTGTCCACGAGGTAGCGGCCGACCCGGGTCTGCTGCAGGTGCCGCTGGCGGAACTCACGCTCCACCGACTGGTCCAGCTTGAGGTCGCGTTGCAGCACCTGGCTCGCGGCGGCGGCCGACCCGCAGCCGCAGGCGTCCTCGTTGCCGCCCTCGCCGCCCCGATAGACCACCGAGCCCGAGTCCCCGCCCTCGGACATGTAGGCAGTGGCGATCTGCCCGTCGAAGCTCCGGATCACGTTCGAGGCGTACTGGACGAGCGCGGTGACGTCGATCTCGGTCACAGTCGAGGTGGTGTACTCCGTGGTCCGGCCCACCTTCTCCACGTTCGTCCCGATGTCCACTCCGGCGGTCACCGCGGCGCCGCCCAGGAACTCGACGTTGAGCTGGGTCAGCACCTGGTCGATGGGGTTGATCAGGGTACGATTGCACGTCCCGGCGAACAGCAGCCCGATCGCCGGATGGTCCGGGGTGGCGACCGGGATGAGGTCGTTCTTGACCCGGTCCTCCACGTCGTTCGGATCGCGCGGCTGGGCGATGGCCGCGTCCGCGGTGTTGCCGTTGGCGTTCAGTGTCACGAAGCGCTTGAGCGTGGCGATGGTGTCGCCGGCGGTGGTGCCGCCGTCGAAGACGCCGGGCTGCACGATCGCGTCGCCGATCATGGCGTTGTTGCCGTCGGCCAGCACGTGGTTGTTGCTGAGGATGTTGACCGTGCGATCGGTGTTGTCGATGACCAGCGAGCCGAGCGTCCCGGCGGTGACGTTGAAGTGGCCGATGCTGACTCCGTTGGGCGCCGGCCGTTCCCTGGCGGTGAACGACTGCGCGTAGAACGGTCCGGTCTCGACCACGTCCACCTCGATGGCGTCGCGGCCGAAGTACAACCTCCTGGGTAACAGGCGCGAGGTGGGCAGGAACTGCTCGGGCACCTTGCGCAGCACGTAGACGACGACGGCGGGCTCGTCGGTACGGCCGCCGTCGACGATCCGCCTGCCGTAGGCGAAGCCCGCGATGTTCTGATCGGCCAGCAGGCCGGCCAGCGGGCCCTCCCGAGCCGCGCGGGCCAAGGCCCGCCCCCTGAGGTATCGGTCATCACCTGGAATGGTCACGGCTGGCCTCCTCATCTGTGAGCGTCGAATGGTCCTGCCGGTTGAAGGCGCACGGGGACGCCCTCGACGGCGGCGGGCCGCGCGGGCACGGGCTCGCTGACGTAGACCGTGATGACGTACGGCCCTTCCGGGTCGGGCCGGCCGATGCCGATGCCGTGGCCGGAGAAGCGGGCCAGCAGTTCCTGGCGATGCTCGGCGAGCACGGTCCGGACCTCGGCCAGCGAGTACGGATCAGCCATCGCGTCCCTCCGCTGGGATCAGCGCGCACACCCGGATCAGCACGCCCTCGGCCGCCTCGCCCTCGATCTCCACGACGGCGATCCCGGGCCCGGTGAGCGTGACGGTGACCGGGGCGGCGGGGTGAGCGGCCGTCACCTGGGCGCTGTCCAGGACGGCGCCGCCGGGTCCGCGGGCGGTCAGCGTGATGTCCCGTCCGCCCTGGTGGGCGAGCGTGACGGTCACTCGTATGGCCGGTACGGCGGGCCAGGCGGCCAGCCCGGGGCCGAGGAAGAGCGCGGTGCCGGCCGCGAACCCGGTGATGTGCCGGCCGGCGCCGTCGGGGGTCGACAGCCGGAACCCGGACTCCGTCCAGGTGGCCGGGAAGCTCTCGTCGCGCCCGCGGTGGCTGAAGTCCAGGCAGACCTCGCGCGGCTCGGGCGGCTCGGCCGCTTCGGGGCAGAACGGCTGGACGGCCAGCAGCTCGACGTCGTCGAACCAGGCGATGCCGTCGCGGGTCTCCAGGAAGACCGTGATCGCTCGGGCGGCGGCGGTGACCCGGACGGTCAGCGGCGTCCAGCGGTCGGCCACGACGCCTTCGGACCAACTTACGGCCGGGTGGTCGGGGTCGGTGCCGCCGGTCGGGTCGACGCCGAGACGCGCTGCGGCGGGGCGCGACTCCTCCAGGTCGTACCAGGCGGTGAGCTGGTAGGCCCAGCCCGGGTTGGCGCCCACCCGCTGGTGGATCCCGGCCCGTCCGCGCTCGGCGCGGATGCCCTGAGCGCGGCGTCCGGAGTGGACGACGAAGCCGGTGGCCAGGTGCGTGCCGGTGCGGTACGGCTCCCACCCGTTGGCCACCTCGCCGCTCCTGCGGCGGGCGAAGCCGCCCTCGAAGTGGCCGTTGACCACGTCGGTGACCTGCACCACGAGCGTGTCCTCGGCGACGCCGCCGTCGTCGTCGGTCACCACGCAGCGCGCCAGGTAGGTGCCGCAGCGCCGGTAGACGTGCGAAGCGACGGCGGTGCCCCGGCCGGCGGGCGGCTCGTGGGTCTCGGTGACCGTGGCCGGGATCGCAGCGGTGCAGTCACCGAACTCCCAGGTCGCGGCATGTGTGTCGCACCAGCCCTGATCGGTGAAGGCGGCCGAGAGCGTGATGACGCTGCACGGGTAGGCGAACAGGGCCGGACCGGCGACCACGACCGGCGGCACGTTGCGGACGGTGACCGTGCGCGTGTCGGTGTCCATGCCGCCGTTCTGGTCGCGCACCTGGAGCGTGACGGTGTAGACGCCGTTGTCGCACCAGGCGTGGGTGACGGTCGTGGAGGTCCCGGAGATCGTGCCGGTCTCGGTCGGCTGGTCGTCGCCGAAGTTCCAGAGGGTGGTGTGGGTGTCGGCCGGTTCGACGTCGGAGAAGTGGCCGACCAGCGTGACCTGCCGGCCCTCGTCGAGGGTGATGTCCGGCCCGGCGTCGGCCACCGGGGGCACGTTCGCCACATGGACCAGCGTGTAGTGGGCGCTGGCCGCGCCGCCCGGTTCGGTGATGGCCAGTGTGTGCGCGGCGAGGTAGACGCCGCTGGCCGGGTAGACGTGGGACAGGTCGCGGGTCGCGGCTGGTGGGGTGCCGTCGCCCGGGTTCCAGGTGTAGGCGGCGACAGGGGTGGTGCTGGCCGCCGCCAGGGTCAGGGCGGACTGTGCCGTGCCGAAGTAGGGGCCCCCGCTGCGCGCGGCCAGCACCTGCGTCTGCTCGCAGGAGGAGAGCACGTCCATGGTGCCGGCGATGACCAGGCCGTCGGCGGCGATGACGATCGGATCATGGAAGATCGCCCGCACCCGGCCGATCCGGGCCAGCTCCGGCGGCCAGCCGGTGATCCCCGTGACCGCTCCGGTGATCGGGTCGATCGCCATCGAGCTGCCGATGCCGGAGGCGATGGCGGTGATGATCGCGGCGGCCACGATGATGACGATCGCGATGAGGATGCTGCCCGCGCCCCAGGTGATGATCGCCAGGATGACCGCGATGATCCAGAAGGCCACCGACTCCTCCGGATCGACGTCGGGGTCGCCGATCAGGTGGTTGTCCATCTGCTGCACGCCGTCGGGGTTGAGCGCGCCGTCCGGATTCCAGTGGAGGCCGACGTCGGCGCGGAAGTCGGCGTCCACGTCGATGCTGCCCAGGATGGCGTCGATGACGGTCAGCTCGCCGGTCATCCGGATCGCGCCGTCGACCAGGTCGATGTCCAGGCTTCTGACGTCGGCCGCGGTGCCGTCCTGGTCGACCCGGCGCGGCAGGTCGGAGTCGGCCCAGCCGTTGTCCCGGCGGGCCTTGTCGATGTTCTGCCGGACGAGCGAGCCGGTCAGCGCGACGGCGAACTCCATGCCGTCGGGGATGAAGGCGGGCATCGCGGCGATGTCCGCGCCGGGGGCGGAGTTGATCGCGATCACCAGGTAGTCGGCCGGCACCCTGGTGGCCACGTCGCGGGCGTCGAACACCTCACCGCTCGCTTCGGGGGTCCAGAGGCCGACGAAGCGGCGGGCGGCCAGGTCGGCGTGGATCAGGTCGCCGAGCGTGCGCTCCAGGTCGGCCACCGTGGGCGCGGCGATCGACCGCGCGCCGAACGCCCGCACCAGCGCGGTGCCCCGCTGGCCGAGCTGGGTGCGCAGCGCGCCTTCCAGCAGGTTGAACAGCGTCGCGTTGTTGGCCGTGTAGTTGGCGCCCTCGATGCCGAACCTGGGCGTCGGGATGATGACGCCGGCCGTGCACGTGGCGGTGTCGAAGCGGAGGGTGCAGGAGCCGGGCGGGCGCTCCAGCGGGACCCGGATCTCCAGGCGGGTCTCGACGCCCATCGGGGTGGCCAGCGGCGGGGCCGCGCCGCTGCGCCTGATGTTGAAGACGCGCAGGTAGACCGGGAGGCTGAACAGCACGGTCGCCGGGTCGGGGCGGCTGACCGTGATGGCGCGCGCCGCGTCCTTCTGGTCGTCGTAGATCTCCAGATGCGTGTCGACGGTGTAGCCGCCGATGCCGAACGAGAGCGCCTGATCGGTTTCATCCTGCGTCCACGGAAGGGCGGGAATGCCCGGATGGACCGTTCCGTCGGGTCCGCCGTTCTCGTAGGCGAAGTGCACGTACTCCTGCAGTACGGTCAGCAGCTTGCCCTCGATCGGGTCGCCGCCGGTCACCGTGGCGCTCACGCGTTCCCGGGCTAGCGCGTCGAACCTGATCCCCACGTTCTTCGAGCCCGGGAGCACCCCGATCGGTGCCTCGACCCGGGCGGCCGCGGTCAGGTCGAGCAGCCCCGCGGACGGCACCGGCGGATCGGCCACGAGCACCTGGATGATCAGTCCCAGCGTGAGTCGCGCCCCGTCCACGGCCGGTTCCGTCGTCGCGTCAAGCTGGTCGCGTGGGAGCTCGACCTGTCCGCCCGCGGTCACGTACGTCCCGATCGCGACTCCCGGCGGGATCGGCAGGTACTGCGGGATCCGGCCGTCGCCGGTCGCGGTGCCGCCGCACTCGGCCGACTTCCATGCCCCGATCAGAGCCTTGCGCAGTACGGCGGCGCCGGCCTCCACAACAACCTCAAAGCCGTGCGTGTCGGCCATCACCCCTCCTGCAAACGCCCCTTGACCGCGGTCACCGCAGGAACCCGCTCGCCCGACAGCACCGCCTCGAAGACGGCCTCGGGCGCCAGTGCCGGTCGCCTGCCCGACAACCGGCGGTACTCCAGCAGGGGCCGCATCACCTCGTGGCGGTCCCGCAGGGCCTCCAGGCGATCCGCGCCGGCCCCTCCGGGACGCCAGCGTGGCGGCTCGGTGCCGATCATCTCGTTCTCCCCCGTCACGCCGAGTTCCAGCAACGCCCGGCGCACGTCGGCGCCGTCGTCCGGATCGACCGGCCTGCGAGCCAGGCGCTCGACCTCGCGCCGCAACCTGGCCAGGAGCTCGGCCGCCTCGGGGCCGAGGCGCAGACGGTCCGTGATGCCGGGGCGGGCATGCGGGGTGATGGTGTAGCCGAGGCGCTCGATGGCGAGTACCGGGTTGGCCGCCGCCGCCCGCGCGAGGGTCGGATGATCATTCATCCGGCGCAGGATCGCGGCCGCCGCACGCTGCAGGTCTGCCCACGAATCGATCGTCTTCGACATCTGATCTCCCTGCTTGGCCGCAGGCCGGACCTTGTTATTTCACGCAGCGAAGGGGCTGTCAACGAGGCGGAACGTCCGTTTCAGGACGTCGTGAGCGGCCGGAGGGGCAGGAGATGATCTCTGGAGACGGAGCTGTGGCAGGAGCGAGCCTCTGGCGAGCATCGCTACGGAGAGGCACCGGCCGTGATCGGCTTTTCGGCTGCGCCGGGGCCGGGAAGCTCGGGTGGAAGGGTGGGCGGCGACCGGGCAATCAGTAGTGTCCGACATCCCCGGCGAGAGAGACCCATGCATGACCACGTTCCTCGACGGAGCGGTCGCCGATCCCGAGCGATTCTCCGCCCTCTTCGATGCCCACTACGAGGAGATCCGCAGCTACATCGGCCGCCGCCTCGACCTCGACGTCGCCAAAGGCGGCGTCAGACCTTGGCTGTACGGCATCGCCACCAAGCTCATCGGCCGGCACCGGCGCGCCGAGTTCCGGCGATACCGGGCAGAGGCCGGCGGGTCCTCGGCGTACGTGATCGAACGGCTGGGCTGGACCGACGACCCGGCGCCCAAGGGAGTCGACCTTCTCCTGACGCGCAAGGGGGGCCAGAACAGGTTCGGTGCCGGTCGCAGGTAGGGGCCCAGCAGCAGTTGGGCGGCTCGCTCACCCATCCGCAGATGCGCCGCCGGGTCGGGGTGCAGGACGTAGGGCTGTTTCCCCGGCCTTTGGCGCACGAGCAGGACGCCGGTCGTGGCGACGCCCGTGCAGGATCAGCTTCCCCGCGGAGAACAACTGTTGCCGCATAATCGGTGTCATGGATCCCGCGTGGATAGCTGTGGTCGGAACCGCGATTGGAGCCACAGGTGCTACAAGCGCAGCACTGATTGCGGGATGGGCCGCCCGACGGCAGGCCAACGTGCAAAGCGTCAGCCAACGAGCACAGTGGCGCCGTCAAACGAGACGAGACGCCTACAGCGCCTTCCTCGACGCCGGAGTACAGGCGCGCGATGAGCTGATGGTCGTGTGGCGCCTGCTCCGGGAGGCCAGTCCCGATGTGGTCAGGCTTGATGCACAGATAGCGAGTGTCGAGCCGCACATCAACGCGGTGAAGCGAGCGAGCGCAACAGTCTTCGTGGAGGGGCCTCAAGCCATTCTGGAGCCGACTCGCCGCACGGAAGAGAACATCACGCTGTTTCGCACCCTTCTTCGCAGGACGCTGACGGACCTGCGTGCGGGGCGGGACGTCAAGGAGTACCTCTCCTTGTGCGACCGGCAGGATCACCAGGTCCGCGACCTGCTCGACCGCTTCGCCGCGTTCGCCCGCGCGGTGCTCGACGAGGTCGAGCCCGACTGGAATCTGCTGAGTATCGTCGAGGTGTCCGACGTCGACGAGGAGTTGCAATGGCTGAAGAAGGCCATGAGCGAGCGACTCGAAATAGATGAGAGTGAAATTGACGTCAAGGGAAGGCTGACGGGCCAGGGCTACGATTCGCTCGCCGTCTTCGTCCTGTTCAGTCGAATCCAGGCGCAATGGGGAGTGGCTCCGGATGGCGGCTGGCCGATCTCCTCGCTTTTCGACAAGTCCGTCGAAGAAATCGCCGGCTATATAGCGACTCAACGCAACCATGCCAACTCGAGGAGTTTGCCAAGGAGTTGACAGCGCGCTTCGGCGTGGGCTCCGTGCCGTCCTGGTGCTCACGGGCGGAGATGTTGGCGCCGGGCAGATCGGGAACGTGCCTGTCACCTTTCAACCACCTCGACGGCACCCGGCCGGCCGTTAGGATACGACTGTATCCATACGGGAGATGGGGGTACGATGCGCATCCCTGACCGGCCGTCCGCCTTCACCAACGACTCTGCCCGTGACAAGTACTACGCCGTCTATGACCGGTTGCTCGGCGAGTTGTGGCCGGTGCCGGTGGACGCCGTCGACGTGCAGACCCGCGCCGGCAGTGTGCGGGTCCACCGGGCCGGGCCCGCCGCGGGGGATCCCGTGGTCCTCGTGGCCGGCGCGGGCGGGAACGCGCTGGCCTGGTACCGCTACATCGAGCCGCTGGCGCGCACGCGTCCGGTCCTGGCCGTCGACCCGCTCGGCGAGCCGGGCCGCTCGGTTCAGAGGCGGACGCTGGCGACCGGTGCCGAGGTCGGCGGCTGGCTCACCGACGTCCTGGCCGCTTTCGGAGCCGAGCGTGCACACGTGGCGGGCTTCTCCGCCGGCGGCTGGACCGCGGTGTGGGCCGCGGCGCAACAGCGACCCGGCGAGGGCGGCAGAGTCGCCGCGCTGACGCTGCTGGATCCGGGGGGCTTCGCGCCGATCACCGGGCGGTTCGTCCGGTGGGCCGCCGCCGGCGCCGTCGCCTCCATGCTTCCGCGTCCGTTGCGGCACCGCATGGCCGATGTCGTGAACAACGGGCTGCTGCGCGATGACGGGCTGGTCAGGCTGGGGCGGGCGGGCGGATGGTCCTTCCGCCGGCACGTACTCATCCCCTCCCCCTACACCGACGAGCAGATCCGCGAGGTGGCCGTGCCCGTGCAGGTGCTGCTGGGCGCCCGCAGCGCGCTGCACGACGCGCGGGCGGTCGCCGCGCGGCTGGCCGACGTCGCGCCGTCCTGGCGCGTGGAGATCGTGCCCGGCACCGGCCATTCGCTGCCCGTCGAAGCTCCGGAGCTGGCCGCCGAGCGGATCCTCAGCTTTCCCGCCCAGGAGCGTCCCGGGACCGCGGCACCGAACCACAACAGCAACAGAAGGTAGGAAACGGGCATGCCCCGGCAGGTCGATCACGACGAGCGGCGGCGCCAGTTGACCGAGGCGCTGCTGCGCATCGCCAGCACCCGCGGCCTGCAGGCGGTGTCGATGCGCGAGATCGCCGCCGAGGCCGGGGTCTCCCTGCGTGTCGTCCAGTACTACTTCACGAACAAGCAGGCCCTGATCGAGTCCGGCCTCACCGAACTGGGCGCCCGCATGGACCGCCGGGTCCGGCAGCGGGCCGCCGCCGTCGCGGGCGAGCTGACAGCACGGGACGTCTTCGCCGCCGTCCTCGACGCGGCCCTGCCCTGCGACGAGCAGAGCCGCCTGGACTCCATGGCCTGGACCGCCTACTACACCGCCGCCCTCACCGACCCGGTGCTCGCCGCGGTCGGGGTCACCCTGCCCAACGCGTTGGAGAACTTCCTCACCGTACGGCTGACCGCCGCACAGCAGGCCGGGGACATCGCCCCCGATCGCGACCCGCGTACCGAGGTCGCCGGCCTGCTGGCCCTCGCCACCGGTCTGACCCAAAGTGTCCTGAGCGGGCAGCGCAGCCACGAGTCCGCCGTCAAGATCATCGAATACCACCTGGACCGGCTGTTCAGGCCCGTCTCGGATTGACCCAGCAGGGCCTCTGCCCTGGTCGAGCACCTGTTCAAAACCGCCTCGGCCGAACGCGGCGCACATATGTCCCGCTTTGTCGGCGTGCCGACCAAGTTCACGTTCAAGAGCGCGGAGGAAGGCTCAGCCCTCTGCCGACGCTTCGGCGCCGCGGGTGCGGAGGAGTGGCACCGGGTCGGTGGCGAACCGGGCGGCGCGAGGCTCACGTTCGTCTCCGAACCGGTGGGTGAGGATGCCGTAGAGTTCCGGGCGTCGTCCCTGGATCCATCGGCGGCCGGTCGAGAGTGGCAGCAGGGTGAGGTCGAGGTCGGCGGTCACCATGTCGTCGCCGGCCTTCCAGGTTTCGCCGAGGATGCGGCCGTAGGGATCGATGATCATCGCGTTGCCGGTGCGGATCTCGTCGTCGTCCTCACCGATGCCGTTGCTGAACAGGACGAACAGCCCGTTGTCATGAGCCCGGGCGGGCAGCCAGCGCATCAGCCACTGGCGTCCGCTGGGGCCGCGCAGCTCGGCTTCGATCGCCTTCGGAGCGCTGTGCCGGTTCCGCCATAGCTCCACGGGGATCGGGCGCATCCCGTGCGGGCTGCGCGAGGCGGTGCCGCCGGTCTGGTGGGGCGCCACCAGGATCGAGGCGCCCATCAGCGCGGTGGCGCGGACGTTCTCGACCAGGTTGTTGTCCCAGCAGATGAGGATGCCCACTCGGACGCCCCAGGGGGTGTCGAAGACGGTGTAGGCGTCGCCGCTGCTGATCGCCGGGTGCTCGAAGGCGTGCAGCTTGCGATGACGATGGACGCGTCCGTCCGGGAGGCAGAGGGCATAGCTGTTGAACAGCCGCCCTTCCGCGTCGCTCTCCAGGAAGCCGACCCCCACCGCGACGCCGTGCTCGGCCGCCAGCGCGCGGACGGCGGTGACGGACGGACCGCCCAACGGCTCGGCGAGTTCGCGCAGCCGCTCGGGGGTATGGCGGCGGAGATGCCAGTACCCCAGCAGGCACATTTCCGGGAAGGCGACGACCTGCACGCCATCCGCGCTCGCCACGCGCACGTAGTGCTCGACCTGGGCCAGGTTGTACGCCTTGTCATCGGGCCGATGCTCGAACTGCACGGTCGCGCACCGCAATGTCGGCGTAGGGGTCTCGGCCGCTTCATCGTTCCGTGCCATCGCGAACCTCCGGATACTCGGGTGGTTCACCAGGAGACCGTACGTGCATCCCATTCGTCCAATGAATCTTTTTCGCTGTTCGATAGAATTCCGGAATGGATCTGGTTCTGCTTCGCGCCTTCCTCACGGTCGCCGAATACGGTCATTACGGCCGCGCCGCGCGCACGCTGAGCGTCACCCAGCCGACGCTCACGAAACAGATCCAGTCGTTGGAAGCGCAGGTGGGAGGCCGGCTGTTCGATCGCGGCCGGCACGGCGCCGTACTGACCGATCTGGGCACTGCCCTGCTCCCGGACGCGCAGGCCCTCCTGCGGCAAGCAGGCGCGCTCACCCGGCGGATGGCGAGAATGGCCGCCGGCGAGATCGGGAGGCTGGCGGTCGGCTTCGGGCTGTCGAGCATCGACCTGGCCCCTCGGATCGTCGCCGCGTTCCGGCGGCGCCATCCCGACGCGCACGTCACCTTGGATGACATGTCGTCACAGGCCCAGCTCGACCGGATCAACGCGGGCGACCTCGACGTCGGTTTCGTCCGCCTGCCCCTCGAACGCGGATGGGGACGACTGCCACTGGCCGGCGACCGCCTCGCCCTGGCCTGTGCCGACCATGACGACCAGCCTCCGCACGACATCGGGGATCTCGCCGAATGGGTGGCCCGCCACGACTTCCTCCAGTTGGCGCAGGAGAGAGGGCCTGGACTGGTACGGCAGATCAACCGACTGTGCACGGCCGTCACGGTCCGCCCTGCCGTCGTCCAGGAGGCGCAGGATCTGCAGACCGTGCTCGCGCTGGTGGCGGCCGGTGCGGGAGTCGCCTTCGTGCCGGCCAGCGCCCGCCGCATCGCGCCGCCCTCGGTCACCATCACGCCGATTCGCCATCCGGCGGCCGAATGGCAGATCGCCGTGGTGTGGAAGGACGGGCAGCCGCGCCCGTTGACGACCGGTTTCCTCGACCTCGTACGAGAACACGGTCATCTGGAAGCCGGCGGCTCCTGAGCCGGCTGCCCCGCGACGCGTCCGGCTCCAGACAGCCGGACGCGACGCTGAGGAGACGTCAGGAGATGGTGAGCGTGCCGTTCGGGTTGCGGGCGCACGTGACGGTCGTGCGGGGCGCCGCGGCGAGGGCGCCGGCCAGGCACTGGCCGAGCACCGTGTGGCCGGCGGCGTTGGGGTGCCACGACTCCTGACAGGTCTGGAAGTAGGTGACGCAGGTGTTCGCCGCCCGCTGGATGCCGATCTTGTCCCAGCCGGACAGGCTTGTGATGAACGTGCCGGACGGCCCGTCCTGTACCCGGACCGGCGTCGCGAGCGCACCGGCCGGGCTGCCGGGGTTCTCGCAGAGCCTGGCGCCGTCGAAGGCCCGCTGCACGTCCAGTACGCGCAGGTCGGCCGCCGGGCGTTCGGCTGCCAGCGTGGCATAGGCGTTCTTGACCAGTGAGCCGAGGTTCTGGGAGAACACGTGCCCAGGGGCGAGGCTCGCACGGTGGATCGGGCACCCGGCGGCGTAGCGCTCGGCGCCGAGGGCGCGGAACTTGTCGCGGGTGTCGGTGCGGCCGTCCTCGTCGTAGTACTGCGGGGCGACGTCGGGCGGCAGCGGGTTGGTGTAGGTCTGCAGAATCACCTGGTGGGTGCCGTCGGCGTCGATCTGGTCGAGGGTGTCGAGGATCTGGCGCAGGGCCGCGGTGGTCTCGGTGGTGGCGGCGGCGACCTCGGTGTCGGTGGCCAGGTCCGAGGCGGTGCAGGGCCGCTGCGGCACCTCGCCCTTCAGATAGGCCCAGAACTCCCACCAGCCCGTCCAGGCGTCGGCGATGAAGCGGTTGGCGCACAGCGTGGCCACGTCGCCGAAGGTGAACTGGGTGTTGTTGGAGCCGAGGCCGACGAGGACGACGTCGATGTCGTGCGTCCGTGCGACGGCGCGCAGCTGATCGAGTTGCGAGGCGACGGCGCGGCCCTCGTCCCGCGCGCTTGCGGGGGCGGCGATGTCGGCGGGCTGGGCGCCGGAGCAGGCGAGGTTGAAGCGTTGCTGAATGCCCGGGAGCGGCGCCGTGAACACCGAGGCGTTCGCCGACCGGTGACAGAAGTAGGCGTTGCTGTTGGCCGCCGACCAGCCGGGGAAGGCCTGTGCCGTGCCGGAGGCGTCGACGACGGGCTGGTAGTCCCCCGCGCCCTCCCCGCTGATGAAGCTGTCGCCGAGCGCGACGGCGGCGGTGGGCAGAGCCGCCTGCGCCGGTCCACTCTGCACGGCCTGGATGCCCGCAGCACTCGCCAGGAGCATGACGACCGCGGCGGCACTCTGGAGGAGCCTCATGACCACCTCATTTCATACTAAATAAGTACGAAATACGCATGTGTGGATCACAACATGCCGCACCAGCAGCGTCAACATCTGCGCGGGCCACGCGTTTCCGTGGTGGTGCGCGCGCGGTGGTTACTCGATCACCCGTCCCGTCGACTTCTGTCCGTCCATGCGTACGGCCAGGCAGTACACGGTCCTGTTTCGAGGCCATTCCTCCGGCAGCGGCGCAAGCCCCGCGGTGTCGATCTCATCCCTTTTCGAGTTTTTGATGCGCATCCTGGGAAGACACCCGTTCTCCATGAGCCGCGTCATGTCCGCACCCGGATACGGCCCCTCCGGGAGCACATATGTGGTGGCGAACTCAGCCGAGTGCGGCACGTGGCAGGGGACGACGGTCACCATGTACGTCTGGGGCAAGGGCTCGATGCAGTCGCCGGGTCGCAGGACGGTGGCGGGAAACCGTTGCGTGCCGGGAATGGTGCTCTGCTGCAGTGGAGTCTGCGGGACGGCGGCGGCTTCCGGCTGAGCGGACTCGGACGACTCCACCGGCACCGGGTCACCTGCGCAGCCGGCGAGCGAGATGGCTAAGCAGCATGCGATCAGTGATGTACGAACCATGGCACAAGGGTGGCAGCTTCAGAGCACCTCCTGGTGTGCCTACCGACACCCTCCGCCAGCACGGAGGGCCTACGTGGATCCCTCCTGGCGGGCGGCCGTTGCCGCGTGCGGCGGCCGCATGCTGGCGATGGCGTCGCTGTCACGCACGCGCAGGGAGATGAGGAATCCGAGCACTGCGAGGGCGGCGGTGCTGAGGAAGATGTCATGGTAGGCGGCGAAGAGCGCCTCCTGCCTGCCCGCGAGCTCGGCGGCACGGGAGCCGAGATCGCCCAGCCTGGACTCGGTTCGCGTGGTGAGCAACGTGGCGGCCACTGCGACGCCGGCAGCGCTGGCGACCTGACGCGTGGTGGAGAGCCCGCGCCGTCGCCTCCGGGGAGATCGTGGCGAAGGTGGCGGCCTGCAGCGAGATGATGGTGAGCGCCATACCCGCGCCCATGGCCAGCAGCGGCAGCCGCACGGCCCAGAGGCTCGTACCGGGGCCGACCACGACCAGTGATGCCAGGGCGACGGCGATGACGGCGAATCCGGTCGAGCAGGCGGCGAGGGCCGAGCCGCGGGTACAGCCGTCCGGCCAGCGGGAGAGCCGCCATCATGCCCAGCGCCTGGAACATCGTGACCAGGCCGGAGCCGGTCGCGTCGACGCCCATCTGGTACTGCAGAAGCAACGGCACGAGGAACAACGCGCCCATCAGCGCCCCCGAGGCCGGGAGGCCGGGAGCATCAGCAGGTTGCCGGTCCGGAACAGGCGGTCCTTCAGCAGGCGTAGATCGAATCATCGGTTCGGCGCGGGTCAGCTCGATCGCGGTGAACGCGGCGGCCAGCGCGAGGCCGGCTCCCAGCGGCACCAGTACGGCGGCGCCGGTCCCCCCTCTCGGGCGCCGCCGTCGAGCCCGAGCAGCAGCAGCGCGTGCGCGCCGCCACCGGTCAGGAATCCGGCGACGTCGAAGCGACCGGGGTGGTCGGCGCGTTCCTCGCGAAGAGCCGCCATCGCGAAGAGGAGACCGAGCACGCCGATCGGGACCTTGATGAAGAAGATCCACCGCCAGCTGATGTTGTCGACCATCCACCCGCCGAGCACCGGGCCGAGGGCCGGGGCGAGAGTGGTCGGTATGGACAGCACCGCTGAGGCTTTGGCGCGCTCGGACGGCGGGAAGGCTCGAAACAGCTCCCCGAGGGAGCCGGCGAGGCCGCCCCAGACCGAGGCGGCGGTGAAGACCGCGAGCGCGAACAGGAACGTGCGCTTGGTGCCGAACCGGTCGGCGACCCACCCCGAGGCAGGGATGAACACCGCCATGCTGACCAGGTAACCGGTGACCAGCCACTGCAGTGTCTCGGTCCCGGCGCCGAAGTGGCGGCCGAACACGAACGCGGTGGCGACCAGCCACTTGTTAGGTCACCCGTCGCAACATGGGTGTCTCTCCTGTCTGCCCACCGGCCGAGGTCTGCCGTCACCCGGCCAGGCCGGGTGCACGCAGGTGGTGAGTACGTCGTTTTTGGGCGAAGCCGGTCACACGGTCATCACCCGGGTGGAGGATGGTCAGAACCCGATGGGCTCGCGGATGAGGACCACGTTGCCGCGGCCGGGGAACATCTCCTTGTCGATGATGAGGATCTTGGAGAGCAGGGCGGGGGCGCCGGATGCCACTCGGGCGCGAGAGTCCTCACGCGGGTAGGCGTAGGTCTCGATACGGCGCAGCGCCGTGTCGAGGTCGGGGGCTGCGCCGACGACGCGCATCTCGTCGATCCGTCCTTCTTCGCGCAGGCGCATGAGCGCGGGACGCAGGGTGTCGAAACTGCCGGACGCGTTGATGTCGTCGTCCAGCCCCGACAGGCGCAGTGTCTCGCTGGCGGCGGTGAGGATGCTCTTGCCGGTGGGCAGCAGCCGGTTGACGAGGGCGCGAGCCTCGGCCGCGGTGTCGACGACCTCGACGGTGTGGCCCTTCTCCCGCAGGGCCGCCGCGCGGCGGAGGCAGGAAGGGTGAGGCCCATGGCGAGGGCGTCGATGGTCAGGACGTGAATACCGGGATGGCGATCAGAGCGGAAGAGGCCGCCGGCTCGGACGGCAGGTCCGCGACGGGAAGGCCACCACTGCTTGAGCGGCCCTCGCTTGGTCGTGATCGCCCGTCAGCGGCGGCACGGCCTTGTCTGGCACACGGAAGTCACCAGGCCCTATGACGGAACCGGCAGGCAGGAGCCGTCACGGCCCGCAGCCGGGAACCGGCGCAAGGCCCGGTGCCCGTCGCCCGATTGGGCCGTCCGGAGCATCGCGAGCAGGCCGGCCCGCTGCTCGGCGTCAAGCACCGAGATGATCGGCGCCCCTTCGAACAGCAGCTTCAGCAGGCGCCCCCTGAGCTCCTGCCCGGCCTCCGTGAGGACGAGCCGCTTGGCCCTGCGGTCGTCCGGATCCGGCTCCCTGCGCAGGAGGCCGCCGGCTTCGAGCGAGTCGGCGATCGCGGTGACATGGGAAGGCTCACAGTGCAGGTGACCGGCCATCGCCCCCATGCGCTGAGGCTCCTGCAGCTGAATCACCGTGTGAGCCTGCGGTACGGTGAGCCCGACCGCGGCGGTGACCTGCTCGAAATGCGCCCGCAGAGCCGCATCCGCGGCGAACAGCCGCTCCACGATCTCCTGGCCCTCCGGATCCGGCCACTCGATCCGTATGTCCGCCATGGTCCTCACACCCCGGGCATTACTTCGGTGAATGAACTATTCTACGGCGACACGTGTGGCGTTCAGCCGCGCACGGTGGTCAGCTGGTGAGTCTGGCCGCCTGCATGGCGTCGAGCCGCCGCACGAGCAGAGCGGTGACGATCGCCGTCGGCACGGCCAACGCGTGCAGGGCCAGGGAGGCCCAGGCGCTCGGCGTGAACTCGTACATCTGGCTGACGGTGTCGTCCGGCTGGGGTTCGTGGTGGGTGGTGAGGAGTGTCGTCCACTCGATCCAGAACAGGGGCCAGGTCAGGAAGGTGACCAGCCACAGGGCCCACCAGGTGTGCAGGAGACCGGCCGGGGCTGTCGTGCCGCTGCGTCCAGGGGGGCTGGAGGCGTGCCAGATGTCGTCGGCGATCTGCTTGGGCAGCCACAGGTTGCCGATCGGGATGAACCAGCCGTACACGGCCATGGAGGGGCGGTAGCGCAGCCGGCCGGGCGCGAGCCGTTCGGCGACGGCTCGTACCTGGGAGAACCAGAGCAGCCAGCACGCCGTCAATCCCAGCCCGGCGACGATCTGGGCCACCAGCATGATCTGGCTGACCATCTCGTTGAAATCGCGGATGCCGTCGTAGGTCTCCGCGTCGTACCACCGTCCCGCATCGTCGGCAACATCGAACTGGTTGATCACTATGCTCACGGAGACCAGGGCGAAGAGGGCCAGCAGCACATGGGCGGCGATCCGGTAGCCGGTGGCAGGGCGCAGGGGGTCGCGGCCGCGCACCTGGCGGCGTTCGTCGACCAACAAGGGCTGGGGATCCGCATGGGTGGGCGAGGGTGGCGCCGTCGTTCGGGGGCCGCCGCCGGTCGCGGCGGCCGGGTCGTGAAGGGCGGTCAGCGCCAGGGTCCGGCGCTCGGCGATGACCTGGGTGAGCGCCTCAGGCAGCCACCGACCCTGGTCGGGCGAAGCAAGCGCGGTGAGCTGGGTCAGCACCTGCTCCAGGCGGGGCCGGGCGGCGGGGTCCTTGGCCAGGCAGGCCGTCACCAGGGCGGCCAGCGGGGCGGGCACTCCGTGCAGGTCGGGCTCGGCGTGCACCACGCGGAAGACGACCGCGTGGACGGGCCCCGTTCCGAAGGGGCTGCGGCCGGTCACGGCGAAGGCGAGCACGCAGCCGAGCGAGAACACGTCCGAGGGCGGCCCGACCTGCTGGGCCATGGCCTGTTCGGGGGACATGAACGCGGCGGTGCCCAGCACGGTGGAGGTCTGGGTGTGGCTGGTGGCGTCCAGGGCGCGGGCGATGCCGAAGTCGATCAGGCGGGGCCCGTCCTCAGCGAGGATGACGTTGGCGGGTTTGAGGTCGCGGTGCACCATCTCGCAGGCGTGCACCGCGGCGAGCCCTTCGGCCAGCCCGGCTCCCAGCACCGCGGCCGACTCCAGAGGGAGCGGCCCGTGCTCTTCGATGGCCTGTTGCAGGGAGGGGCCGGGGATGTAGGCCGTGGCCAGCCACGGCTGGGCGGCGTCGGTGTCGGCGTCCACGACTTGGGCGGTGTAGAACCCGCCGACCTTACGGGCGGCCTCCACCTCGGAGGCGAAGCGGCGACGGAAGTCCGCGTTGTCGGCCAGTTCGGGACGTACCACCTTGACGGCCACCAGGCGCCCGCCAGGGGAACGGCCCAGGAACACCTGCCCCATCCCGCCCCCGCCGAGACGTGCGTGCAGCCGATAGGGGCCCATGTGGGGCGAGTCGCCGTCGCGCAGGGGGTTGGCCATGGCACCGCTTCCGTGTCGAGTTCCTTGCCGGCTGGTGTTGATCATCCCAAAAGGTGCGCTTGTTGGAGGAGTTCTGGCACCTGTAACCGCCCGCCACGGCCATGACCAGGCCCTGCTGGGCCAGCACGCGCAGGCCATCGCGGAGCACCGACACGAAGAAGCGGCACTCCGCCTTCGCCAGGAGGGCAGTGCGGCAGGCGTACGACGGCATCCACCGGCGGCCCGTGACGACCAACGAGGACTCGCGAGAGATCAACGCGGGTTGGGCTCTTCGCCGTGCCTCTTCCCCCGTAGCGCCAGAGTTCGGTCCGCTCCTCCCTGGAGGCCGAGGCGAGGACTCTCTCGCGTTAGAACATCGGTTCAGCCCAGATGTACTCCCAGGAATCGACATGGACGTCGCGCACCCAAACCGCCTTCGAAGAGCTGTTGCGCAGAATCTCTTCGGCCTGCTCGGCGGTCACCGGCTCGGCGTCGGTGGCCGGCAGCTCCCCGTCGGTCACGGTGTACTCGCGCCGGCCGCCCGGGATCCTGTCCTGCGCCTCCCGCAGCTGCTCGATCCTCTGCGGCACACCTGCCGCCACGATCCGGGCGACCGGGCTGAGCTCGGGGTCGCCGAACACAGGCGGGTGCAGGGACAGAGGGGAACGAGCTCGGCGAGGTAGCCCATACCTCGGCGACGCACCTCCGGCAGCCGCCTTCCGACAGATCCCGGACGAACGCCGACTGGCGGCCGGCCGAAGTTGGTGAAGACGGCGATCAGCGGGCGGCGACGTCCTGTCCCGTTGACACGTGGTCCCTTAGAGATCGCGCAGGAACGGGACCAGCGTCCGGGTCAGCTCGTTGCGGTCGGGCGCGGCGAACAGCGGGTCCAGGTGGTTCATCCTCTTGTCGCCCGCGTAGGTGGCGCGGGGGATCCGGGAGTGCTCGACCACCCAGCGGGCCGCGGTCAGCTGGGTGCCCTTGTCGAGCCCGGTCTCGAAGGCGTACAGCGGCACGTTCACCTCGCGGGTGTGCCACAGCCGCAGGCCGAGCAGCTTGGCCGACTCGGTGTCGGCGTAGGGGTCGACGGCGTCCAGGTCGATGCTGAGCCGCTTGGGCCAGTACCACTCGAACGTGGACGGCTTCGGCCCTGCCATCGCCTCGGCGACCCGGTTGAGCGGGGTCATCCCGTCGTCGATCCAGTCGCCGTCCTCGCCCAGCCTCCCGGACACCACCGCCAGCGCGGGAGACGTGCCCGGGGCCGCCTGGACCAGCCAGCCGAGCAGTCCCGCGTTCGTCACCGGGCGCGGCGGGCGCAGCTTCTCGGGGAGCCTGCCGGCCAGCACCGACGGCTCGTGCGGGGCGCGGTGGGCGTACCAGGCGACGAGCTGGTACCAGATGGCCGCCGACTCCGGCTTGGCGCCCAGCCCGGTGCCCAGTGACAGGCCGCTCTCGAACGGCTCGCCCTTGTCCAGCTCGGCCAGGCGGGCCTTGATCTCCTCCGGCGAGTTGTGTATTTCGCCGCCCTCTCCCGCGAACGCACCGTGCACGCCGCCGTCGATCAGCACCAGCCCGTCCAGGTCCTTGTAGCCGGGCCTGCCGTGGAAGTCCCACGCGGCGTAGGCCAGGGCGGTCGTCGCGCCCCACGAGTGCCCACCGAGCACGACCTGCCGTCTGCCGTGATCGGAGGCCTTCAGCACCACGTCGCGCAGATCGTCCAGCGTCTGGCGGAGCCCTATCTGCTTGGTCTCACTCGGGCGCTTGTAGCCCCGGTCAAGGTAGTACGTGGCGGGGTCCTCGGTACGGAAACCGGTGAGGTCGGCCAGCGCTGCCTCCCTGCGGTCGACCGCCCACACCTGTGTGCCGGGCGTACCGGCCGCCAGGTCCCTGGCCAGTTCGCGGAACCCGTTGGCCGCGCCGTACCAGCCCGAGACCAGCACCACCACCTTCTTGGCGTTGGGGTCACCGACCTTCAGCACGTGCGTGTCATCGATGGAGATGTACGGCTCGGCTGTGCTTGCGGCGTGGGCCTCCGATGCGCCGCCGAACACCAGCAGCCCGGCTACGGCGGCGGCAAGCAGTTTCTTGTTCATCCAGAAACCTCCCTTTTGTCGCCAGGAAGGAGCGCCCGCGACTCTCGGAGGTTCCTGTGATTCAGCCCACAGACCTTCTGGTCGATGCGGCATGCCCGCCTGTCCGTCCAGCCGTTGGGAAATCTGGAGCGCCCATGACCGGCGATTCATCACTCCGCTCCTGGGCAGACCGCATGGTCCTATCAGGATGGAGAGGAGAAACGTCGTGAACGGCGAGATGCATCAGGATCGGATGACTCGGCGGTTGTGGCCCGGTGGCCCGGAGGTGGGCGCGGTCGGGCTCGGCTGCATGGGGATGACGTGGGCATACGGTGACTCCCCCGACGCCGAGGACCCCCGTACCGTCATCGGGCGGGCGCTGGACCTGGGCGTGAACTTCCTCGACACCGCCGACGTGTACGGACCCTTCACCAACGAGGAGACCGTCGGCAGGGCCATCGCCGGACGGCGGGAGGAGGTCGTGCTCGCCACCAAGGGCGGCAACGTCGCGCGGACCACCGAGAACGGCGCGCCCGCCCTGCCCGTGCCGGACGGAAGGCCCGAGCATCTGCGCGCGGCCGTCGACGCCTCGCTCCGGCGGCTGGGCGTGGACCATGTCGACCTGTACTACCTGCACCGCCCTGACCCCGAGGTGCCGGTCGAGGAGAGTGTCGGCGCCCTGGCCGAGATGGTGGCCGCGGGCAAGGCGCTGGCCGTGGGGGTCTCGGAGTTCAGCCTGGAACAGCTCGACCGGGCGCAGGCCGTCCACCCGATCAAGGCCGTGCAGTCGGAGCTGTCCCTGTGGACGAGAGACCACCTGTCCACGTCGCTGGAGTGGTGCGCCCGCCACGACGCCGCCTTTGTCGCCTACTCCCCGCTCGGCCGCGGTTTCCTGACCGGCCGCTTCCGTGAGGCCGGCTTCTCCCCGGACGACTACCGCTCCCGCAACCCCCGCTTCCAGGAGGAGAACCTGAAGGCCAACCTGGTCATCGTGGACGCGGTCGAGCGGATCGCCGCACGGCACCAGGCCACCGCGGCCCAGGTCGCCCTCGCCTGGACGCTCGCCCAGGGAGAGCGCGTCGTCCCGATTCCGGGGAGCCGGCGTCGCTCACGCGTGGAGGAGAACGCCGCCGCGGCACGCCTCAGACTCACCCCGGAAGACCTCGCGGATCTGGACGCGTTGCCCGCACCGGTCGGCAGCCGGTACTGACACGCCGACTCCAGGAGGGGTGGGCCGGAAGTCCCGACAATCGCCCGCAATACAGAGTAGTCGGGCGTTGTGGGGCAGGGCATCTCGTACCGGAGCGGTGGGTGACGTGGATGTGGGTTGGGATGCCGCCGTATGGCATGGACATGTACGTCTACAAGTCGCCCTCGGTTCTCAGGGGCTTCGCAGACGCTCGCCGGTGGCCGGAGCGCTGTGGAGGCGCCGGAAATCCACATCACGCCCGAGCGTCTGCAAGACTCCGGAAACCATGAAGATCTTGTGGATCGTCTGCGTCCTGGTTCTGGCGGGCTGCACGGCAGCTCCGGCGCGCACCGTGCCGAGGACTCCGGCGGCGAGCACGACCCCCGTCGCGTCGCCCGAAGAGAGCGACCTCGACGACGAGGAGGGTACCTCTGACGACAGCGCCACCACGGTGCTCGACGTGGCGGTGGCGGGCCCGGAGGCGGCCTGGGCGGTCGGCTATGCCGTAAGCGCGGAGGACGAGCCGTCCGTCGGCGTGCTCCTGCGGATGGACCGCGACGGGTGGCGTGTCGACCAGCGTCTGCACGAGCGATTCCCCGACGCGATCGACTCCATCGTGTCGGGCGTGGACGCCGACGGACCGAACCAGGTCTGGGCAGTCGGTGACACCGGCGACCTCGACGAGGATTCCGAGGAGGTGCGGCTCCCCTACGCCCTGCGCTGGGACGGCCGGCGTTGGAGGACGTTCGGACCTGCCCAGCTCCCGAAGGTCGGCGCGCTGGCCGACGTCGCCGTGGACGGTTCGCGGGCGTTCCTGATCGGCAGGCGCGGGAAAGGCAAGAGGTCCGTCCCCGTCCTCGTGACCTGGAACGGCAGGCGTTTCGGCAAGCAGGAAGCCCCGCGCGGAGGCACATTCCACGCCGTGGACGCGGGAGCCGGGCAGGTCTGGATCGCGGGCAGCTCCTCCAGCGGGCGATGCGCTGATTCGCGCCCGGCGATCTGGCACAGTGCGACTCCCGGCAGTGCGCCGGTGGAGATGCGGCTGCCCGCGCTGGGCCAGGGCATGCTCCGGCACATCTGGCAGAACCGGCCGTCCGACGTGTGGGCCGTGGGTGAGCGCGGCACCTCGGGGGACTGTGACGAGTACGGCACAGGCGAACCACTGATCCTGCACTGGAACGGAAGCTCCTGGACGCAGGTCGAACCCCCCAGGTGGAAGGGCTCGCTGTACGGCGTCGCCGCCGTCGGCGAGGACGACGTGTGGGTGGTGGGTTACGAAGAGGACGTGACGTCCGAAGTCACGTTGCTGCACTACGACGGGCGGCGGTGGAAGCGCAAGGCCGGGTACACCGAAGGCGGCTCGAACGTCTCCGGCCTCGCCCGGGTCGACGCCAACCTGCTGCTGGCCACCGGGGACCGCTGAGCCGACCGTTCTCTCCGAAGTGAGACGGCTTCCCGATCGGCCTCCATCGACACCTGTTCAAGAGGGGCGTTGGCCCGGGGGGTACGAGGGGGTTGGGGTGATCGCTTCCCAACCCCTTGGCTACCGGACTGCCTCATGATCTCGGCTCTTGGGCCGGTCGTCGTTGTCCTTTCAGGGGCTTTCGAACTTGGTTCGTCCTGGTTGGGGCGTGTGGAGTGGGTGCTTGGGAAGGCTCGGGTGGTGTCAGGCCGCTGACGGAGCGTGGTGAACACGCTGTCGGGCATGGCGAACCCGGCGGTTGGGCCGCGTTGACGGCTTCGGGCGGTGGATGTGGCGCCCTTGGTCGAGGAAGTGGTCCTTGGCGACGGTGACGAGCAGCGCGACCAGGACGGTCTGGGCGGCGCGTCCGTGGGCGAGCCGGTTCTTGGGGCTGCGGAGGCCAAGATCGTGTCCCCTTGATCCTGCCGTTGAGGCCCTCGGTGTTGGCCCGGACTTGTAGGTTCCGATCCAGGCAGGACTGAGGCAGGCCAGGTCCTGGCGGAATTTGTCGAGGTGGCCGAGGTCGTCCTTGCGGACGGTGATGGTGTGTTGGTGGCAGATTCTCGGCAGTTCGCCAGTCTTCGGGTCGGGCTGCGAGGAAGGACGCGGGGTTTGGCCGTCGGGTAAGCGCCTCGTTGCCGGGTGTGGGTGAGGTCGACCGCCGTGGGCCGGTTGGGTCCGCGCTGGTGGAGGCGGTCGAAGCGGGGCAGGTGACCGACCGGGGAGATGTCTGCTCTGCGGCCCAGGGCGATCCGCGAACGGGCGGGAGGCGGGGTCACCCCTTGGGCGTTGGGCCTTCGAGCGATACCGGCGTCCAATCAGCGGTGCGGACCAGTTCTCTCAGCCCGACGCTTGCCGGCAGAAGCCGCATCGTGGTGTTGCGCGCCATGATGACCAGCCTGTTCTCCAGCTGTGCTCCCATCCGCCCGACCCGACGGACGTTCCGCGCGACGGCCTGGGTCCGCGGTCGCCGCGCGTGATCGTAGCGGGCGAGCGCGGAGACCGGATCGGGTCCGGCTCTCAGCTCGGCGGCAAGGACGACGGCGTCCTCGAGCGCCATGCCGGCCCCCTGCCCGAGGTGTGGCTGCATCGCGTGGGCCGCGTCCCCGATCAGGACCGTCCTGCCGCGGACATAGCTCGGCAGCGGGGCGACCAGGTCGAAGATGTCGTGGCGCAGCACGGCCTCGGGCGGCGTGGCCGCGAGCACGGCCGGTATGGGATCATGCCAGGAGCCGAATCGCGCCCGTACTTCTCCGAGTTCATCGGCGTACCGCGTGCCCCGTGACGCATTGGCCAGGGCGTGCCACTCTATCCGTCCGCCGCTCAGCGATGAGAAGCCGAACTCCATGCCACGGCCCCAGGTCTGATCGATGCCTTGCGAGGATTCGACAGATTCGCTCGTCACGCCCCGCCAGACGGTCGCACCGCTGTAGGCCGTGCCGGAATGCTCCGGCCACACCTGTGACCGCACCCAGCTGTTCAGCCCGTCGGCTCCGATGACGATGTCCGCGTCGAGTACGGCGTCGCCGTCCGAGGTGGTGAAGTGGACGCGGGCTCCCGTGCCGTCCCGCTCCAGCGCTCTGATCAGCGCGCCCGGCACCAGGGCGTCGGACGGCAGGGCCTGGGCCAGCACGTTGTGCAGCTCGGGACGGAGAAACGAGTAGACCGCCGTCCCCAGTCGGTCCTCGATGGCGGCGCCATCCATGGGTGTCAGCAGCCGGCCTGATGGGGCGGAGATCCTGCCGCCGGACTGACGGTGCCCGACGTCGCGTACGGCAGCGCCCATTCCCAGCGTGTCGAGCGCACGCAATCCGTTGGCCAGCAGCGAGATGCCCGCCCCGATCGCCCCGAACACGGGAGCCCTCTCCAGTACCGTGACCCGCCATCCGATGCGCCGCAGCCCGACGGCGGCGGCCAGCCCCGCGATGCCGCCACCGACGACGATCGCCGATCTCTCGTCCATGACACTCCCTTCTACATTTGTAGAAGAGGATACTACGCATGTAGAAGGGAGAGGGAGAGCAAGAGATGACGGAGCACCGGGATCGCCGCGCCGTACTGGCCGACGCGGCCATCGAGCTGGTGGCCGCGCGCGGGATACGCGGGCTCACCCATCGCGCGGTCGACGCCCAGGCAGAGATGCCCCCCGGCACCACCTCGGCCTACTACCGGACGTGGAAAGCCCTGCTCACCGGGCTGGTCCGGCGACTCGCCGACCTGGACAGGGCCGACCTGGAACGCCGCGCCCTGGCAGCGGAAGGACCACTCCTGGGGGAGCCGCAGAACATTCCCGTGACCGCGGACGGGGTGAACCGTCTGGCCGAGGCCACGGCCGCGGTCATCGACCATTGGCTCAGCGCGGGCCGCACCCGCACACTCGCTCGCCACGTCTGTGCTCTTGAGTCCGCCCATGACCCCGAATTGCGTGAACTGCTGGCCCCGCACAACGACGCCGCGCGAGCATCGGCGAGCGCGTTCCTGGCTCGTGCCGGAGTTCGGGACGCCGACCGCCGTGGTCGCGACTACGTCGCATGCATCAACGGACTGATCCTCGACCGCCTCGTCGGCGTGGGAGCGTCCATCGCGCCAATCCCCGGCACCCAGGAGAGCAGAGACGAACTCCACCAGAGCATCCGCTCGCTGCTGGAGGCCATGATCCGGCCTGAGGGCAGCCGATAGGCGGGAGCCGTCCCCGACCTGATCGAGGACGTGCAAGCCCAGGTCTACGAGGTGCGCCGCGTCCACCTGCGGCTCGATCGGCCGGACCCGGAGCTCGGCCGGTGCCGCTCGATCGTGCGGCCGCTCCACTCGTACTGTACGACCCAGCGAGCGCGGAGATTCCGTGCTGTCCGCCGCCACGCTGCTGTTCGCCGGGCCTGACGATGCGCCTGAGACCGGGGTGGGCGAAGTCGAGGAAACGCCCGGCGGCATTCCTCGTGATCCTCCGCACGGAGCACGCCGACCTCAGCGCCGCAGCCTTCAACCACACCTACGCCCGGGGGCGCTCCAGCGGGCCGCGAGCTGGTGCCGGCAATGGGAACACGCGAGGGGTGCATGTAGCAGGTCACCGAGCAAGAGAGCTTCGTCATGTACGTCGTGGACAGCCTCTCAAGACCTGCAGGTAATGGTCATTTCTGCGAGAGCTCCCCACTCGGGTGCACGACGCGACGGCTCGGCGGACGCGACACCTCAGGCTCGCCGGATGCGGGGCACCGGCCTGTCGCAGGAGGGCGGGCGGCCAGTTGGCGGAGAAGCGGGCTCGTCCCTCAGCAGGAGGCAGGCCACGTGAGGGCTGCTCATAGTTGACGGCATGACGCGCAGATCCTTACGGCGGGCCCTGCCCCGCGCCCTCACCGCGGGGGCCCTCGCCATCGCCCTGGTCGCGACCTCCGGCTTCACGCCCGCGAGCGCCACCCCGATCATCGACGTCCCGCTGCTCGACGACTACGACGCCGAATCGCTGGCGAACCTCCCCGCCGTCGGCGGTCTGGAGTACCTGGAGCAGCGATACGCGCCGACCGACACCTGCTCACCGGTCGGCACCGGGCCCGGCGGACCGCTGTTCTGGGGGGACGACAAACCCAACCAGTTCCGTCAGGGCATCCCACGACCGGGGCAGAGAGTCGTGAAGATCGTCATCATGGGCGACTCGTACATGTCCGGAGAGGGGGCGGGAGACTACTTCAACAGGCGCGGCTTCCTGCCCGAGCCCATGCGCTTCCTGCCAGGGCCCAACGGTGGACGCGTCCCGGCCGAAGGGCACACCACGGCCGACTACGAGACCGACTTCCGTCACCGTTCGGCCAACGCCGCGGTCCTGCAGGCCATCGACCAGCTGCGCCGCGCCAACCCCGAGGTGTTCTTCGACGTCCGATTCAACGCCTCCTCCGGCGCCGCCTCCGAGCACTTCTTCGTCGGACAGAACGACCACGGCCGCGTCAATCCGCCGCAGAACGAGGGACTGGACGAGGCCACCGACCTGGTGATCTCCGGCTTCGGCGGCAACGACGCCGACTTCGGGCCCAGGCTGGCGGCCGTACTCGAGAAGGGGGACGCCTTCAGCGGCATCGAGGCGCGGAACGCGCCCCTGTTGAACACCACCCGAACCTCGGCACAGGAATGGGCCGACTCGGAACCGCCACGTCCACCGTTCGTCCGCCCGCTGACGCAACCGTCGACCCTGTCGGCTCGGCTGGTGCAGCTTGTGCGAGCGATGCGCGCCGCCACCAGCGGCAAGGCCAGGATCATGATGGTCAACTATCCCCAGGGGGCCGCAGACGGCCTCCTGCCGTTGGGACTCATGGGATGGCTGGTACGGAAGTATGACCACAAGTCGTACTGGGAGAAACTCCGCGCTCTGTCACCGCAGGTGACCGCTTCCATCAAAAAGGCGCAGCAGGTCCTGGCCGACCACGGAATCGCCGCCGACATGCTGGACATCGAGAACGCCTTCACCGGCCACGAGCTGGGGACCAAGGCGCCCTACATCCGCAATGTCAACTTCGCCCTCGGCGCGGGAGGTGACACCTTCAACAGCAGACAGCAGACAGGGCATCCCAACAAGCAAGGGCAGAAGGTACTGGCGGGCCACTACGCCCTGATGATCGCGGGTGAGCTCGGGCTGCGCCTCAAGGCATCCGACGGGGCGCCTCCACCGGCCAGGGCGGCGCAGCCGTGCGACCCCGACCGCAGTGACCGTCACTACCTGCCCGCCACGGCCACCCAGGGCGGCGGGTCGACCGGCGGCACCGGCGGCGGGGGAGGCGGCACCAGCACCCCCAACGTGGGCCCGCGTTCGACCATGACCTACGTCAACATCGACCCGCCGCTGTCCCAGCCCACGAATCCCGGCCCCCGTCCCACCCCCGCCAACCCGCAACCCTCCCCCGGGACGCCGGACCCGGCGACCCCTCGATGGACCATCTATCCGGTCGACACCGTCCAGCCCACCACACCGGCCATCTCCTTCGACCTGACCCAGCCGCTGCCCTACCTGTGGCCTGTTGGCGGTGGGTCGAGCCCTTACCGCGACGTCTTCGAGGTGAAGATCAACGCCGCCCAGCTCATGCAGTGAGGATCACCACCGACCGGATCCGCACCTGCTGAAGACCCACCCGCCCTGACCGAGGGCCCCCCTGTTGAGTGCCCTCGGAGACAATCGCCGCGCTGCGCTCGGCCGACGCCGCCGCGGTGGCGTCGCTGGTCACCGGATGCGCGCCGGCGAACTGAAGAGTCTCAAGGACGGGCGGGTGGAACGCACAGCCGGCCAGTGGGTGATCCGCTTCCGGCTCAAGGGCGGCGCCGTCATCGTGGTGCCACTACCTGAGGTGGCCATGGCGTTGCTGCGGCCGCTGGTGACCAGCCACAAAGCTGGGCGACCTGCTGCTGCAGCGCGCGACGGCCGCAGCTTCGACCGCTGGCGGCAGCAGACCGCGCTACGCCGCCCGTGCCACCGACCTGTACATGGCGAAGCCGACCCCGCACATCCTCCGCGCCCCCGCCGCCATCCTCCCGCTCGCCATGGGCGTCCCGGTGGAGAAGGTCCAGGCACTGCTGGGACACACCTCCCCCGTCACCGCGCAGCGCTACGACCGGCCGCGGTCGTAGCCGGACGAGCACGCCGTGCACCGGCTCACCGAGCTGCTCACCCGGCAAACGTGGCCGCCTCGGTCAGGTGATCCCCGCACCGCGGCGACCATCCGCGCCGCTCGACGGCGCAGCTCGAGCTGTCTACGAGTGGGCGCGACCTGGCCGGACCGGGGACCTCGGAAGATCGCTTCCCGCGTCAGGAGCGATCGTTTCCGAACCGGACCGGGGCGATGGCGGCGGGCGGCCTCGAGGAGGCCATCAGGGCCCGGCCCTTGCTTTCGACGTTCCAGCGGTCGGCGAAGTGCAGGCCGGTACGAGGCGCTTCGTGCGACCATGATCCCTGTGATTTGGGGGACGGCGTACCGCTTGATGCTGATAGCGGCTGCCATGGTTGGCCTGTTCTATACCTGGATGGGGCTGGGCAGCCCGCTGAACCCGCTCGTGCTCTTCACCGTGCAGAGCAATCTGCTGCTCATCGGGTTCTACTCCTGGAAAGTGGTCGGCAGATGGCGCCCCTCTGCTGAGCTCAAGGGAGCTGTGACGCTCTACATCGTGATCACTGGGCTGGTCTGGCACTTTCTACGCATGCGTGGAGCGAGTCCCTTTGAACACCTCTCCCTGCACGGCTACGGTCTGGGCAACTTCCTCCTCCACTATGTGACGCCCGTCATGGCTGTGATCGACTGGCTGTTCCTCGACCGGAGCGCTCCTCGGCCAAGATGGGCGGCCGCTGTCCGATGGCTGGTCTACCCGATGGCATATCTAGCCTTCGCCCTGGTCAGAGGCGCCCTACTGCCCCCAGACGCGTGGAAGCGGTATCCCTATCCCTTTCTGGATGTGGACAAGTTCGGGTACGACGGGGTGGCGCTCATGGCGCTGGCGCTGGCCGTGTGCTTCGTACTGCTCGGAGACGGGTTGATAGCCCTGCGCAGCCTGGCCGATCACGCCAGTCGTAGGCTCGCGGCCTTCACCCCTTCGGCTCCCGCCGACACCGCGGACCCTGCTGCTCCAGCGAGGCGCTGAGACCATGGGATTCGCACTTCACCCGCGTCACGCGCAGGCGTGAGCCGGCCCGTGCCCTCGATGAGTGATTTGCGGAGTCGGCTACTATAAGTCACGTTGTTCCACCTCAGGCTGAGGGGCCCGCGACGTCACCACCAGTGACGGAGCCAGTGGAGCGGCCCGGCGAGTTCCTCCACGCCGGGCGAGCGGGCCCCGTGGATCTTTCCCTTTCAGGACACCTCCTCTGGGCTCGTGCTCATTCGATCAGAGATGTCAAAGGAAAGAACCTTGGCCCGCTTCGACACCATCGTCGCTCTTCGCCTGGCGAAGGCGCTGCTCACCTTCACCGTCGGCGGCTTCGCGCTGCTCGTCGTGTTCGGCAACCTCACCGACTACGGCACGAACTTCGAGTTCGTCCGGCACGTGCTGGCCATGGACGCGCAGAAGCCCGAGCTCGCCGCGGTCAGCCAGATCAACTACCGCGCCATCCCGTGGACGTGGGCGCACCACGTCGCCTACCTCGGCGTCATCCTCACCGAGGCGGTCATCATGGTGACCTGCCTGGTGTCGGCCTGGCAGCAGGTCAGGGCCGTCGGCCGCGACGACGCCGCCTTCCAGCGGTCCAAGCGAATGGGGCGTCGTCGGCTGCACGGTCGCCCTGCTGCTGTGGTTCTTCGGCTTCCAGGCCATCGGCGGCGAATGGTTCGGCATGTGGATGAACGGCACCTGGAACGGCATCCCCGACGCGGTACGGCTGTGCACGTACATCGGGATCGTGCTGATCTTCCTCAGCCTCCGCAACGACACCCGCGAGAGCGCCTGAGCGGACCGGCGGCCTCCGTCATGGCTGGACGCCGCCGTGACGGAGGCCGTTCAGCAGGAGGGTGAGCAGGCGGTCGGCCCGAGCCGGGCTGTCGGGGGCGTCCTGGGCGGCCCAGGCGATCGCGCCGACCATCCTCAGCACGTCCGCGTCGTCCGCCTCGGCGGCGATCACGCGCGACCGCCGTGCCCTCGCCAGCAACGCGGCTCCCAGCTCGAACATCTGCGCATGCCAGCTCGACACCGGGTCGGTCTCGCGATCGAGCGCCGAGTTCATCACGGCTGCCGACAGACCTCGATAGGTCAGGCCGTGCCCGAGCGCGGCACGCAACCACGTGGACAACGCGTCGAACGCGTCCTCGGCCGTCAGCAGCCGGTGGCCGAGGTCGACCAGTCCGGCCATCTGCTCGGCGAGCACCGCCTCGATGAGATCCAGCCGGGTGGGGAAATGCCGATAGAGCGTCCCGCTGGCCACCCCTGCCCGCCGGGCGATCTCGTCGAGGGAGGCGTCGACGCCGACAGATCAAGACAGAACCGACATCACCGACCTGATCCATCTGCACGGCCACCTCACCGACGACGGCGAGCTGGACCGAGCCGACGAGCTGTTCGCCCCGGACGTCATCTATGACCTGGCCGACTTCGGCCTCGGCTCCCTGCACGGGATCGCCGCCATCCGCACGGCCGCGCTCGCCTTGGGCGACGCCAACCCGGTCGGCCATCACGTCACCAACATCGTGATCACGCAGATCGACGATCGTTCGGCTCGGGTCCGGTCCAAGGGAATCGGCGTCAAGGCCGACGGAACGGCCGGCAGCGTCGTCTACGACGACGTCCTCACCCGCCGACCCGACGGCTGGAGGATCAGCCACCGCAGGGTGACCGCCAGGCGGGCGGCGCTCGACGAGCAGGACGCCGGCCCGCGTGCGGTGCTGGAGCGCTGGCGCCGAGCCGCCGTCGCGCAGTCCGCCGACGACCTGCGGGACGTCTACGCCCTCGACGCGGTCCACGAGTTCCCGTTCACCGGCCCGGGTCTGCCGTCCCGGCTCGCGGGCCGGGACGAGATCGTGAACTGGATCACCGCGGGCTGGCAGCGCCACCCGCTGAAGTACGAGCGCTACCGCACCCTGGCCATCCATGACACCGACGATCCGGGAACGATCGTCGTCGAGCAGGAAGCCGTCGGGACCAGCGCGACCACCGGGGAGTTCGCGCTGCCCAACCTCCTCGTGCTCACCGTTCAGCATGGGCGGATCACCCGTCTGCGCGACTACGTCAACCTCCCGGCAGCCGCAGCCGCGATGGGCGGGGAGAGCTGAACGCGGCTTGTCCGGATGAACCCGGAGCTCAGCGCATCCGGGACAACGTGAAGGAGCCCCGGCCGGAGGTCCGGCCGGGGCTCGCTGTCCCTGGTTCCGACGGCTAGAGCGTGATGCTCCAGGTGTCCAGGAAGCCGGTGTCACCGGCGTAGACGTCCCTGATGTCGAGCGTCCAGGTGCCGGCGGCCTGCTGGCTGACCGGGACCGAGAAGGTCCTGGTGCCGTACTGCGTGCAGCTGGTGCCACCGTAGGCGTCGACCAGGTAGTAGGTGCCGTTCGGGCCGCGGAGCCGGATGTTCAGGTCCTCGGCGCAGGTGTGGCTGATCGTGATGGACAACTTGACCGGGGAGATCGCGGTGCCCGTCGCGGTGGACGTGATCGGGCTCCGGGCGGTGGAGTAGTCCCTGATCTGGTAGTCGGTGTTGTTGGTGAACGTGCGGCCGGGGTTGCCGGTGCCGACCGTGAGCGTGTAGGTCGCGGTGTGCGTGGTGGAGCCGGTGCCGGTCACGGTGATCGGGTAGGTGCCCTGGGCCGTGGAGGCGCCGACCGACAGGGTCAGCGTGGAGGAGTTGCCGGAGGTCACCGAGGCCGGGTTGAAGCTGG